>NZ_JBVJNN010000040.1:0-66423 GCF_055583685.1 Streptomyces sp. NPDC104581
AACCTCCCCCCCCCCCCCCCCCCCCCCTCCCCCTCCCCTCCCCCCCCCCCCCCCCCACCACCCACCCCCCCCCCCCCCCCCCCCCCCCCGGCCCCCCCCTCCCCCCCCCCCCCCCCCCTCCCCCCCCCCCCCCCACGGCCGTTTCTCAGCTGGTCCAGAAGTCCCACCAGCGGGTCAGGACGAGCACCCCGATGGTCCCGATCCACAGCACGGGCAGCACCCAGTGGAACTCCCCCAGCACGCCGCGCAGCGCGGCGGGCGCGGGAAGGATCCGGTGCGTGACGTTGTGCGTGGTGACGTAGGAGAACATCACGATCGTCGCCACCCAGGCCAGCGAGCACCACAGACAGAGCGAGCCGATGCTGTAGAGCGACTGGTACTGGAGCCAGGTGCAGAAGCCGACGCCGAACAGCATCCCGGCGTTGAGCCCGAGCCAGAACCACCGCCGGTACCGCGCTCCCGCCAGCAGCCCCGCGCCCACGCACCCGACGATCCCGTACGCCACCAGCCCCAGCATCGGGTTGGGGAACCCGAAGACCGACGCCTGCTCGCTCGTCATGATGTTCCCGCACGAGACCACCGGGTTCAGACTGCACCCCGGCGTGAAGCCCGGGTCCTCCAGCAGCTTGAACTTGTCGATCGTGATCACCCACGACGCCAGCACACCCGCCGCACCCGTCACCACCAGCAGCCACGCCAGCACCCGCCCCGCCCCGATGCGGCGCGGCCCGTCCCGCAGGGCCTCCTCGCTGTCCACGCCGGAAGGCGACGCGTTGTCGATCACTACTGTCGTCATGGTGTGCTCCACCGGTTCGGTCGCGTATTCGAATGAGCGTGTCGGCTTTCGCCACGACACGCCGGGTGCAGTGACTCCGGGGTCGAGTACGGCGTTTCCAGGGCATGAACTCCGTGCGAGCGCCCAAATGGCAGCGCCTCTCAGCGGTACCCGACTTCCGTGGCGAAGAGGTCTCCCCGCCCCCTTCGCCGCCTCCTCCCGCGCCCACGCCGGTCCCCACTCCCATCTACAGCGCTCTCGTGCGGGAGTGGGGCGCGGCGGGACGTACGGTCCCCCGCTGACGGCGGGGCCGGCCGCAAGGGCTGGTGAGCAGGGGGCGCGGGCCGGGAGGCCGGCGCCCCCGAGGTCGTGCCCCGGCCGCGTTCAGCCGCGCAGGCTGCTCACGGGCACCAGGCAGTGCGCGGCGCCGGTGAGCACCTCCTCGTCGCCGACGAAGGCGCGCAGCGCCTCCTCGCTCACCGGCCTGCCGGGGGTGCCCTCGGGCCACGGCCGGGTGGCGATGATGAAGTACACCCCGCCGGTCGCGCGCGCGTCCTCCTCCCACTCCGGCGGGACGGCGCACTGGGCCTTGAGGTACGGCATGTTCAGCACGGCCCGCCCGGCCTGTACGAGGAGGGTGATCGGGACGTTGGGCGACTGGCCCACGTCGACGAGCCCGGCGCCGGTGTGGAGTCCCGCCTTCTCGATGACCGCACGCATCGCCTCCGCTCCGGCCTCGGCCCCGTCGCGGCCGTCACCGAGTGAATAGGCCAGCAGGAAAGGCGGGTTGCGCTCGCCGTCGGAGGCTTCGCCGGTCCAGGGAATTACCGTGAGGGTGCCGAGCAGCGGAGCGTATTGCGGGCTTCCCTGCGCGGTGTTGGTAGAGGTCATGCTCCGGCACAGTAGTGGCCCTTCGGCCCCCGGAGTGATTTCGCGTCACCCGAGTGGCGGAGTGCTCGTTCCCCAGTGCGAAAGAAGCGCCTCGACACCCCCGTCTGCCCCACATCCGGCACATGCTGATGGCATGTCGGCCGTGGGAAGCTCCAAGTCACGGAAGGAATGGAAAAAAATGAGACCGAATCTCGCCGATCCCGCGTTCTGGAAACTACCGCATTCCGAAAGGCTGGAGGGTTTCGCCCGGCTGCGCGCCCTCGGGGAGCCGCAGTACTTCGTGGAGCGCCCCGGGAGCCGGCTGCGGCCGGAGCGGGGCTTCCACGCGCTGGTCGGACACGCCGACGTGGTCGAGGCCAGCCGTAACGCGCGGGTGTTCGGCAGCGCGCCGGGCGTCACCACCCCCGAGCCGGCCCGCTGGGTGCGGGCCCTCTTCGGGGAGTCCCTGGTCAA
The DNA here is from genome assembly GCF_055583685.1 of Streptomyces sp. NPDC104581. Classification (NCBI taxonomy): domain Bacteria; kingdom Bacillati; phylum Actinomycetota; class Actinomycetes; order Kitasatosporales; family Streptomycetaceae; genus Streptomyces; species Streptomyces sp. NPDC104581. The sequence goes on from NZ_JBVJNN010000040.1 coordinate 2,120, forward strand.
TCTCGACGATCCGCAGCACGCGCAGTTGCGCAGGATCGTCTCCCGGGCCTTCACTCCGCGCATTCTCGCCGCGACGGAGGAGGACGTCCGTTCGGTGGCCACCCGAATCGTGGACGACATGCTCCGGGAACGTCCGGCCGATTTCGTCACCGCGGTCGCCTCGCGCATGCCGTTCGAAATCATCTGCAATCTGATGGGTATCCCCGAGAAGGAGCGCCCCGCGATTCTCGCCCAGGTGAATCGGGCGTCCGTCGAAACGGGTGTCGCGCGCACCGTGAGACAGCGGATTCGCGTCCCGGGAAAGGGACTCCGGGCGCTCGCTTCCATGCAGGGAATGGTCGCGGACCTCGGAAGGCAACGGCGCAGGAACCCGACCGGGGATCTCATCTCCGCGCTGGTGAACGCCGATATCGACGGACAGTCCCTCAACGGCCGCCAGCTCGGCTCGTTCTTCTCGCTGCTGATGGTCGCCGGTGTGGAGACCACGCGCAACGCGATCGCGCACGGCCTGTCCCTGCTGACCGACCACCCCGACCAACGCGCGCTGCTGCTGGGCGACTTCGACCGGTACGCGGACGGCGCCGTCGAGGAGATCGTGCGTCACTCGACACCGATCATCCAGTTCCGGCGCCGGCTCACCGAGGACCACCGGCTGAACGGACACGACTTCCGGCGGGGCCAGCGGGTGGTGCTCTTCTACGCCTCCGCCAACCGCGACGAGTCGGTCTTCGCCGACCCGGACCGCTTCGACATCACCCGCAGCCCCAACCCGCACGTGGGTTACGGAGGGGGCGGCCCGCACTACTGCCTGGGCACGTTCCTGGCGAAGCAGGAGATGAAGGCGCTGTTCCGGGAGTTGCTGACGAGACTGCCCGAGCTGCGCGCCGTGGGCGCGCCGGTGCTGGTGCCCTCGAACTTCGACAACCGGGTCCGCTCGATGCCGTGCGCGTTCGCGGAGACCGCCGGCCGCTGACCGCTCACCCCCCGTGGCCTTCGACGAGGCCGGGCAGCGGGCCCGTACCGCCCCTGCCCGGCCTCGTTCGCGCCCCGGCCGTCCTTTCGTCCCTACGGGAAGGGCAGGGTGCGGGCGAAGAGGGTCACGAGGATCAGCACCGCCGGGAAGCAGGCGAGGAACATGGCGAAGGTGTAGCCCATGATGTCGCGCGCCTTCAGGCCGAGGATGGTCAGCGTGGGCAGCATCCAGAACGGCTGGAGCAGATTGGCGCTGGCCTCGCCGAGGTCGTACACGACCACCATCCAGCCCTGGTTCACCTGGAGCTGGTTGGCGGCCTCCAGGACGTACGGCGCCTCGATCACCCACTTGCTGCCGCCGCTCGGCACGAAGACGCCCAGCACCATGCTGTAGATCGCGATGAGGGCCGGGTAGAAGAACTCGTTCGACACCGAGACCAGCCAGCCGGCGATGGTCTTGCTCAGCCCGGTGAAGGCGATCATGCCGAAGATGCCGCCGTACAGGGGGAATTGGAGCAGGACACCGGAGGCGGCGGGCGTGCCCTCCTTGACCGCCTGGGCGAGCCGGACGGGGCGCCAGTGCAGGATGAGGGCCAGCAGGATCAGGATGAGGTTGACGGTGTTGAGGTCCAGCGCGTTGAGGGGGTCGCCCTCGGCGAGGGCGAAGTGCCGTACGAGGTACCAGACGCCGAGTGCGAAGAGCAGGATCGCGAAGACGGGGCTGTACTCGATCCACTCCCCCGGCCGGCCGCGACGCGTCCGCTCACGCTTCTCGGCGACGCTCGGCCCCAGCTCGATGCCGAGCTGCTCCGCGGTCTTCGCCCGCTCGGGGGACGGCGACAGGAACCAGGCCGTGACCACCGCGATGACGAAGACGATGGCCGTGGCCACGATGCCCTGCCAGAGGAAGATCGTGTCGGTGAGCGGGATGAGCCCGCTGCCGCGCCCGTCCGCGATGACCTCCTGGACCGCGGGCGGACTCGACGCCTCGCTGGCCACCTGGAGCGCGGCGGACCCGGACAGTCCCTGCGCCCACACGGTGCCCAGCCCGAGGAAGGCCATCGCGCCGAGCGCCCGGTAGTCCACGCCCGGGACGCGGCGCGCGATCTCCTTGGCGAGGATCGCCGTGAAGATGAGGCTGAAGGCCCAGTTGAGGTACGAGGTCGCCATGGCGACAGCGGCGGTGAACGCGATGGCGCCGCGCGGGGTACGGGGCACGCGCGCGATCCTGGCGATCAGCCGGCTCATCGGCGGGGAGACCGCGACCGCGTACCCGGCGATAATGATCATCGCCATCTGGAGCGTGAAGGTGATGAGCGACCAGAAGCCCTGTCCCCAGGCGTCCACCAGCCCGAACCCGGCGGTGTCCGCGGGATCGCCGGGCCGCCCGTACAGCCCCTCGCCGGTCGCGAGTCCGAGCGCGAAGACCGCGAACGTACCGACGAGGACGAACCCGAGGGCGTCGGGCAGCCACTTCTCGGTGAACGCGGTGAAGCGCAGCGCCATGCGCGCCAGCCAGTTGTCGGTGCCCGGCCTGTCGCCGCCCGGTGCCGTGGGGGATTCCGGCTGTCCCGCCGACGTGGGTTCAGGCTTGGGGTCCGGCTTGGGTGGGGGCGCCGTGGCCATGTGGTTTCTCCTGTGAGGGTGACGGCCTGAGCCGCGGATCTGTACAGGGGGCACGGACGCGGGGGCGGGGTGGTTCAGGTGGTGGTGTGTCACCCGGGAGAGAGGGCGGACGCTGTTTACGGTGGGCTGATGCGACGTGCCCCTTGGTGGGTCCTCCTCTCTTCGGGGGGCGCCCCTCTGCTCCTTGTCGGTGCCTGGATGATCGCGCAGCTGCTCCAGGGCCCCGGTTACAACCCCTCGGTCGACACACTCAGCGTGCTGGCGTCCTACGGTGCCCGCGGCTACTGGCTGATGACGGGAATACTGATCGTGCTGGGAAGCTGCTACGTGGTCACGGCGCACGGGCTGCGGGAGGCCGCACCGGCCGGACGGATCGCCCTGGCCGGCGGCGGGCTGGCCGCGATGACCCTGACCCTGGTGCCCGCGCCCGTCAGCGGCGGGGCCCTGGGGCACGGGGCGGTGGCGGCGGTCGGCTTCGTACTGCTCGCCGTGTGGCCGGCGCTGGCCGCCAGGCGCAGGGCAACGGTGCCGTGGGGGCTGCGGTTCAAGGTGGCGATCGTCGCGAGCGCGCTGATGTGCGTGTGCGCGCTGTGGTTCGTGGTCGAGCTGCGCGGCGGGAAGGCGCCGGGGGTCGCGGAGCGGGTGGTCACCTTCGTACAGGCCGTGTGGCCATTGGTGGTGGCCGTCTCCTGCCGTGTGTGGTCCGGCGGGCCGGTGGCGACGGGGCAGTGACGGGCGGTGGAGACGACGGCGTCCCGCCCGATCACGGGGATCGGGCGGGACGCCGTGAGCGGTCGCCGCGCCGCTGTGCGGACGCGTCGGCGGAGGCCGTTACGCGGGGTCGATGCGGGAGACGGTGCCGCCGAGGCCGAGCACGTACAGCTCGCCGTCGCCGTCCTGCACGAAGGAGATGACCTCGCCGCCGTTGACTCCGAGATCGCTCTGACCGGTGACCTCGCCGTTCTCGATGGTCAGACCGCGTACGGTGCCGTCGCAGTAGTCGCTGTAGAGGTACTGCCCCTGGAGCTCCGGGATCGCGTCACCGCGGTAGACGTAACCGCCGGTGACCGAGCAGCCGAGTCCGTTGCGGTCGTACTCGAAGACCGGCGGAACGTGGTTCGCCGGCTCGGTGCCGCCCCGGAACGGGTGGGTGCCCTCCATCGAGGCCCAGCCGTAGTTCTCGCCGCCCTCGCTGTCCGCCGGGGACCAGTCGATTTCCTCCCAGTCGCTCTGGCCGACATCACCGATCAGCAGGTCGCCGGTGCCGGAGTCGAAGGAGAACCGCCACGGGTTGCGCAGTCCGTACGACCAGATCTCGTCCTTCGCGTTCGGGTCGTCCACGAACGGGTTGTCCGCCGGGATCGCGTACGGCTCCGCGCCGCCCGGGTCGATCCGCAGGATCTTGCCGAGCAGGGTGTCGAGCTTCTGCCCGTTGCCGTGCGGGTCGCCGCCCGCGCCGCCGTCGCCGAACGCGATGTAGAGGTAACCGTCGGGACCGAACTTGATGTCCCCGCCGTTGTGGTTCTCGTACGGCTGCGTCTGGGTGAGGACGGTACGGCGCGAGTCCGGCTGGATCGCGCCCGACTCCACGGCGAACTCGTCGATGGTGCTGGTGCCTTCGAGGTCCGTGTACGAGATGTAGAAGTGCGCCAGCTCGTTGTCGAACGCGACGCCGAGCAGGCCGCGTTCACCGTCGGTGGTGGTCTCGTCGGAGATGTCGAGCACGGGCTCGCCGAGCCCGCTGTCCGTCAGGACCCGTACGGTGCCCGCGCGTTCGGCGATCCACACGGTGCCGTCGGGCCCGGCGGCACCGGCGACGGGGTTCTGGGCCGTGGCCACTTCCGTGAGCGCGACGTCGGCCGCCGCCGCCTTGGGCGGGGCGGCGGGCTCGTCGGCGTACGCCGTGGCGAAGGCGAGGGAGGTGGCAAGGCAGATGGTGCCGATGATCGCCGAGCTTCTGGTGCGAATTTTCACCGTGACTCCTAGAGGCGGCGAGTGGGGGGACCCGGCTGCTTGGGGCGGAGTTGAGTCGGCGGTCGCCCGCGCCAGCACGCAACCTGGGTGGGGGGGGGTGTGCCACTGGCTACGGGTGAGGATACTGGGACGGGAGCGGCTGGCCTAGACCAATACCGCCTTCATCTCGACCACACAACGAAAAGCCCCTACCGGATTTCCCCGGTAGGGGCTTCTCACTTGCCGTGGACCTGTGGGGATTTGAACCCCAGACCCCCTCGATGCGAACGAGGTGCGCTACCAGACTGCGCCACAGGCCCTTGCGACGAGTGAAACTTTAGCACCCCCATCGGGCTGCTTGGAAATCAGTTCCGTGCTGGTCACTCGTTGGCCGCGCGGGGGCGGTCGCCGTCGTCGTACTGGTCGAAGAGGGGGGTTCGGCTGCGGCGCTGGAGCGGGGGGGTGTGGCGGGGGGCGGGGGGTTCGGGGGTCGCCGGTTCCGCGGGGGCCGGTTCGGCCGTGGAGGAGCGGGCCGCGCTCCAGGTCTCCGGGTCGCTGACGTTCACACCGCTCGACGCGCGCGGGGCGACGGGTGCCGTCACGTACGTCGGGAGCGGGACCGGGACCGGCTCCCAGCTGTCGCCGCGCGCCGGGCCGCGCTCGCGCTGCTGGTCGACCCATTCGGCGTGGTCCGTCTGCTCGACCAGCGCGCGCCGGCCCGCCTCCTGCGGGGAGACCGAGGCGGCCGGTTCCGGGGCGGGGCGGGGTTCGGGCTCCTCGTCCGGCTCGGCCGGGGCGGCCGAGACCTGATGGTGCCGGCGGGGGCGGTTCTCGCGCAGGCGCTGCGCGGCGATCTCGGCCCTGCGGCGGTCCATGGTGAAGACGAAGCGGCGCCGCTCCTGGGCGCGCAGATGCACGATGTACACGCTGAGGAGTACGGCGGGGACGCCCGGTGCCCACAGGAAGGCGAGTCCCTGGACGCCGGCGACGACCGCGCCGACGGTGAAGGCGAGGAAGAGCACCACGGTGGTGCGCCGGCGGCGGGCGAGAACCTGCGAGCGCTGGGCGCGGCGGGCTCGTTCGGCCGCGGCGCCGGTGGGACGCGGGCGCCGTTCCGGTGCCGGACGGGACTGCGCGGCGGGGGCGTGCGCCGGGTCGGACGCGTGGGCCGGCGCGGACGCCGGGCGTTTCGACGGCGCCGGGATCTCCAGCCTGGCTTCCGTACGGGCCGCGGGCGCGGAGAAGGACCGGACGTCGACGGAGCTCGTCGGCTCCGCCGCGGCGTCCGGTTCATCGTCGGGCCCGGCCTCTTCGGTAGCGCGTTCCTGCAACTCCTTGGCGTACCGGCGCTCCATCCCCGCCCGTCCGGACAGCAGCCGGATGGCGGTGCTGAAGCGTTCCGTGGGACGGGCCTCGTTGAGCTCGTCCTGCCTGCGGAGCCACATCGGTACCAAGTAGGCGGCCCAGGCCCCGACGATGACTGCGTAGATGAGGCCGCTGCTGCTCACGGTTCACACCGTAGAGGTCTACGCGCGAGGGGATCCGCCAATTGAGCCGGTGTGTCGCACGATCTGGCTGATATCACGGACTTTTTTTGTGATTGTTCGGATCACTTGATGGTCGGATGGCGACTAATTTCGAACACTTATTTTATTTCTGCGGTGTTCCAGGTCGCGCCTGGTGCCAGCGGTGGAGGAGTCCTTCCGGCACTTCGTCGGCCGTCAGCGCGAAGACCAGATGGTCCCGCCAGGCCCCGTCGATGTGCAGATAGCGGGGCCGGGTCCCTTCCTCACGGAATCCGAGTTTCTCCACGACACGGCGGCTCGGCCCGTTCTCGGGGCGAATGCACACCTCGATCCGGTGCATCCCCGCCATACGGAAACAGTGGTCGACGGCGAGGGCCACGGCCGTCGGCATGACACCGCGCCCCGCGACGTCCCGGTCCACCCAGTAGCCGACATGGCCCGAGCACATCGAACCCCAGGTGATCCCGGCCACCGTCAATTGGCCGACGAGCCGACCCCGGTACTCGATGACGAAAGGCAGCATCCGCCCCGCGTTCGCCTCGGCGCGCAGATGACGGACCATCTGCCGGTACGTCGGGCGCTGGGCGACCGGGGCGCCGGGCGGCGGTGGCGGGATCGTCGCCTCCCACGGCCGCAGCCACTCGCGGTTGCGCCGGTTGACCTCGCGCCAGGCCCGTTGGTCGCGCGACTTTATGGGGCGCAGGACGATGTCGCCGTCCACCAGCGCCACGGGCCAGAAGGGGTGGTTCATCCGTCGGTACGCGGGTGATCGCCGCCGTGGATCTGGTCGACGGCGTGGACGAGCAGGGGGCCGAGGACGGCGAGCCCGTCCCGTACACCGCCGGACGAGCCCGGCAGGTTCACGATCAGGGTCCGGTCCGCGACGCCCGCGAGACCCCGCGAGAGCGCGGCGGTGGGGACCTTGCGGGCGCCCTCGGCGCGGATCGCCTCGGGGATGCCGGGGATCTCCCGGTCCAGCACACGGCGGGTGGCCTCGGGGGTGCGGTCGGTGGGCGAGACGCCGGTGCCGCCGGTGGTCAGGATCACGGCGTACCCGGCGGCGACCCCTTCGCGCAGGGCCTGTTCGACCGGGTCGCCGTCGGGCACGACCAGCGGTCCCTGGACCGAGAAGCCCAGCTCCCCGAGGGCGTTGGCGATGAGCGGGCCCCCGGTGTCCGCGTACACACCGGCGGCCGCGCGGTTCGACGCCGTGACGACGAGGGCGCGGTAGGGCCTGCTCGCCCGGGGCGCGGGGGCCGCGGGGCCGCTCCCGGCGGAAGTCATACCGTGCCCCTCTCGGAGGTCCCGTCCGGCAGCGGCCGGGGATCCGGCGGTGCGTCCGGTTCCGGGGTGCGGCGCGACCAGGGGCCCGACTTCCCGCCGGTCTTCTCCTCGACCCGCACGTCCGTGATCACCGCGCCCTTGTCGACGGCCTTCACCATGTCGACCACCGTCAGGGCCGCGACGGAGACGGCGGTCAGGGCCTCCATCTCCACGCCGGTGCGGTCCGTGGTGCGCACCGTCGCCAGGATCTCCACCGCGTCGTCCGCGACGGCGAGGTCCAGCTTCACTCCGGAGAGCGCCAGCGGATGGCAGAGCGGGATCAGCTCCGGAGTCCGCTTCGCGCCCATGATGCCCGCGATCCGCGCGGTGGCCAGGGCGTCACCCTTGGGCACGCCGTCGCCCCGCAGCAGTTGGACCACGCGCGGCGACACCAGCACCCGGCCGCTCGCGCTGGCGGTGCGCGCGGTGACCTCCTTGGCGGAGACGTCGACCATGCGGGCCGCGCCCGCCTCGTCGATATGCGTCAGTCGGCCTTGTCCAGAGGGTCCGGGGGTCTCCCCCCGGGAAAACGCAGTCATCGCTGTGGCGCTCCCGGTCCGGGCCCGGCGGGGCCTGTCTGGGCAGACACGCTACCGCCACCACGGGCCCCTCAGCCGAGCAGCACCACGTCGACCTCGCTCCCGGGCTCCATCGAGGTCGCCTCCTCGGGGACCACGATGAGCGCGTCGGCGAGGGCGAGGGCCGCGACGAGATGGGAACCGGCGCCCCCGACGGGGACGGCCGTGCCCGCCTCGGCGTCGTACGTACCGCGCAGGAACTGACGGCGGCCGGCCGGGGATCTCAGCGGCGCGTCGGCCTTCAGCGTGGCCCGGACCGTCGGGCGGTGGACGTCCCGGCGGCCCATGAGCGCGCGGATCGCGGGGCGCACGAACAGCTCGAAGGACACGTAGGAGGAGACGGGATTGCCGGGGAGGGCGAGCAGCGGGGTGTGCTCGGGGCCGATGGAGCCGAAGCCCTGGGGCTTGCCCGGCTGCATCGCGAGCTTGCGGAAGTCGATGCCGCCGCCCGGCTCGTCCTCGTCTCCCACGGAGGAGAGCGCCTCCTTGACCACGTCGTACGCCCCGACGCTGACACCGCCGGTCGTCACGATCATGTCCGCGCGGATCAGCTGGTCCTCGATGGTGGACCGGAGGGTGTCCGCGTCGTCGGTGACCGCGCCGACCCGGTACGCGATGGCGCCGGCGTCACGCGCGGCGGCGGTGAGCGCGAAGCTGTTGGAGTCGTAGATCTGGCCCTCGCCCAACGCCTCGCCCGGCTGGACCAGTTCACTGCCGGTCGACAGCACCACGACGCGCGGGCGCGGGTGGACCCGGACGGTCGCGCGGCCGATGGCGGACAGCAGGCCGATCTGCGGCGGTCCGAGGACCGTGCCGGCCTCCAGGGCGAGGTCCCCGGCCTGTACGTCGCTGCCGCGCGCGCGGACATGGGCGCGGGCCACGGCCGGCCGGTACACCCGGACCTCGCCCCGCGCTCCCTCGGGCGCGGAGTGGGCCGGGCGCATGGAGGTGGCGGCTCCGGCGCCCGTACCGCCGTCGGTCCATTCGACGGGGACGACGGCCTCGGCGCCCGGTGGCAGCGGTGCGCCGGTCATGATCCGGGCGGCCTGGCCGGGGCCGACACGGGGCGGGGTGCCGCCCCCCGCCGCGATGTCGCCGACGACCGTCAGGACGGCCGGGAACTCCTCGTCGGCGCGCGACACGTCGGCCGTACGGACCGCGTAGCCGTCCATGGAGCTGTTGTCGAACGGCGGCAGCGCCACCGGCACCGTGACGTCCTCGACGAGGACGCAGCCCTGGGCGTCGGGCAGTTGCAGCTCGATCGGGTCCAGCGGGCGGACCGTGGCGAGGATGTCCGCCAGGTGCTCGTCGACCGTCCAGAGCCGCCCCTGACCGGAGACAGGTGTGGGTGCCGGTGTCGCCGTACTGCTCAAGACCTACATCTCCTCGGTGACGTAACTGCGCAGCCAGGACCGGAAGTCCGGGCCCAGGTCCTCACGTTCGCACGCGAGTCTGACAATGGCACGCAGATAGTCGCCGCGGTCACCCGTGTCATACCGGCGTCCCTTGAAGACCACGCCGTGCACCGGACCGCCGACCTTCTCGTCGGCGGACAACTGCTGGAGGGCGTCGGTGAGCTGGATCTCACCGCCCCGGCCGGGCTCCGTCTTGCGCAGTATCTCGAAGACGGCGGGGTCGAGGACGTAGCGGCCGATGATGGCGTAGTTGCTGGGCGCGTCGGCGCGGTCGGGCTTCTCGACCAGATCGTGCACCTTGACCACGTCGCCGTAGGCGGTGGGCTCGACGGCGGCGCATCCGTAGAGATGGATCTGGTCGGGCTCGACCTCCATCAGCGCGATGACGCTGCCGCCCTCGGTCTCCTGGATCTCGACCATGCGGGAGAGCAGCGGGTCGCGCGGGTCGATCAGGTCGTCACCGAGGAGCACCGCGAAGGGCTGGTCGCCGACGTGCGGGGCGGCGCACAGGACGGCGTGACCGAGGCCCTTGGGGTCGCCCTGCCGCACGTAGTGCATGGTGGCCAGGTCGCTGGACTCCTGCACCTTGGCGAGCCGTTCGGTGTCTCCCTTGCGGGTGAGCGCCTCCTCCAGCTCGTAGTTGCGGTCGAAGTGGTCCTCCAGGGGACGCTTGTTGCGTCCGGTGACCATGAGGACGTCGGAGAGCCCGGCCATCACGGCTTCCTCAACGACGTACTGGATCGCGGGCTTGTCGACGACAGGCAGCATCTCTTTGGGAGTGGCCTTGGTGACGGGGAGGAAACGTGTTCCGAGACCTGCGGCGGGGATGACAGCCTTGCTGATCCTGGGGGGCGACTGAGTCATGCCGAGCACCATATCCGTGGCGGATGAGGGGAAGATGTGGCTCCGGTTAACTTTCTCTCCATACATACACATACGAGAGATTTGCGAAGTCCGGTGAGTACTGACATGTCGGGAAAGTCAGCCCTACGGCGGGAACTCCTCGCGGCGCGGCGCCTCCTTTCGGAGGAGGACGTCCGGGAGGCCGCCGCGGTTCTCGCCGGGCACGCGCTGGAGCTTCCCGAACTCGCGTCGGCCGGGACCGTCGCCGCGTACGTCTCCGTGGGAAGCGAGCCGGGCACGCGCCCGCTGCTCGACGCGCTGCGGGAGCGGGGGGTGCGCGTGCTCCTGCCGGTGCTGCTGCCGGACAACGATCTGGACTGGGCCGCGTACGGCGGGGCGGAGCGGCTCGTGCGCGCCGGGCGCGGACTGCTGGAGCCGGACGGGCCCCGGCTCGGCGTGCGGGCGGTGCTCCGGGCGCGGGTGGTGCTGCTCCCCGGGCTCGCCGTGGACGGGCGCGGCATGCGGCTGGGCCGGGGCGGCGGATCGTACGACCGGGTCCTGGCGCGGCTGGAGCGGGCTGCGGACGGGCGTGCGGGCGGCACGGACGGCGGCGGGGGGCCCGCTCTCGCGGTGCTGCTGTACGACCACGAGGTGGTCGGCCGCGTCCCCGGGGAGCCGCACGACCGGCCGGTGCACGTGGCGGTGACCCCGGCGGGGACGCGCCGCTTCACCGGGAACTGAAGGGCCCGCCCGGCCGGTGCGTCCGGCTGGGCGGGCCCTCGTGTCCCGCGCCCTACGGGGCGAGCGTCAGGGTGTCCCCCGTGCTCTCCTCCACGGCTCTGCTGCTGAACGACCAGTCGAGCAGCTCACCCTTGGCCCACTTGTCGGTCTGGTCGGTGTAGTTCGCGCTGTACGCGTGCCCCGAGGCACCCGTCAGATTGATCCAGCGGGACTTGTCCCAGTCGTCGACGTTGACCACCATCCGCATCGACGGCACCCACATGACCTCGTAGCCGCCGGCCGCGTTCCAGCCCGTGGCGTTGACGGCGGCCTCGCCGCCGCCCAGGTTCCACGGACCCCGGTTGAGCAGGGTCCGCACGATCCCGGGGCCCTCCGTACCGAGGGTCTGGTTCTCCAGGGTCAGCTGGTGCAGCCGGCCCCAGCTCCAGCTGGAGACGTCCTTGCCGAGCTTCGCGGTCAGCTCCCAGCGCGCGTCCGTGAGGGCGCGGAGCAGGAGCTCGTCGCGGGTGTCCGCGGGCTTCTCCGTACGCGTCCCCGGGGCCTGCCACCAGTCGTTGTCCTCGTCCTTGAGGATCTTGCGGGTGATCTCGAACCAGCGGTCGCCGCCGTCCGGCTGCGCCGAGTCCGGGGAGCGCTTGCCGCACTCCCGCACCAGCTGCTCAAGGCCGTCGACCGGCCCCGTGCTGTCGGCGGGCCGCACGGCGAGGCACTCGCCCTTGACGCGCACCTCCTTGGGAAGCTTGTTCCCGAAGGCGAGCTTGAGGACGTTGCGCCAGACGCCGTTGAAGTACGCGGCCGCCGCCGAGTCGGGTTCCTGGGTGCCGTCCCAGCCTTCGAGGAGCTTCTGCGCCTCGCGCACGGAGGGTTCCGCGACGTCGATCTTCAGCAGGTACGGCATGAGGAGCGTGGCGATCTCGCTGCGGTTGTCGGTCTGCATGGTGCGCATGTCGTCCATGGAGATCTTGCCGCCGTCCTTGATCTTCGACTTGATCAGGTCGTTGATCCGCTGGCTGCGCGCGCCGTAACCCCAGTCCTCGGTGAGCTGGTACGGGTAGTCGTCCTTGTCGATGACGGCCTGGTTGGCGGTGACGATGTAGCCGCGCTCCGGGTTCTCCTCGTAAGGAAGCTCGTCGAAGGAGACGTAGTCCTCCCAGCGGTACTCGGGCTCCCAGCCGGGTGCGGGGACCGAGCCGTCGCCCTTGGCGCGGATCGGGATCCGGCCGGGCGCCTGGTAGCCGATGTTGCCCTTGGAGTCGGCGTAGATCAGGTTCTGCGAGGGGACCTCGAAGAACTGGGCCGCCTTGCGGAACTGGGTGAAGTCCTCGGCCTTGTTGATCGCGAAGACCGCGTCCATGGACCGGCCGGGCTGGAGGGCGGTCCACTGGAGGGAGACGGCGTATCCGTCGCCGCGGTCGGGGGCCGCGTTGGTGACGGGGGCCTTGTCGCCGACCCTGCGCAGCTCGGCGTTCCGGTCGGAGACCACCGGACCGCGGCCGGTGGAGCGGACCGTGATGGTCTGGCTCTTGGCCCCGGCGATCTTGATCGTTTCCTGACGGGTCGTGAACTTCTTCTGCTCGTTCCCGTACTGGTAGGTGTCGCCGTTGACCTTCTCCAGATAGAGGTCGGTCACGTCGGCACCGAGGTTGGTCATGCCCCAGGCGATGTCCTTGTTGTGGCCGATTATGACGCCGGGCATTCCGGCGAAGGTGTAGCCGGCTACGTCGTACTGGCAGTCCTCGGTGAAGCTGCGGCAGTGCAGGCCCATCTGGTACCAGACCGAGGGCAGCGAGGGCGCGAGGTGCGGGTCGTTGGCGAGCAGCGGCTTGCCGGTTGTCGTGTATTCGCCGGAGACGACCCAGGAGTTGGACCCGATGCCGCTGCCGCTGGGGCCGAGGAGGGCGGGGATCTCGTCGAGGGTGCCGGAGAGGGCGTCGAGCTGGGACTCCAGGCCCTGGGTGGCGTCGGCGGGGTCCGTGCCGGTGCCTGTTCCGGTGCCCGCACCCGTGCCGGTGCCCGCACCCGTGCCTGTTCCGGTGCCGGTCCCGGTGCCCGTACCGTCACCTGTCGCGTCGCCGGGCCGGGCCTCGGGGTCGTACCGCCCGGTGACCGGATCGACCGCGCCCTCGGTGACGATCGGCTGGTTGCGGCTGTACGGATACGACGGGTACAGGTCCTCGATCTGCTTCTCGTCCATCCTGCTCGTCAGCAGCGAACGGTCGATCTCGTCCTGCATGTTGGCGCGCAGGTCCCACGCCATCGCCTTGAGCCAGGCCACCGAGTCGACGGGGGTCCACTCGGCGGGCTTGTAGTCGTTGGTGAAGTTCAGAGCGGCGTACTCGACGGAGATGTCCTTGCCGTCGCGGCCCTTGAGGTAGTCGTTGACACCGTCCGCGTACGACTGGAGGTTCCGCTTGGTCTCCTCCGAGAGCTTGGTGTCGTACTCCTCCTGGGCCACCCGCCGCCAGCCGAGCGTGCGCAGGAACTCGTCCGTCGCGACCTGGCCCTTGCCGAACATCTCGGAGAGCCGCCCCGAGGTCAAGTGGCGCCGGACGTCCATCTCCCAGAAGCGGTCCTGCGCCTGGACGTAGCCCTGCGCGCGGAAGAGGTCCCGGTCGGTGTTGGCGTAGATCTGCGGGATGCCGTAGCTGTCGCGCTTGACCTCGACCCGGCCGTCGAGTCCCGGCACCTTGATCGTGCCGGTGGTCTGCGGGAGCGAGGCACGCACGGTGCTGACGCCCCAGTAGGCGCCGTAGCCAACGCCTGCTACCAGAGCCAGGACCAGGACGATCACGACAAGACGGGCGCGTCGCCCCTTCTTCTTGGCGGCAGGGGGCGTTGAGTTGGCGGGCATCGCTGTCCTTCGAGGGGCAGGGTGGTCCTGGAATGCTGCAGCAACCATAGGCGCAGCCGTTCCCTCGCCCCCACGCGGTGTCACTAGTACGACCCGGAGTGCGAACCGGCGGGACTCCTCGGACGATCACACAGGAAATCACGCGATCGATCGCACGAACGATCGATCGCGTCAAGAAAACGTTAAAGATTAGGTAAGGTAACGAAGTGCCGACGGCCGGAGAAACGATCCGGTGCGCGCGAGGGGAAGGATCGGCCGCTGACTGTCCACCAGCTCAATGAACTCCTGCTCATCTGCTCGCTCGTGCTGCTGATCGCCGTCGCCGCGGTGCGGATCTCGTCCCGGAGCGGGCTCCCCAGCCTGCTGCTCTACCTCGGGATCGGCGTCGTCATAGGGCAGGACGGCATCTTCAACGTCAAGTTCGACAACGCCGAGCTGACGCAGGTGATCGGGTACGCCGCCCTGGTCGTGATCCTCGCCGAGGGTGGTCTCGGCGCCAAGTGGAAAGAGGCCAGACCCGCGCTGCCGGCCGCCGTCGCGCTGTCGACCGTCGGTGTCGCGGTCAGCGTGGGCGTCACCGCGACCGCCGCGCACTACCTCGTCGGCCTCGACTGGCGGCAGGCCCTGATCATCGGCGCCGTCGTCTCGTCGACGGACGCCGCCGCCGTCTTCTCCGTACTGAGGAAGATCCCGCTGCCGTCGAGGGTGACGGGCGCGCTGGAGGCGGAGTCGGGCTTCAACGACGCACCCGTCGTGATCATGGTGGTGGCGCTGTCGACGGTCGGCCCGGTGGAGCACTGGTACGTGCTCGTGGGCGAGATCGCCCTGGAGCTGGCCATCGGAGCGGCCATCGGCCTCGCGGTGGGCTGGCTCGGCGCCTTCGGGCTCCGGCGCGTGGCCCTGCCGGCCTCCGGTCTGTACCCGATCGCCGTGATGGCCATCGCGGTCGTCGCGTACGCGGCCGGGGCCATGGCCCACGGCAGCGGGTTCCTCGCCGTGTATCTGGCCTCCATGCTGCTGGGCAACTCCAAGCTCCCGCACGCGCCCGCGACCCGCGGGTTCGCGGAGGGGCTGGGCTGGCTCGCGCAGATCGGGATGTTCGTCCTGCTCGGCCTGCTGGTCACGCCGCACGAACTGGGCGACGACTTCTGGCCCGCGGTGATAGTGGGTCTGGTGCTGACCGTGGTGGCGCGGCCCGTCTCCGTACTGGTCAGCCTGGCGCCGTTCCGCATCCCGTGGCAGGAGAAGGCGCTGATGTCGTGGGCGGGGCTGCGTGGCGCCGTGCCCATCGTCATGGCGACCATCCCGATGGTCTCGGGGATCGAGGGCAGCCACCGGATCTTCAACATCGTCTTCGTGCTGGTGGTCGTGTACACGCTCGTGCAGGGCCCGACGCTGCCCTGGGTGGCCGGGAAGCTGCACCTCGGCGACCCCGCGGGGGCCGCCGACCTCGGTGTCGAGTCGGCGCCGCTGGAGCGGCTGCGGGGACATCTGCTGTCCGTCGCCATCCCGGACCGGTCGAAGATGCACGGCGTGGAGGTCGGCGAGCTGCGACTGCCGCCGGGGTCGGCGGTCACGCTGGTCGTACGGGAGGACAAGAGCTTCGTGCCGGGGCCGTCCACGGTGCTGCGGCGGGGCGACGAGCTGCTGGTGGTGGCGACGGATCCGGTGCGGGACGCGGCCGAACGGCGGCTGCGGGCGGTCGGGCAGGGCGGCAAGCTGGCCGACTGGCTGGGGACGAACGGGACGGGCGGTACGGGCGGAGGCGCCGGCGGCGGTACGGGCAGGAGGCCGGGGGCGCACGGGAAACCCGAGAGCGGGGTCGGCGGGCTCGGACGGGGGTCCGGCTGACGGCCGCCTCCTCCGGGCGGAGGTGGCAATCACAGGTACGGGCCGGGATCTTCCAGGTGTTTCCCAGGTAGGATGAGGCCCGTACCTGCCGCGTCGAGGACTGTCTCCGGCGTTTCGACGGATCGACGTGCGGCACAAACCTGATCGACCTTGATTGACCCTGATCGACCAACTCTGCCTGACGCAGAGCTGGCGCGACCGTATGGCGGCCGTGGCGTCCCCTTCAGTGGACCCTGGGTATCTACCGCAGTTCCGCGCAAGAGGACAGCTCTCGGCGGCCCCCGCACGTCCGGGGACGCCACCAGGCGGCAGAAAGGCAAGGACCGTGGCCGACACGGTCGACACCTCCGCCGGCGCCCCCGAGGGCACCGCTCGGCCCCGTCCGGGTTACGGGCAGTTGCTGCGTACACCCGGCGCCTGGACGTTCCTGCTTCCCGGCTTCGCCGCGCGACAGCCCTTCGCGATGCTGACGATCGGCATCGTCCTGCTCGTCCAGCACACAACCGGTTCGTACGGCAGCGCGGGCGCCGTCGCCGCCGTCACCGGTGTCTCCATGGCGCTGTGCGCGCCGCAGAACGGCAAGCTCGCCGACCGGTTCGGCCAGCGCGCGGTGCTGGTGCCCGGAGTGCTGCTGCACGCGGCCTCCGTCACCGCGCTGACGGTGCTCGCGCTGGCGGGCGCGCCCCTGTGGGCGCTGTTCGCCGCCGCCGTGCCGACGGGCGCCTCGGTCCCGCAGGTGGGGCCGATGGTGCGGGCCCGCTGGGCGGCGCTGCTCGGCTCCTCCGAGGGGCGGGCGCGGCTGCTGCCGACGGCCGCCGCGTTCGAGTCCGTCACGGACGAGTTCACCTTCGTCATCGGCCCGGTCGTCGCGACCGCGCTGTGCACCGGTGTGCACCCGGCGGCGGGACTGATCGCCGAGGGGGCGCTGACCCTGGTGGGCGGGCTGCTGTTCGCGGCGCGCAAGGGCACCCAGCCGGAGCCCGCGGGGCGGCGTCCGGCCGGTGCGCGGCGTGCGAGCGGTACCGGTGGTGCCGCCGGGGCGCGGGTCCCGGCGCTGTCCGTACCCGGCGTACGGGTCCTGGCCGTGGTCTTCCTCGGTATCGGCTCGGTCTTCGGCGGGATGCAGGTCTCCCTCACCGCGTTCTCCGAGGAGATCGGCGACCCCGGTGCGAACGGCCTTCTGTACGGAGTCTTCGCCGCCGGCAACATGCTCGCGGGAATCGTGTGCGGTGCCGTCGCCTGGAAGACCGGCCCCCGCCGCCGGCTCATCGCCGGTTACGCGGGCCTGACCCTGGCCGCCTCAGGGCTGTGGGCCGTGCACTCGGTCCCGGTGCTCGCCGCGCTCGGCCTGCTGGTCGGGCTCTGCATCGCGCCCGCGCTGATCGGCGGCTACACCCTGATCGAGCCGCTGGTCCCCGCCGAGGCCCGTACGGAGGCCTTCACCTGGCTGACGGGCTCGGTCGCGCTGGGCCAGGCGGGCGCGGTCACGGCCGCCGGGCAGCTCGCGGACGCGTACGGCGCGAGCGCCGGGTTCGTGGTGCCCCTGGTCGGCACCGCGCTGGCCCTGGTCACGCTCGTCGCTCTGCGCTCGCGGCTCACGCCGAAGGCGTCGGGCCGCGTCGCCGCGCGTGGAATGGGTCACCGCGTGCCGGTGGCAGTGGACTGATCCAGCGGAATGCGTCACTATGGAGCGTCGTTAGCACTCATTGAGTGAGAGTGCCAGGAGGAACAAGTGCCGACCTATCAGTACCAGTGCACCGAATGCGGCGAGGGCCTCGAGGCGGTGCAGAAATTCACCGACGATTCCCTCACCGTGTGCCCCGCGTGCCAAGGACGCCTGAAGAAGGTGTTCTCCGCGGTCGGCATCGTCTTCAAGGGCTCCGGTTTCTACCGGAACGACAGCCGCGGCTCGTCGTCGAGCAGCACGCCCGCCAAGACGGGCGCGTCGAACGGCTCGGGTGAGTCGAGCGGTTCGAGCGACAAGTCGGCGGGCTCGTCGTCGGACTCCAAGTCCACGTCCACGGCGTCGACCGGGTCCTCGTCGGGCTCCGGGTCGTCCGGCTCCGGTTCCTCCGGCTCGAAGTCGAGCGCGTCGAGCGGCAGCTCCAGCGGCTCCTCCGCCGCCTGATCGTCCGAAGTCCTCTCCAGGACCCCGCCGTACGGTAACGGCGGGGTCCTCGGCGTACTCCCGCGGGCCCACGGTGGCCCGCCCACGCCCGCCCTCCAGCCTTTAGGGTGATCGTCATGGCGACCAAGGCGAACGCAGAGGGCTCGAAGACCGCGGAGATCGGCGTCATCGGCGGCTCGGGTCTGTACTCATTCCTCGACGATGTGACCGAGGTCACCGTCGACACCCCCTACGGGCCGCCGAGCGACTCGCTGTTCATCGGCGACGTCGAGGGCAGGCGCGTCGCGTTCCTGCCCCGCCACGGGCGCGCGCACGACATCGCGCCGCACCGCATCAACTACCGCGCCAATCTGTGGGCGCTGCGGTCCGTGGGCGTGCGGCAGGTGCTCGGCCCGTGCGCCGTGGGCGGGCTGCGCGAGGAGTTCGGGCCGGGGACGCTGCTCGTGCCGGACCAGCTGGTGGACCGTACGAAGGCACGTACCCAGACGTACTACGACGGGGTGCCGCTGCCCGGTGGCGGCGCCTCCAAGGTCGTCCACATCTCGCTGGCCGACCCCTACTGCCCCGAGGGGCGTCGGGCGGCCCTCGGGGCGGCGCGGGGGCGCGAGTGGGAGCCGGTGGACGGCGGGACGCTGGTCGTCGTCGAGGGACCGCGTTTCTCGACCCGCGCCGAATCGCGGTGGCACGCGTCGATGGGCTGGTCCGTGGTCGGTATGACGGGTCACCCCGAGGCCGTACTCGCCCGTGAACTGGGGCTCTGCTACACGTCGTTGACGCTCGTGACCGATCTGGACGCCGGAGCCGAGACGGGCGAGGGCGTCTCGCACGAGGAAGTGCTGAAGGTCTTCGCCTCCAACGTCGACCGGCTGCGTACGGTGCTGTTCGACACCGTGGGCGGATTGCAGGCGGACGAGACACGGGACTGCCTGTGCTCGCACGCGCTGGACGGCATCGACACGGGGCTTGAGCTGCCGTAAACGCGTGGAGCGGACCTCGTTCGGGTGAGCGAGATATTCACATCCGGGTAGTTGTCCACAGGCTTCTGCGGGATTCCGGCGGGACGTGGATCGTGAGGGGCGGTCAGCGAGAACTCCTCACGCCAGGTGGTGGTTGCCATGTCCCGTTCCCGTTCGTTCTCCCACGCCCCGTCCCGATCTCTCTCTGCGCATGCCCGTTCCTCCCGTCCCTCCGATCCGACGGTCTCCCCGCCCGTGCCGGTGCCCGCGCCCGTGGCAGCCGCGCCCGCGCCGTGCGGGGTGCCGGCGTTCGATCCGGTGCGGGTGGGCGGCGGTGGGCATCGGCTGCGCAGGGCCCTGCTCCGTCGGCGTCGGGCGATGGCGGCGGGGCTGGCGGTGACGGCCGCGGCGCTGGCGGCTTCGGGCGCCGGCGGTCCCGGTGTCGCTGCGGGGGCGGAGGAGCGTGCCGCGTCCCGCGCGGCGGCGCGTGGGGGTGGTGGTGAGGGTGCGCCGGGCGCGGGGGCCGCAGCCCGGCCGGGTGCGCCGGAGGCCCGGTTGGTGACGGCTCCGGTGCGGATCGCGGATGTGGCGACGGTCCGGCTGCTGCGACCGGGCGACCGGGTCGATGTGATCGCCGCCGCCCACTCCCCCGCGGCCGGGGATTCGGATGCCCGGGTGATCGCGACGGGCGTGCTGGTGGAGTCCGTCCCACGGGCTCCGGAGAGCGCCGGCGACGGTGGGGCGCTGGTCCTGCTCACCGTCGCGCGTGATGTGGCGGCGGAGTTGGCGGGCGCGAGCGCGAACTCCCGGCTGGCGGTGACGCTGTGCTGAGCCGCCTAGCGCCGGCCGCCGCTTCTCGTGGTCGTACTGATGAGCACACTGGTCACACGAAAGCATGGGCGGATTGGACAGCCGGGGCGCGAGTTACCCAAGGTGTCAGGGCGATTGGCTGTTCCCGTCGCTGTCCCCACGGCAGATACGAAGAAGGGCTCACTGGTGAGCAAGGAGAAGGAGAGCGTGCTGGAAGGCTTCAAAGCCTTCCTGACGCGTGGCAACGTGATCGACCTCGCGGTCGCGGTGGTCATCGGCGCCGCGTTCACCAACGTGGTGAACTCCCTCGTGAAGGGCGTCATCAATCCGGTCGTCGGCGCGTTCGGCACCAAGGACCTGGACCGCTACTCGTCCTGTCTGCAGGCCCCCTGCGAGACGAACGAGGCGGGCGAGGTGGTGTCGGGAATCCCGATCATGTGGGGGACGGTGCTGAGCGCGACCCTCAGCTTCCTGATCACCGCCGCCGTCGTGTACTTCCTGATGGTCCTGCCGATGGCCAAGTACCTGGCCAGGCGCGCCAGGCAGCAGGCCGCCAAGGAGCAGGTGGAGGAAGTGCTGGAGGTGAGCGAGCTGGAGGTCCTGAAGGAGATCAGGGACACCCTGGTCGCCCAGCAGCGGGGGCAGGAGCGCGGCGCTCCCTAGGGAGTGTGCTGCCGACCCGGCCGGGCCCGCGGGGCCCGGGGGCGCTCAGATGTGGTGGGGCGGCTTCTCGTCCAGGAAGCGGGCCAGGTCGGCGGCGCTGTCGCCGCTCGTGGTCTGCCCGTCGCCCCAGCCGGTGTCCGTGTCGTCCGGAGACTGACGGTCCAGCGGGTCGTCGAAGACCAGCGGCGGCTTGGGCGGGCCCGGCTTCGGCGGGGCCGGCCGGGGCGGCTCCGTGCTGGTGTCACGTGGGCCGGGAGGGGGTGTGGTGCTCATGCCTCCAGGGTACGGCGGCGGGCCCGGCCGGCTGGGAACCCGCCGTCGGCGGGGCCGGGACCGTGGTACGCATGGGGCCCATGGCACTCAATGACGCACTGACGGATGTGGCGGGGATTCGGGTCGGTCACGCGCGGGTGGCCGGGGACCGGGCCCTGACCGGTACGACGGTCGTCCTCGCGCCCGAGGGCGGGGCGGTGGCCGCCGTGGACGTACGGGGCGGCGGGCCCGGCACCCGGGAGACCGACGCGCTCGATCCGCGCAATCTGGTGCGGCGGGTGGAGGCCGTCGTACTGACCGGCGGCAGCGCGTTCGGGCTCGACTCCGCGGGCGGGGTGATGGCGTGGCTGGAGGAGCACGGGCGGGGTGTGCGGGTCGGGCCGGATCCGTCGCAGGTGGTGCCGGTCGTCCCGGCCGCCTGTGTCTTCGATCTGGGGCGCGGTGGCGACTGGCGGGCCCGCCCGGACGCCGCCACGGGCCGCGCGGCGGTGGAGGCGGCGGCCCGTACGGAATCGGGGGCCCCGGTGGCCGAGGGGGCGGTCGGCGCCGGGACCGGGGCCGTGGTGGGCCAGTTGAAGGGCGGGGTCGGCACGGCGAGTGTGCGGCTGCCGTCCGGGATCACCGTCGCGGCTCTGGTCGTCGCGAACGCGGCGGGCTCCGCGGTCGATCCACTGACGGGCGTGCTGTACGGGCGGTACTTCGAGGGGCGTTCCGGCCGGCCGCCGGCCGGTGTGCACGAGGCGGCCCTCGCGCGTCTCGCGGAAATCCGGGAGCGCGAGGGGCGGCCTCCGCTGAACACCACGCTCGCCGTCGTGGCGACCGACGGCGACCTCTCCAAGGCCCAGGCGCAGAAGCTCGCGGGGACGGCGCACGACGGTATCGCGCGCGCCGTCCGTCCTGTACATCTGCTCAACGACGGCGACACCGTCTTCACGCTCGCCACCGGGGAACGGCCGCTCGAAGCCGGGGATCCGCTGGCGCTCAACGAGCTGCTCGCGGCCGGGGCCGACGTCGTGACCAGGGCAATCGTACGGGCGATGGTGGCGGCGGAGGGGGTTGACGGACCCGGTGGCACGTTCCCGTCCCACCGCGATCTGTACGGCACGGACTGACGTCCGGCGCAAGGGAGTTGAGGGGGGCTCGAAGGAACTTCTCGCGCGCCCCCAATCGTTTTACCGAACTTGGGACGCAATCTCAGTCCCAGGGGCTACGTTATGCAATCACCAAGTGACATGTGGCGACGGCCTGGAGACCCACCTTGAACGATCCATATGAGACAAGCGAGACGCATCTTGAGCGTCTCCTGGGTCGGGCACTCAACTCCTTCGATCTGCCCGACGCCGTGATCGAGCGGCTCGACTCCGCTCTGGCGCACGCCAGTTCAATGCGGTCCTCGCACCACAGTGCGGGGCTGCATCGCGAGACCTACCGGCATACCTACCTGCTTGCCGACAGCACCGCCCTCACCCTCTGGGAGCTGGTCCACAACACCGGGCGCGACGGCGCCGAACAGCACGAGCTCTACACCGACGAGCACGAGGTGCGCCTCGCCGCCTCCCGGCTGCGCCGCCCCGGCGGCGCGGGCGGTACGGGCAGGGCCACCGTTTCCCCCCTCGACCCCCTCGACCACCTCGATCCCGCCGACCACGCCGATTCGCTCTTCGAGTCCCGTTTCGAGCCCGGCCTCGGCGGGAGTCTCGATCCGAGCTTCGAGTCCGACCTCGCGGCCGATCTCGAACTGCTCAGCGGACTGCTGACGGCACCGCAGACACCGCTGCCCCGGGTGTACCACCCGGACAACTCCGCCGACCACGCACGCCGGGTGCTGCGCCGCGCGGAGAACATGGACCGGCCGGGTGAGGAGATCGCGGGACCGCTGCGGGCCGCCTTCGCCCACCAGATCACCCAGGTCTTCGGCCGGTACGGCCATGTCGAGGGCAAGGACGCCGGGTTCACGCTGTACGAGCACGCGTTCCTGCTGCTCGACGGCACGGAGACGAGCCTGTGGGAGGTCGAGCACACGGCGACGCCGGACGGCCGCCACATGTGTGAGGTGTACGCCGCGCAGAGCGCCGCGCGCGAAGCCATGGAGCTTCGCGCGCGGGTCAGATGAGCGGGTGAGGCGGCTCAGACGGACGCAGGCACCTTGGGCGCGGTCCCGGACTCCGCGCCCGGGACGCCGCCCCGGCCGAGGTCCTTGCCGCCGCGACCGCCCATGCCCTTCAGCAGGACGACCAGAGCGGCGCTGACCGCCGTGCCGGCCAGGATCGCGATCAGATAGAGCACCGGGTTGCCGATCAGCGGCAGCACGAAGATCCCGCCGTGCGGGGCGCGCAGCGTGCACTCGAAGAGCATCGACAGCGCGCCCGTGACCGCGCCGCCCGCCATGGCCGACGGGATGACCCGCAGCGGGTCGGCCGCGGCGAACGGGATGGCGCCCTCGGTGATGAACGAGCCGCCGAGCACCCAGGCGGCCTTGCCGTTCTCGCGCTCGGCGCGGTTGAAGAGGGCGCCGCGCACGACCGTGGCCAGCGCCATCGCCAGCGGCGGGACCATGCCCGCCGCCATGACGGCCGCCATCACCTTCAGGCTGCCGTCGTTGGGGTTGGCGAGGCCGCCGACCGCGAATGCGTAGGCGACCTTGTTGAGCGGCCCGCCCAGGTCGAAGCACATCATCAGGCCGAGGACGACGCCGAGGATGATCGCGTTGGCGCCGGACAGCCCCGACAGCCAGTCCGTCAGGGCCTTCTGGAGTTCGGCGATGGGCTTGCCGACCACCAGGAACATCAGGAAGCCGACGACGGCCGATGAGATCAGCGGGATGACGACGACCGGCATGATGCCGCGCAGCGCGGCGGGCACCTTGATCCGCTGGACGGCCATGACCGTGCCGCCGGCGATGAGACCGGCGGCGAGGCCGCCGAGGAATCCCGCGTTGATGGTGAGCGCGATGGAGCCGCCGACGAAGCCGGGGACCAGACCGGGGCGGTCGGCCATCCCGTACGCGATGTACCCCGCGAGGACCGGCACCAGGAAGCTGAACGCCAGGCCACCGATCTGGAACAACAGGGCCGCCCAGCTCGTGGAGTCCGTCCACACGAAGTGTTCGGCGACGGAGGGCGCCTTGTCGACGGTGTAGCCGCCGATGGCGAAGCCGAGCGCGATCAGGAGTCCACCGGCCGCGACGAACGGGACCATGTAACTGACGCCGGACATCAGCCACTTGCGGAGCCTGGTGCCGTAGCCCTCGCCGGGGTCGCCCGCCTCGTCGACGGGTGAGCCGGTGGCGGCGGCCGTCGTCTCGCCACGGGCCGCCTTGTCGCGGACCTCGGCGATCAGCTCGGCGGGTCGGTTGATGCCTGCCTTGACGCCGACGTCGACGGTCGGTTTGCCGGCGAAGCGTTCCTTCTCCCGCACCGGCACGTCGTGCGCGAAGATCACGCCGTCGGCCGCGGCGATGACGGCGGGGTCGATCCGGGTGAACCCGGCGGAGCCCTGCGGTTCGACGACGACCTCGACGCCTTCGCTCTGACCGGCCTGCTCCAGGGCCTCGGCGGCCATATAGGTGTGCGCGATGCCGGTGGGGCAGGAGGTGACGGCGACGACACGGAAGACGCCGGGAGCCGGTTCCGGGGCGGCCGGCGCGTCCGCCGGGACATCCGCCGGGACATCCGCCGGGACATCCGCCGGGGCGGGCGGCCCGGGCGGTGTCTCGCCGCTGATCAGGCTCGCGGTCGCCGCCGGGTCGGTCGCCGCGCGCAGCGCCGCGGTGAAGTCCGGGTCCATCAGACGGCGGGCCAGGGCGGAGAGGATCGTCAGATGCGCGTCGTCGGCGCCCGCCGGGGCCGCGATCAGGAAGATCAGGTCGGCCGGGCCGTCCGGTGCCCCGAAGTCGATGCCCCGGGCCGGGCGTCCGAACGCGAGCGTCGGCTCGGTGACGTGCTCGCTGCGGCAGTGCGGTATGCCGATCCCGCCGTCGAGCCCGGTCGGCATCTGCGCCTCGCGGGCGGCCACATCGGCCAGGAAGCCCGCCAGGTCGGTGACGCGGCCCAGAGCCGCCATGCGTTCGGCCAGCGAGCGGGCCGCGGCTTCCTTCGTCTCTGCGGCCAGGTCGAGGTCGACCAGGTCCGCGGTGATCATGTCGCTCATCGCGGGCTCCTTCGGGGGGAACGGTTCGGGGACGTGGAGGTCATGAGGCGGGCTCCGAGAGGGGGCGGTCCAGGGGGATGTCCGCGGACACGGTGACCGCCCGCGGGTCGAGGTCCGCGGGCGACGGCATGACGCTGCCCGGCAGTTGGACGGCCGCGGCGCCGTGGGCGACGGCCGAGGCCAGCGCGGCAGGGCCGGTGCCGCCCGCCGCGAGGAAACCGGCGAGCGAGGCGTCACCGGCGCCGACGTTGCTGCGGACGGCCGCGACGGCGGCCGAGCCGAAGTACACGCCCTCCCCGGACACCAGGAGCTGGCCGTCGGCGCCGAGGCTGGCGAGGACGGCCCCGGCGCCGTACGCGCGCAGCTCCTCCGCCGCCTTGAGCGCGTCGCCGACGGTGGCCAGCGGGCGGCCGACGGCGGCGGCGAGTTCGTCGGCGTTGGGCTTCACGACGTCCGGGCGCTCCCTGAGGGCGGCCAGCAGCGAGGCGCCGGAGGTGTCGAGCGCGATCCGGGCGCCGGCGGCGTGCGCGCGGGCGACGAGTTCGGCGTACCACCGGGGGCCGAGCCCGCGCGGCAGGCTGCCGCAGCAGGCGATCCAGTCGCCCTCGGCGCCCACCGCGTGGTCGCCGAGGGCGGACAGCAGGGACTCCGACTCGGCGGGGGTCAGTTCGGGGCCGGGCGCGTTGATCTTCGTCAGTGTGCCGTCGGGTTCCGCGAGGGCGATGTTGGAGCGGGTCGCGCCGGTGATCGGTACGGGGGCGACGTCGATGCCCTGCCCGGCGAGGAGCCGGGCGACGAGCGCGCCGGGCGCGCCGCCGAGGGGCAGCACGGCGACGGTACGGTGCCCGGCCGCCGCGACCGCGCGCGACACGTTGACGCCCTTGCCGCCGGGGTCCATCCGCTCGACGGTCGCGCGCAGGACCTCGCCGCGGTCGAGGGCGGGGATCTCGTACGTACGGTCGAGGCTCGGGTTCGGGGTGACGGTGAGTATCACGCGGGGCCCCTCCGGGTGGTGGTGGACGCGGGCCGTGTCCGGAAAGTCCCGCCCGGCCCGCCGACGGCGTTGCCCGCCCTAGACACCGAGCACCTCCGTGCCCGCGCTCTCGATCGCCGTGCGGGCGGCGGGGGCGAGAGCGGTGTCGGTGATCAGCAGGTCGACATCACAGAGGGCGCCGAAGCGGGCGAAGTGCTCCTGGGCGTGTTTGGCGGAGTCCGCCAGCAGCACCACGCGGCGGGCCGCGGCGACCAGTGCGCGTTTGACGGCCGCCTCGGCGAGGTCGGGCGTGGTGAGGCCGCCCTCCGGGGAGAAGCCGTTGGTGCCGAGGAACACGACGTCGGCGCGGATCTCGCCGTACGCGCGCAGCGCCCACGCGTCGACGGCGGCGCGCGTGCGGTGGCGGACCCGGCCGCCGACGAGGTGCAGGTCGATGCCGGGGTGATCGGCGAGGCGCGCGGCGACGGGCAGGGCGTGGGTGACGACGGTGAGTCCGCTCTCCAGCGGGAGCGCGGCGGCGAGCCGCGCGACCGTTGAGCCCGCGTCGAGGATCACGCTGCCGGTCCGGGGCAGTTCGGCGAGCGCGGCGTGCGCGATGCGGTCCTTCTCGTCGGCGGCGGTGGACTCGCGCTCGGCGAGGTCGGGCTCGAAGTCGAGGCGGCCCGCGGGGATGGCGCCGCCGTGCACCCTGCGGACGAGGCCGGCGCGGTCGAGGGCCTTGAGGTCGCGCCGTACGGTCTCGGCGGTGACCTGGAACTCCTCGGCGAGCGACAGCACGTCGACGCGGCCTCCCTCACGGGCGAGGCGCAGGATCTCTTGCTGCCGCTCCGGTGCGTACATGTGGGTTTACGTCCGTTCGATGCCCGAGTCTGTGGTTTCGGGGTCACGTTACGGGCAGGGCCCTCGGAAGTAAACACACACGGACGGAGGCCCTCCGGGGGTGGCGGTTGCCCTCCGGGTGTCCTCCCGGCGGGGGTGCGGGGTTTCTGGTTGCGGTTGTGGGTCGTGGTCGGGGTGCGGGGCCTCCGGAGGCGCATGTCCGGACGGCGTGATTTACGGCGCGTGCAGGGTTCGTTGGACCCGCTGACCCGGCTTGTTCACGCGCCACAAATCAGCCTGAGTGTCCGAACACGCACCTCCTACGACCCCGCCCCCCTCCCGCCGCCCCGACACCGGTACGGGCCCCCCGGTCCGCCCCGACACCCGCAACGGTCACCGACCCCGGTCCGCCCTCCTGCGGATAATCCCGGTGGTCGCCGGCCCCGGGTCCGTCTGCCGCGGGTGATCCCGGCGGTCACCGCCCCCGGTCCGCCTCACGCCGCGAGGGACACCGGCACGGGCCACCCCCGGCCCGCCTCCCGCAGGTGATCCCGCCGCCCGCACAGACAGGCGCGTCCCTCTTCCCGCGGGAGGGAAGGGGGACGCGCAGGGGTCGTGGCCGGACACTCAGGCTGATTTGTGGTGCGTGGACAACCCGGGTCGTCGGGTCCAACGAGCGGTGCACGCGCCGTAAATCACGCCGTCCGGGCATGACCCCGGAGCGGCACCCGGCAACCGGCCCGCACCACCGAAGCCCGGCCGGCGATTGAGGCCACCCACCGGCACCCCGCTCCAGCCCGCACGGGCAGCACCCCGGCCCCGGAAGCGGGCCCCGGCCACCGGCCCGCACCACCCAAGCCCGGCCGGCGATTGAGGCCACCCCACCCCGACCCATCACCACCCGCACCGCGTCACGCCGCCCCCACCCCCCTCCGCGGCAGCGCGAACATCAGCAGGAAGATGCCCGCCAGCACCGCCACCACCCACCACAGCGCGTTCTGGAACCCCGCCTCGAACGCCGACGCCACCCCCGTGGGCGTCGTCGCCCGGTGGTCGTCGACCGCCCCGAAGAAGACCACCGACACCAGCCCGAGACCCAGCGCGTTGCCCATCTGCTGCACGGTGTTGATGAGTCCGGACGCCGAGCCCGAGTGCTCGCTCGGTACGTCCGACAGCACCGCGTCCGTCAGCGGCGCCACGATCAGCCCCATCCCCAGGCCCATCACGACCAGCGGCGGCACCATCTGCCAGGTGGTGATGTCCGCCCCGTAACGCCCGGCCTCCCCGAGGTAGAGCAGGACGCCCGCCGCCATCGTGAGCGCGCCGGTCTGGAGGACCTTGCGGCCGAACCTCGGCACCAGCTTCTGTACGGAGAGCGCGGCGGCCGTGGAGACCGCGAGCGAGAACGGCAGCCCGGTCAGACCCGCGTGCAGCGGGCTCCAGCCGAGGCCGATCTGCATGTAGAGCGTCCAGACCAGGAAGAAGATACCGAGGCCGACGCCGAAGGTGAGCTGTACGGCGATACCCGCGGCGAAGCTCTTGACCCTGAACAGGGACAGCTCCACCAGCGGCGACCCGTCCTTGCGCGTCTTCGCCTTCTCGTACGCCACGAACGCCGCGAACACCAGCACGCTGCCCGCCATGCACAGGTGCCCCCAGAGCGGCCAGCCCAGCTCGCGGCCGCGGGTGAGCGGGTATATCAGCATCAGCAGCGCCCCGGTCACCAGGACGACGCCGACCACGTCGAGCCGCAGGGCCTTCGGCGCCCTGGACTCGATGATGAACCTGCGGCCGAGGATCAGTCCGGCGACGCCCACCGGCAGATTGATCAGGAAGATCGGCCGCCATTCGAGTCCGAAGAGGTTCCACTGGGTGAGCAGCGCGCCGAGGAGCGGTCCCGATACGGCGCCGAGGCCGATGACCGCGCCGAACATCCCGAAGACCTTGCCGCGTTCGTGCGCCGGGAAGGTGACGTGGATGATCGCGAGCACCTGGGGCACCATCAGCGCGGCCATCGCGCCCTGGAGGAGCCGGGAGCCGACGAGCATCTCGGCGTTCACCGCGAATCCGCAGAGCGCGGATGCGAGGGTGAAGCCGGTGATGCCCAGGAGGAAGAGCCGCTTGCGGCCGTAGATGTCACCGAGCCGGCCGCCCGTGATCAGTCCGGCGGCGAAGGCCAGCGCGTATCCGGCGGTGATCCACTGGATGGCGCCGAAGGTGGCCGAGAGGTCCCGCTCGATGCTGGGGACGGCGATGTTGACGATGGTGACGTCGACCAGGTCCATGAAGGCGGCGGTCATGACCACGGCCAGCGCGAGCCAGCGCCGGCGGTCGCCGGGCGCCGGTGTCGTGACGGGGTCGAGCGTTCTGCGCGGTGCTGTCGCTGGGGAAGTCATGCCGGAAAGCTATGCGGCATGTAGGCCAGTTCATGTCCTAGATCACTGGCACCCTGGAGCGCATGACGGACACTCCGGCACGACTCCTGAATCTGCTGTCGCTCCTCCAGACGCCACGCGAGTGGCCGGGCAGCGAACTGGCGGCGCGTCTCGACGTCAGCCCGCGCACCATTCGCCGGGACATCGACCGGCTGCGCGATCTCGGCTATCCGGTGGAGGCCAGCAGGGGCGCGGTCGGTGGGTACCGGCTGGTGGCGGGCGCCGCCATGCCGCCGCTGCTGCTGGACGACGAGGAGGCGGTGGCCATCGCGGTGGGCCTGCGGGCCGGCGCGGGCCATGCGATCGAGGGCGTCGAGGAGGCGTCCGTACGGGCGTTGGCGAAGCTGGAGCAGGTGCTGCCGTCGCGGTTGCGGCGCCGGGTCTCCACCCTCCAGGCCGCGACGGTGCCGCTGCTGATCCGGGGCGACGCGGCGAGCGTGGACCCCCGGACGCTGACCGCCGTCGCCGCCTCGATCACCGGTACGGAGCGGCTGCGGTTCAACTACCGCGCGGGCGACGGCGCGCGGACCAGACGGCAGGTCGAGCCGTACCGTCTGGTGTCGACGGCGCGCCGCTGGTATCTCGTCGCGTACGACCTGGGGCGGGAGGACTGGCGTACGTTCCGGGTCGACCGGGTCGGTGAGCCGTTCCCGACCGGGGCGCGCTTCGCACCGCGTGAGCTGCCGACGGGTGACGCGGCGGAGTTCCTGACCAGCTCGATGCGGGGCGCGCAGCAGCCGTGGGAGGTGGATGTGAGCTTCGCGGCGCCCGCGGAGCAGGTGGCGGCGCGGCTGCCGCCGTCGTTCGGGGTGCCGGAGCCGACCGGTCCCGGCAGTTGCCGGCTACGGACCGAGGCGGGCGATTCGCTGGAGTGGCTGGCGCTGCGACTGGCTCTGGTGAACTGCGAGTTCACGGTCCACCGGCCCGCGCGGCTGGTCGAGCACATCGCGGAGCTGGGTGACCGGCTGACGCGCGCGGCGGGTGGTGCGTGAGTACGTGAGGAGTCCCGGCACCGGGGGGGATGGATACCGGGACTCCGCTCATGGGGCACGCCCTGGGTCACGCCGCGGCGTCGAACCCCACGTCGTGCGCCATCTTCTTCAGTTCGAGCAGGGCGTGCTTCTCGATCTGCCTGATCCGCTCCCGGGTCAGGCCGTGCTGCTTGCCCACCTCGGTGAGCGTCCGCTCCCGGCCGTCCTCGATGCCGTAGCGCATCTTGATGATGGAGGCCGTGCGGTGGTCGAGCCTGCCGATCAGCTCTTCCAGCTCCTCGCTGCGCAGCAGCGTGAGGACGGACTGCTCGGGCGAGATCGCCGAGGTGTCCTCCAGCAGATCGCCGAACTGGGTGTCCCCGTCGTCGTCCACCGACATGTTCAGGCTGACCGGGTCACGGGCCCAGTCCAGGACGTCGGTGACCCGCGCGGCGTTGGAGCCGAGCTCGGCGGCGACCTCGGAGGGCTCCGGGTCGCGCCCGTGCTCACGGTTGAACTCGCGCTGCACCCTGCGGATGCGGCCGAGCTCCTCCACGAGGTGGACGGGCAGCCTGATCGTGCGTGACTGGTCCGCGATGGACCGGGTGATGGCCTGGCGGATCCACCAGGTCGCGTAGGTGGAGAACTTGAATCCCTTGGCGTAGTCGAACTTCTCGACCGCGCGCACCAGGCCGGCGTTGCCCTCCTGGATGAGGTCGAGCAGGGGCAGTCCACTGCGCGGGTAGCGCCGGGCCACGGCGACGACGAGACGGAGGTTCGAGCGTATGAAGACGTCCTTCGCGCGCTCGCCGGCGGCGACGAGGGCTTCCAGCTCCTCGCGCCGGGCGCCGGCGCCCTCGCTCTCCACCGATCCGTCGAGGATCTGCTGCGCGTACACACCCGCTTCGATGGTCTGGGACAGTTCGACTTCCTTGGCGGCGTCGAGGAGCGGAGTACGCGCGATCTCGTCGAGGTACATGCCGACCAGGTCGCGGTCGGCGATCTCCCCGCCCACGGCGCGAACACTGCTTGCCGCTTTCGGACCGCCGGTGGCGGTACGACGGGCGACGGCACGGGTTGCCATGCGAGCTCCCTTACTGAGTCGGTCGCGACACCCTTCCGGGTGCCCTGCATCCGTTGGAAACAACGACTGGAATCCGGACAGAATTCCCAAGGCGTGCACTCATTTTTGTGATCATGCAGTACCCTGTCCCGCCACGAGGAGGGACGCATGGTGCCAAGCTGGACGGAAGTGCAGGTCAGAAGCGGAACGGAGGACGATCTGACGGCGCTCACGGAGATTTACAACCACTACGTCCGCGAGACGCCGATCACCTTCGACACCCAGACCTTCACCCCCGAGCAACGCCGCCCGTGGCTGCGCTCCTACCCCGAAGACGGCCCACACCGCCTCAGGGTTGCTCAGGAAGTTCCCTCCGGACGTGTGCTCGGTTACGCGACCAGTAGTCCTCTCCGGCCGAAGCCGGCGTACTCCACCTCCGTGGAGGTGACGGTGTACTGCCTGGCCGGGGCGGCGGGGCGGGGAGTCGGCACGCTTCTTTACGAGGAGCTGTTCAAGGTCCTGGAGGGCGAGGACGTGCACCGCGCGTACGCGGGCATCGTGCGGGGGGTGACTCCCGGCGAGGACGGGGGGACGAACCCGTCGGTGCGGCTGCACGAGCGCTTCGGCTTCCGGCACATCGGTACGTACGGCGAGGTCGGCCGCAAGTTCGGCAGGTACTGGGACGTCGCCTGGTACGAGAAGAAGCTCTGACGCGCGCCGTGCCCCGCTGGGTCGGGTCTTCGAAGTCCCGCCCGGCCCGCGCTGCGGGCGGACGGCGCTCCTTCGAAGACACGGCTAGCCTCCGTGCGGGGTGCCGCCCAGGAGGCGCTCCACGGCCGCCCGCGCGTTGACGCGGGCGGAGCCGTACGTCACGACGGTGTTGGCGGCCAGCGCGTCCACGGCGTGCGGCCAGCCCGTGAGGACGACGACGGCGTCCGGGCGGCGGGCGACGATCTCACGCAGCAGCGCGGTCTCCCGCGCGTCCCGGTGCGGCTCGCGGGCGAGGACGACCACGGGGCGCCCGCCGGCGCCCCGGAGCGCGGTGTCCGCGCGGGCGGCGGTCGGGCCGTCGGCGGGCACGCCGGTGGTGGTGAGGCCCGGCATGGCGTCGGCGAGCAGCCGGTTCAGATGGGGCGCGCGGCTGCCGGAGGCGTGGTTGACCTGCTGTCGCAGGTCGATCACGTACGGCGCCGGGCCGAGCACGACGTTGCCGCGTACCCGCAGGGCGGCGCGGGCGACCGCGAACGGCAGCGCGTCCTCCTTGGGAGGCGGCGGTGTGGCGCGGGCGCGGCCGATCCACTCCGCCAGTTCCCGGGCCCGCCGTCCGGCCTCCGCGAGCCGCCGGGTGGGCAGTTCGCCGGTCGCGACGGCGTCGAGGAGCGCGTCGCGCGCCGTCGTGTAGGCGCGCTCGGCGGCCTCCGCGGTGTCCGGGTTGCCCAGGCAGAGCAGGTCGGCGCCGCCGAGGACGGCGCGGACGCAGGCGGGGCCGAAGCCCGGGTCGGCCAGGACGGCGCCCATGTCGAGCGCGTCGGTGACGATGGCGCCGGTGAAGCCCAGTTCCTCGCGGGCCAGCCGGGCCGCCTCGGCGTTCAGCGAGGCGGGTGCGTCGCCGAACGGGAGGGCCGTGATGTGCCCGGTCATCAGACAGCGGCTGCCCGCCTCGATCGCGGCGGCGAACGGCAGCAGGTCGCGCTGTCGGAGCAGGTCGA
The DNA here is from genome assembly GCF_055583685.1 of Streptomyces sp. NPDC104581. Lineage (NCBI taxonomy): Bacteria > Bacillati > Actinomycetota > Actinomycetes > Kitasatosporales > Streptomycetaceae > Streptomyces > Streptomyces sp. NPDC104581. Next base: position 34,769 of record NZ_JBVJNN010000040.1, read on the forward strand.
GGTCGGCGTCCAGCCGGGGCACCCGCAGATGCGAGTCGACGGCCGTGTCGCCGTGGCCGGGGAAGTGCTTGGCGCAGGCCGCGACGCCGGCGGACTGGAGGCCGGTGACGTACGCGGCGGAGTGTCCGGCCACGTGGGCGGCGTCGGCGCCGAAGGACCGGATGCCGATCACCGGGTTGTCCGGGTTCGCGTTGACGTCGACGTCGGGCGCGAGGTTCAGGTCGATGCCCGCCGCCCGCAGGTCGTGGCCGATGGCGCGGGCGATCCGCTCGGTGACGTCGGTGTCGTCGACCTCGCCGAGGGCCCCGTTGCCGGGGTACGAGGAGCCGGTCGCGGCCTCCAGACGGGTGACGTCGCCGCCCTCCTCGTCGCTTGCGATGATCAGGTCGGCGCGGCGGGCGTGCAGGGCGGCCGAGAGCGCCGCGGCGGCCTCGGGGCCGGGCACGTTGTGCGCGAAGTACACGACGCCGGCGAGTCCGTCGTCCACGGCGCCGAGCAGCCACGGGGGCGGCTCGGTGCCGTGGAAGCCGGGCAGCAGCACGGAGTTGACCAGGCGTGACGCCGAGTCCTCGGAGTTCGCGGGGCTCACCCCTTCACCGCACCGGCCGCCAGCCCGGAGGCCAGTCGGCGCTGCACGATGATGAAGAAGATCAGCACCGGCAGGGTGATGAGGGTGGAGCCGGCCATGACCGGGCCCCAGGAGGTGGAGTTCTCGCCGAAGAACTGGAACAGCCCCACGGCGGCGGTGTACTTGGAGCCGTCCTTCATGAAGGTGTACGCGAAGACGAACTCGTTCCAGGCGGTGATGAAGGCGAAGACGCTGGTGGCGACGAGGCCCGGCGCGACCAGCGGCAGCAGGACGGACCAGAACATCCGGGGCCAGGAGCAGCCGTCGAGGTACGCGGCCTCCTCGACCTCCTTGGGCACGGTGGCGACGAAGCCGCGCAGCGTCCAGATCGCGAAGGGCAGGGAGAGCGCGATGTAGACGACGGTCAGCCCGATGAGGCTGTTGAGCAGTTCGTAGTCCCTCATCTGGAGGAAGAGCGGGATGACGAGCGCCTCCAGCGGGACCATCTGCACGATCAGCACCATGATCAGCACGGAGGTGCGGAACCGGAAGCGGAAGCGCGCGACGGCCACGGCGGCGAACAGCGCCAGCAGCCCGGAGACCAGGATCGTGCCGAGTCCGACGATCAGCGAGTTGGTCAGGAACTGGCCGAAGTTGCCGCGGTCGAAGATGTAGCTGAAGTGCTCGCCGCTGATCCCGCTCGGCAGGACGTCGGCGCCGCGTGTGATCGCGTTGGGGTCGAGCGCGGTGCTGACCATCCAGTACACCGGGAACAGCGTGAAGACCAGCAGCGCGAACACCGCGACAGCGAGCCCGATCCGCCCGGCGGTCGTCGTGCGGGTCACAGCTCGTCACTCTCCTTGAAGAGGGTTCGGATGTAGACGACGGTGATCAGCAGCAGGAGCAGTGTGAGGAGTACGGCGGTGGCCGCGCCGGCGCCGTAGTCGTTCAGGGCGAACGCCTGCTGGTAGGACCAGACGCCGAGGTTGAGGACCTCTTCGTTGCTGCCCGCGCCGCCCGGCATCAGATAGATCTGGGTGAAGACCTTGAAGTCCCAGATGGTCGACAGGATGGTGACGACGAGGAAGATCGGCTTGATGGTGGGGACGGTGATCTTCCAGAACCGCTGCCAGGCGCTCGCGCCGTCGATCATCCCCGCCTCGTACAGCTCCTTGGGGATGGTCAGCAGCCCCGCGAGCACGGTGATGGCGACGAACGGGAAGCCGTGGTGCACGACGTTGAGGGTGGCGATGGCGTAGAAGGACAGCCGTTCGGTGAACCAGTTCGTGGTCTCCGGGTCGATCAGTCCGAGTGAGCCGGCGAGCTGGCTCATCATTCCGTCGCCCGCCGAGAACAGCCAGACCCAGACGTAGGTGCCGGTGACCGCGGGCATGGCCCAGGCCGCCATGATCGCGGTGGAGCAGATGACCCGCCAGGTGGTGCCGAGCCGCTGGAGCAGCAGTGCGGCGAGGGTGCCGAGCGCGACGGTCAGCGCCACGCAGGCGACCGCGAAGAACGCGGTGTTGGGCAGGACCGTGCGCCACAGGGCGCCGTCGCTCAGCAGGTCCTTGTAGTGGTCGAAGCCGGTGTACGTGCCGACTCCGCCGCCGAACTTCACCTCGTAGTCCTGGACCGACAGGATGCCGACCTTGACCAGCGGCCACAGGAGGAGCCCCGCCAGCACCACGAGGGAGGGCAGGAGCAGCAGCCAGGGGCGGGTGGTGCGACCGAGCTGCTTGCGGCGCAGCGTCGGGCTCGGGCGCCGGCCGCGTGGCCGCGGCGACTTCACGGGGGAGGTCGCCGCGGCCACGTCGTCGTGCGCCGAGTCTTCGATGAGCGACTCAGGAGGCAAAGATCTTGTCCATCTCCTCGGCGGCCTGGTCCGCGGCCTCCTGCACGGTCTGCTTGCCGGTGAGGATGGACTGCACCATCTTCGTGACGACCTGGGTGGCCTGGATCTGGCCGTAGGCGGGCGTCTTGGGCACGGTGGCGCCGGCCTCGGTCATCTGCTTGGCGAACGGCGCGACCAGCGGGTCGTTCTCCGCCTGGACCTTCTTGAGGAGGGAGTTCTGTCCGGGGAAGTAGTTCGTCTGCTCGGCCCACTTGGTGGCGAACTCGCCGGTGGTGACCAGCTTGACGTACTCCCAGGCCAGGTCCTGGTTCTCGCCCTTGAAGGTGGAGAGGTAGGAGCCGCCGAGGAAGGACTTGCTCATGCCGCCGGTCTCACCGGGGATCGGGGCCGCGGCGAGCTTGCCCTCCAGGTCGGGGGCCGCCTGGACGAACGCCTTGGGCGTCCAGTTGCCGGAGAGGGACATGGCGATCTTCCCCTTCTGGAAGTCGGTCGCCACCTCCTTCTCGGTCCAGGTGGTGACCTTCGCCGGGGACAGCTTGTCCTTCTTCGCGAGGTCGGTGTAGTACGTGATGCCCTTGACCGACTCCGGGGAGTTGATGCCGGACTTCCACTTGCCGCCCTCGTCGACGGCGAGTTCGCCGCCGGCGCCCCAGACGAACGGGGTCGCGAACATCTCCGCGCCGCCCGCGACCGGGAAGGGGATCATGCCCGGCTCCTTCTCCTTCAGGACCAGCGCGGTGTCGCGCAGTTCCTTCCAGGTCGTCGGGGCCTTGAGGTCGTGCTTCTCGAAGATGTCCTTGCGGTAGAGGAGTCCGCGGACACCGGCGTACCAGGGCATGCCGTACTGCTTGCCGTCCAGCGTGCCCGCGTCGGCCAGGCCCTCGACCAGGTCGTCGTTGAGCCCGGAGTCCTTCACCTTGTCGGTCACGTCGACGAGGCCGCCGGTCTCGGCGAACTGCGGGATCCAGGTGGTGCCGACCTCGGCGACGTCGGGGACCTGGCTCGGTCCGCCCTCGATCGCGGTGGTGAACTTCTTCTGCGCGGTGGCCCACTGCTGGTACTCGACCTTGACCGTCGCGCCCGTCTTCTCCTTGAAGGCCGCGGCGACCTCGTTGAAGAAGGGCTTGGGGTCCGGGTTGGTCCCCTCCATGATCCATACGGTCAGGGTCTTGCCCTTGCCCGACGTTCCGCCGCCGTCCCCGCCCGAGTCCCCACTGCCGCAGGCAGAGAGTCCGAGCGCCATGGTGACGACAAAGGCCCCGATGACGTGTTTCCGCATGGCCGCTCCCTAACAGGATGTCTAGACCACAGGAACGTACGGAGCCCCGATTGCCCGGTCAAGTGCCATTGGCCAGGGGATGTCGAACCGTTGCCTATCTGAACCCGTCTGCCATTGGGTGGACCACTGGCGGAGTACCGGGGCGCGGGTCAGCCGAACTGCACCGACCGTTTGGCCAGTCCCATCCAGAAGCCGTCGATGACGTTCCGTACGGTGTGCAGCTCCTCCTCGGCGGCGCCGAGCGTCACGAACAGGGGCGCGAAGTGCTCGGTGCGCGGGTGCGCGAGCTGCCCGGCCGGGGACTTGTGCGTGAAGTCGAGCAGCGCGTCGACGTCCCGTGCGAGCAGCGCCTCGCGGCCCCAGTCGTCGAACTCGGCCGACCAGCCCGGCACTCCGGGGCCCGCGTGGCGCAGCGCGGCCAGGTTGTGCGTGAAGAAGCCGCTGCCGACGACGAGGACGCCCTCGTCCCGCAGCGGGGCGAGCTTGCGGCCGATCGCGAGGAGTTCCGCCGGGTCGAGCGTCGGCATGGAGATCTGGAGTACGGGGATGTCGGCGCCGGGGAACATCTCGACCAGCGGGACGTACGCGCCGTGGTCCAGCCCCCGGTCGGGGACGCGCTGGACGGGGGCGCCGGGACCGCGGAGCAGTTTCTCGACGGAGTCGGCGAGTGCGGGGGCGCCCGGGGCGTCGTACCGGACCCGGTAGTAGTGCTCGGGGAAGCCCCAGAAGTCGTAGACCAGCGGCCGGGTCTCGGTGGCGCCGAGGGCGAGGGGGGCTTCCTCCCAGTGGGCTGAGACCATCAGGATCGCCTTCGGCAGCGGCAGTCCGGCGGACCAGGCGGCGAGCTGTCCGGGCCACAGCGGGTCGTCGGCGAGGGGAGGGGCGCCGTGGGAGAGATAGAGGGCGGGCATGCGCTCCGCTGTGCTGGTCATGGCGTCTCCCTGCCGGTTTCCGATGATCTGCTTGAACTTTAAAACACTTACCCGAGGGACTTTACGTCCATCTAGTTCAACTTTCAAGGAGCGCGTAGGGTGGAGAGCATGGGGACCGAAGAGCGGCCACGCTGGCTCAGCGCCGAGGAGCAGAGCGTCTGGCAGGCGTACCTCCAGGCCACCACGCTGCTGGAGGACCATCTCGACCGCCAGTTGCAGCGCGACGCGGGGATGCCGCACATCTACTACGCCCTGCTCGTGCAGCTGGCCCGCGCCCCGCAGCACCGGATGCGGATGACCCGGCTCGCCCAGAACGCCAAGATCACCCGGTCCCGTCTCTCGCACGCGATAGCCCGCCTGGAGGGGAACGGCTGGGTACGGCGCGAGGACTGCCCCTCCGACCGGCGCGGGCAGAACGCGATCCTCACCGACGCGGGCGAGGAGGTGCTGCGGCGGTCGGCGCCCGGCCATGTCGCCGCCGTACGGCAGGCGATCTTCGACCGGCTCGGCCCCGAGCAGGTGACCCAGCTCGGGGAGATCATGCGGGTGATGGCGGAGGGGCTCCAGCCGGAGGGTTCGGACGCGGATCTGCCCTGGCGCCGCTGAGGAGCGGCGGCGCCAGGGCAGTACCCGGCCGGTGGGCCGACGGTTCGGTGGGCGTGCGCCTCAGTGCATGGCCACCGGGATCTGGACGTCCTCCGCCGAGGCACCGGCGCCCTCGCCCCTGACCACCCGGGTGCTCCCCGGACGGCCCGTGTTGATGAGAGTGAACGCGATACCGGCGGCGATCACCAGGATGCCGACCGCCCACCAGATGGCGCTCGCGTATCCGTGCACCATCGCCTGGAGCTCCAGGAGCCTCGGGCTGCCCGCACCCGCCGCGTTGGCCGCGACGTACGCGGTGGTGGCGGAGGCGGCCACGGTGTTCAGCAGCGCCGTACCGATCGCGCCGCCGACCTGCTGCGAGGTGTTGACCATCGCGGAGGCGACGCCCGCGTCACGCGGCTCGATGCCGTGCGTCGCCAGGGACATGGCCGGCATGAACGCCGTACCCATGCCGAGACCGAGCAGCAGCAGCGCCGGCAGGATCAGACCGGGGTACGAGGTGCCGATCTCCAGCCGCGTGAGCAGCAGCATGCCGGTCGCACCGACGAGGAAGCCGGGGCCCATCAGCAGCCGCGGCGGCACCCGGGTCATCAGCCGGGCGCCGATCTGGGTGGAGCCCGTGATCATGCCGACGATCATCGGCAGGAAGGCGAACCCGGTCTTGACCGGTGTGTAGCCCTTCACGACCTGGAGGTAGTAGGTCAGGAAGAGGAACAGACCGAACATGCCGATGATGGCCAGGCCGAGCGAGAGATAGACACCGCCGCGGTTGCGCTCCATCAGGACGCGCAGCGGCAGCAGCGGCGACTTCACCCGCGCCTCCACCGCGACGAACGTGGCCAGCAGGACGGCCGACGCGACGAACATGCCGACGGTGACCGGGTCGGACCAGCCCTCGGACTCGGCGCGCGTGAAGCCGTACACCAGCGCCACCAGGCCGAGCGTGGACAGGACGACACCGGGGATGTCGAGCGGGTTGCGGTTGCGGCCGCCCGCGGGCTCCCGGATCACGAAGTAGGCGCCGGCGGCGGCCACGATCGCGAACGGGATGTTGACGAAGAAGGTCCAGCGCCAGTCTAGGTACTCGGTGAGGAATCCGCCGAGGATCAGACCCACGGCGCCACCGCCGCCGGCGATCGCACCGAAGATGCCGAACGCCTTGGCGCGCTCCTTGGGATCGCCGAACGTCACGGCGAGCAGCGAGAGCGCGGCCGGCGCGAGCAGCGCGCCGAACACACCCTGGAGGGCGCGCGAGCCGAGCAGCATGGCCTCGCTGGTGGCGGCGCCGCCGATGGCGGACGCGGCGGCGAAGCCGAGCAGGCCGACGGTGAAGGTGCGCTTGCGTCCCCACAGGTCGGCGATGCGTCCGCCGAAGAGCAGCAGACCGCCGAAAGCGAGCGCGTACGCGGTGATGACCCACTGGCGGTTGCCGTCCGATATCCCCAGGTCCTGCTGGGCGGAGGGCAGCGCGATGTTCACGATGGTCGCGTCGAGCACGACCATGAGCTGGGCCAGGGCGATGAACACCAGGGCTTTCCAGCGATTGGGATCAGGGACCGGGTCGGGGACCGTGAGGTCCGGGAGCCGGGTCTCGGCTGTTTTCGACATGGGTGAGTCCGCCTATGCGTACGAAGAGTTCATAACGGACGCGGGGACGCACTGGTCGGCCCTACGCGCTGGTTACGTGGTGTCCGGGATGTTCGGGATGTTCGTGGTCGACAGAAGTTCTGGGTCCGGGGGGCGCCGCACAGGTCGTCATCGACCGTGGCGCAGATCCTCCAGAGTCGCCGCCGCACCCGGCAGCTCGGAGCGCGCGGGCGCCTCCAGGCCGTCGAGGAACAGCTGTAGATGCCGGTGGGTGAACCGGTCGATGTTGAGGCAACCGGTACCCGGCAGCGGACGGGTGAGCTGGGAGAGGGCGACCATCAGGTCACCGACCGCGACGTCGGTGCGCAGCCTGCCCGCGGCGCGCGCCTTCTCCATCAGGTCCTCCACCGCCCCTTCGAGCCGTTCGCGCTCCGCGTGCAGCCGGGGAAGGTCTCCGTCGAAGCTGCCGGACAGGAGCGGGCACAGGGCCCCGATCCGTTCGTCGGCCGCCGCGTGGACGAAGCGGCTGAGCGCCACGAACGGGTCGGCCTCCTCGGCCGCCATCCGCTCGGCCTGGTCCGCGGTGCGCGCCATGACGGAGAGCACCACGTCCAGGATGAGCGCGGACCGGTCGGGGAAGTGGCGGTAGAGGGTCGCGTTGCCGACACCGGCGCGCCGCGCGATCTCGTCGAGCGGAACGTCGGGACCCGACTCCACGAGGATCTCGCGGGCCGCCGCCACGATGCGCTCCCTGTTGCGCAGAGCGTCCGCCCGCGGACGCGGGACGCGGCGCGTTTCCGATGCGGCAGCGGTGGTCACGTCGGGCCTTTCCGTCGGTTCACACAAGTGGGGAGCGGGTCCCCGTTTTCGTTGACACGGGTGCAAACGGGGAAGACGTCCCCGGTTATTTCGGCGGGCCGTGTGAGCTGGGTCACGGGTGCGCCGGGAGGGCGTCCTCAATCGCCGGCCCCGGCATTTACGCCCGTACGGCGATCGAAAACCCCACGATCGGCGCACCCAGCGAGCGCCGACACGCCGACCGTCGCAGGGTGAGCGGACCGAGAGCAGTCAGCAGGACGACTGCCGCTGACCCGAAGGCGGCCGATGAAGAACACCCGTCGGATACGCGGAACCGCAGGTCACGGCCGCCACAGACCGCGTCGGCTCGGCACACTCGCCGCCGTCGGCTCACTGACCCTCGCCGCCCTCGCCACCGCCAGCGCCACCCTCCCGCTGCCCATCCGCGCCTCCGCCGGCCCCGCGTCCAGCGCACACGACTCGACGCTCGCCCCGTGCCGTATCGCCCCCGCCGCGGGCGTCCAGATGTCCGAGGGTGTGCCCACCCCCGCCGGCTACACCCGCTCAACCGGCACCGTGCGCGCGCTCAACCTGATGGTCGACTTCTCCGACGCGCCGGGTCCCGGCCGCGCCGCCGACCGGCTCGGTGAGTTCTTCCCGCAGACCTCGCAGTGGTTCCGCACCAGCTCCTACGGACGGCTCGACTACCGGCCCGAGGCCCCCCTGAAGGACTGGCTGCGGATGCCGCTGCCGTTCGCCGACTACGGGATAGAGCGCGGCGCCCCCTACGAACCCGGCTACCGGCGACTCGTCCAGGACATCGTGACGGCGGCCGACCCCGAGGTGGACTTCAGCGAGTACGACCTGGTCAACATCCTCGTCACGCCCAACGCGGGGCCCTCGGCCCTGGACACCGTCCTGTCCGTGACGTTCTCCGGGAACGGCGAGGCCCCGAAGGCCGACGGTGTCCCGCTCTCCAACACCTCGTTCGTCTACAGCAGACAGGACGACGGCTCGGGGTCGTACTCACGCACCGGCTACCGCGTCCTGCCGCACGAGAACGGCCATGTCTTCGGCCTCCCCGACCTCTACACGACGGACGGCGGCGGCACGGTCGGGCACTGGGACATCATGTCCGAGGACTGGGGGGCCAACAACGATCTGCTGGGCTGGCACAAGTGGAAGCTCGGCTGGCTCGACAACGCCCAGGTCAGCTGCGCTTCCGTGCCCGGCGAGAGCGAGCACGACCTCACTCCGCTGGCCACCGGGGGCGGCCGGAAACTGGCGTTCGTCCCCGTCTCCGACGAGGCCGGTTTCGCCGTCGAGGTCCGCACCCGCGCGGGCAACGACGAGGCCGTGTGCAAACCCGGTGTGCTGATCTACCGGGTCGAGACCGACGTCGACACCGGACGCGGTCCGGTGACCGTCTCCGACAGCGAGGAGCGCAGCGGCGGCTGTACGCGGCGGCCCAACGTGCACGCGGAGCTGTCCGACGCGCCGTACGGGCCCGGAGAGACGTTCCGGGACCGGGACAGCGGCGTCGGCATAGCGGTGCTCGGCACCGACGGCGACGGCGGCTACCGGGTCCGCGTCACCCGGCCCTGAACCAGCCGTCGGGCGTGAACGCCGCGGCCGTGGCCTCCTCGTCCCGCCAGTAGGCGTACGGCAGCGACTGACCCCGCAGCCACAGCTCGCCGGTCTCCTCCGACACGCGCGACTCGACGGCGGGCGTCCCGGCGGCCGTGTCCGCCGGCCCCCGCCGGGGCCGTTCCGCCCGCACCGGCGCGTCCAGCACGAGCGCGCCGCCCGCCGCCATGGCCCCGTACACGTCGAGGAGCGCGGCGGGACCGGAGAAGGGACCCGTCAGCGGTGTGACGGGGGCCGGGCCGAGGCCCGGCAGCCCGCCGCGTCCCAGCGCGTCGGCCGCCGCGCGGAAACGGGCGTCCATCGCGGCCCCCGCCTGCGCCAGCTGTGTGGCGACGGCGCCCCGGAGCGGGCCGGCCGCGGACGCGTAGTCGATCGTGGCGTCGTCCTCGGCGCGGATCTCGATGTCGGGCGGGGCCGCGTACGGATCGGGGGCCGGCAGGTCCTCGTACCGCTCGGCGGGCCCGGCCGGGGCACCCGCCGCCCCGGGTCGGCGGGACCCCCCGGACCCGAAGACCACCGTCCGCTCCCCCGTCCGCCCCGCGACGGCGGGCAGCCGCTCGTCGTCCACGAGCAGCAGGCGGGGGGCGCAGTGGTCCAGTACGCGGGCGATCCCGTCCGCGCTCCACGCGGCGTCGAGCGGCACGGTGACCAGCCCGGCGAGCTGCGTGGCCCAGAAGGCGGTCTGCCATTCGGGGCGGTCGCCCATCAGGACGGCCGCGCGGTCGCCCGGCCGCAGGCCGTAGGTGTCCACGAAGCGGTTGGCCAGCGCGGTCGCGGCGGCGAAGAAGTCGCCGTACGCGAGCAGGACGGTCCCGTCGCCGCCGACGAGGAAGGGCCGCTCCCCGTACGCCCATGTCGTCTCCACGAACTCCCGCAGCGTGCGCGGCCCGTCCGCGTACATGAGCGAGCCGTTCTCGGCGCGTACGACCTCGAAAGGCGCACCCGGGGCGGTCAGGGCGGCGGTGTGCGGCACGTACGTCTCGCTTTCTTCGTACTCTCGGGTGGAGTCCACCGAGCGAGGAGCTCCTGTTGCACAACTTGTACGTCAAGGTCTGCGGTCTGCGGAAGCCCGCCGAGGTCGAGGCCGCCGTGGCCGGCGGGGCCTCCGCCGTCGGGTTCATCCTGACGACGAGCCCCCGCCGGCTCTCGCCCGCCGCGGCCCGCCCGCTGGCCGCGCTCGTACCGCCCGGTGTCGCCAGGGTCGCGGTCTTCCGCGGCGAGTCCCTGGACGAGGTGCGCCGGGCGGCGGCCGAGGCGGGCGCGGACACCGTCCAGCTGCACGGCGGCGAGCCGCCCGAGGCGTTCGCCGCGCTGCGCGCCGACGGGTACCGCCTCATCCGCGCCACCTCGCCGGAGTCGGGCGATCCGCTGGCCGCGGGCGCGTACGGCGAGGACATGCTCATCATCGACTCGCCGCGGCCGGGCTCCGGCGAACGCTGGTCCCCCGACTCGCTGCCGGAGCAGCCGACGGGCACGTGGGTGCTGTCGGGCGGGCTCTCCCCGGACAACGTGGTGGACGCCGTGACGGCGCTGCGGCCGTGGGGCGTGGACGTGTCGAGCGGGGTGGAGAGCAGCCGGGGTGTGAAGGACGTGGGCCTGATCGGGAAGTTCCTGGGGGCGGCGGGCGCGTTCCGCGACTGAGCGCCGCGCGGCGCCGTACGGGGCGTCCGCGCCGGGCGTCCGCGGCCGGACGGGTGCCGACCGGATCGCGCCCGCCGGACGTGAGCCGGCGAACATGTGGCGTGGAACTCGGCGTGACCGGGCGCGACGGGGGAATCCGGGACAAGGTACCGACCCGACCCGAGAGGGGTGTCCCCTTGTCCCGCCCGCCACAGAGATCTGTCCTGCCCGCGCCGCGGATCGGTGAGCCGACGACGCCGGAGTCCATGACGACCGAGAAGATCCTGCGCATACGACGGCGCCTGGAGCGGCTGATCGGTATCGCCATGACCGAGGGCAACGCGCTCGTCCCGCTGCGGAACGGTGACGAGATCTTCTCGTCGATGCTGGAGAGCATCCGTGGCGCCGAGCACACCGTCGACATGATGACCTTCGTCTACTGGCGCGGTGACATCGCCCACGAGTTCGCGCGGGCGCTGAGCGAGCGGGCCCGTGCCGGGGTGCGGGTGCGGCTGCTGCTCGACGGGTTCGGCAGCCGGCTGATCGAGAAGGACCAGCTGGCGGAGATGGAGCGGGCCGGGGTGCAGGTGGCCTGGTTCCGCAAGCCGCTGTACCTCTCGCCGCTGAAGCAGAACCACCGCTGCCACCGCAAGGTGCTCGTCGTGGACGAGACGACCGCCTTCACGGGCGGCGTGGGCATCGCCGAGGAGTGGTGCGGCGACGCGCGGAACGAGAACGAGTGGCGCGACACGCACGTACGGGTCCGGGGGGCCGCGGTGGACGGGATCGCCGCCGCGTTCACCCAGAACTGGGCGGAGTGCCACGACGAGATGTTCGACGAGCGGGACCGGTTCGTCGCGCAGGACGCGCAGGGCGACGCGATCGTCCAGGTGGTGCGCGGGTCGGCCAGCTTCGGCTGGCAGGACATGCAGACCCTGATCCGGGTCATGCTGGAGTCGGCGGAGGAGCGGGTACGGCTGGCCACGGCGTACTTCGCGCCGGACGAGTACTTCGTCGAGCTGCTGTGCGCGACGGCCCGGCGCGGGGTGTCGGTGGAGATCCTGCTGCCGGGGCCGCACACGGACAAGCGGGTCTGTCTGCTCGCGGGCCAGCGGTACTACGAGCAGCTGACGGCGTGCGGCGTGAAGATCCACCAGTACCAACCGACGATGATGCACGCGAAGGTCATCACCGTCGACTCGGTCGCCTCGCTGATCGGGTCCACGAACTTCAACCGGCGTTCGCTGGACCACGACGAGGAGGTCATGCTCGCCGTGCTGGACCCGGCCTTCACCGCCACCCTCGACGAGCACTTCGAGGAGGATCTGACGCTGAGCGAGCCGATCTGCCCGCGCCGCTGGAAGCGGCGCGGCCTGGTGCGGCGGGCCCAGGAGGCGGCCGTGGTCCCGATCCGCCGCTATCTGTGACCGGTGCCGCGGCCGTCCGGCGACCGGTGCCGGCCGGTCAGCCCTCCGGCTTCCGGTAGTGCTCCGGCCGCGTGAACGGCGGGTGGTCGCCGGGGCCGGCAGGGCGCGACGCGAGCGGGGTCGGGGACAAGACGGTGCTCTCCTCCCCCTCTTCGAGCAGGGTGTCGGCCGGACCGACGATGAGCGGGTCGGGTTCACCCACGGCCGACTCGTCCTTCAGGTCGTAGTCCACCCGCCACAGCAGGCTGCGCATGGCCTCCAGCCGGCCGCGCTTCTTGTCGTTGTTCTTGACCACGGTCCAGGGCGCGTACGCGGTGTCGGTGGCCCGGAACATGTCGACCTTCGCGGCGGTGTACGCGTCCCAGAGGTCGAGCGACGCGACGTCGGTGGGCGAGAGCTTCCACTGCCGTACGGGATCGATCTGCCGTTTCGCGAACCGGGTGCGCTGCTCGTCGTGCGAGACCGAGAACCAGAACTTGACCAGCAGGATGCCGTCGTCGGTGAGCATCCGCTCGAACTGGGGCGCCTGGTGGAGGAAGTGCTCGTACTGGGCCGGGGTGCAGAAGCCCATCACGCGCTCGACACCGGCCCGGTTGTACCAGGAGCGGTCGAAGAAGACGATCTCCCCGGCGGAGGGCAGGTGCGCGACGTACCGCTGGAAGTACCACTGCCCCGCTTCCCGCTCCGTGGGCTTCTCCAGGGCCACGACGCGGGCGCCACGCGGGTTGAGCCGCTCGGTGAACCGCTGGATGGTGCCGCCCTTGCCCGCCGCGTCCCGGCCCTCGCAGACCACGACCACCCGCTGCCCGGTGTCCTTCACCCAGCGCTGCAACTTGAGCAGCTCGATCTGGAGCGTGCGCTTGGTCCGCTCGTACTCGCGGCGGCGCATCTTCTCGTCGTACGGGTAGTTCTGCCGCCATGTCCGCACGGGGCGGCCCGACTTGTCGAGCAGGACGGGCTGCTGGGGATTCCGGTCGTCGACCGTCAGACCGTCGAGGAGTGCCTTCCCGGCGTCCTCAGCCTGCGACATACGGCTGCCTTCCCCGGTAAGGGGTGGCGCCGGGGTCGGCTTCCTCCTCCTCGTCGAGCGGGGGGAGTTCGATCGTGTACTGCGCCTCCAGGAAGAGGCCGCTGTGCTGCGGACGCGCGACGGAAGCGTCCGCGGTCGGCAGAGGCGCGGTGCGGACGATACGACGCTGAGAGCTCTGCATCCAGGACCATCCAGGGAAAGGGTGTCGCACGGGGCCGCGCGGCCATTGCCGGGCGACGGTGTCATCCTCGCACAGGGCTCGTTCCCGGGGAGCGAGCCGAAAGGCCCGGTGGGGCACCGTGACCGGCGGTGCGGGCCGCTCGCCGGTCCGTCCACCCCCGGCCCGGCGGAATCAGCCGGACGCGCCGGGTCAGTCCGCGGGCCGGCCGGGGTCGAAGCGGCCGAGCACCCGGTCCACCAACTGGCCCGCCGCCCCCGTGTAGTGGGCCGGGTCCGACAGCTTGCGCAGCTCGTCGGGCGAGCGGCGGCCGGCCAGTTCGGGGGCTTCGGCCAGGACGTCCGCGAGATGCCTGCCGGAGGTCGCCGCCTCCGCCGACGCGCGGCTGACCAGTGTCTTCGCCTCGGTCCTGCCGAGTTCCACGGAGAGCAGGGCCGCGAGCCGTTCGGAGACGACCAGACCGCCCGTCAGGTCCAGGTTGGCCAGCATCCTGTCCCCGTGGACGGTGAGACCCTCCGTCAGCTCCGCGGCGGTGTGCGCCGCGCCGCCCGCCAGGCGCAGACAGTCGCGCAGCGGCAGCCATTCGGCGTGCCAGGCGCCGGAGGGCCGCTCGTCGTCGTGGACCGACACCTGCATGAGGGTGCCGACGAGGGAGGGCACCTGGTACGAGGCCGCGCGGATCAGCGCCGAGAGCGCCGGGTTGCGCTTGTGCGGCATGGCGGAGGAGGTGCCCCGGCCCTCGGCGGCCGGTTCCGCCAGCTCGCCCGTCTCGGTGCGGGACAGCAGCTGGACGTCCGCCGCGATACCGCCGAGCGCGCCGGTCAGCAGGGCGAGCGCCGCGCCGAGGTCGGCGAGGGGGGTGCGGACGGTGTGCCAGGGCACGAGCGGTTCGGCGAGGTCCAGCTCCGCGGCGAGCGCGGCGGGCAGTTCCCCGATGTAGCGCTTCCCGCCGTCGTCGGCGGCGTCCGGTGCGTGCAGGAGCGCGTACTCCAGATATCCCGCCATCGTGCCCGCCGCGCCGCCGAGTTGGACCGGCAGCCCCTGTGCGCGGACCCGGCGCAGCCGGTCCCGCGCGTCCAGCACGCCCTGGAGCCAGCCGGCCGCCTTGAGGCCGAACGTGGTCGGGACGGCGTGCTGGCCGAGGGTGCGGGCGGCCATGGGGGTGTCGCGGTGCCGGGCGGCGAGCCGGGCCAGCGCGGCGGCGGTCCGGTCCAGGTCGGCGAGTACGAGGTCCAGGGTGCGCGCGGCGACCAGCATGAGGCCGGTGTCGAGGATGTCCTGACTGGTGGAGCCCTGGTGGACGCTGTGGGCGGCGTCGGCGTCACCGGCGGCGACCAGCGCGGTCAGCCGCCGGACGAGGGGGACGACCGGGTTGGCGGCGCCGCGCGCCTGGACCGCCAGCTCGGCCAGCTCGAAGTGTTCGGCCCGCGCCGCCTCGCCGATGGCGCGGGCGGCGGACTCGGGTACGGTGCCGAGCCGGGCCTGCACTCGCGCCAGGGCCGCCTCGGTGTCGAGCATGGCCTGGAGGCACGCGGTGTCGCTCGTGGCTGCCTCGGCCGGGGTGCCCGACCGGACGGGTGAGAAAAGCCCGGTGTCGGCGGTGGGCTGACTGTGCGTCATGTCTGAGTCCTCGTCAACTCGCTTCGTGCGGCGATGTTCTCAGGTGGTTCTGGACTTCTGGTGGTCCGTCACCGGAGGACGGGGCGGACCCGCGGGCAGGGCCAGGACGGCCAGCGCGATCGCGTCGGAGTCGCCCAGGGTCACCGAGTTGACGCCGGGGCGGACCCCGGCGGCGGTGGCCCAGTGGACGGCCTCGGTCGGCACACCGTAGGCGAAGCGCCGGGGGTGGGCGCGGCCTTCGGCGTCCACCAGCCGGTAGGGCCGGGGCGTGACGGCCAGGCCGCCGGTCTCGTACGCGCCGAGTTCCGGGTCGGCTATCGCGTAGGGGCGGCACTGCCCCGTGGCCAGCAGGTCCGTCAGCAGCGGGTCGGTCGTCCGGCGCAGATCGGGCTCGGGCAGCCGGGCCTCGACCAGGGTGGTGACGCAGGTCGCGGAGCCGGGCACGGCGGGTGCGTCGACGGTGAAGACGCCCCGGTCCGGGTCGGTGCCGACGCGCATGCCGGGGCCCAGGACGTCCAGCACCCCGGCCTCGACGAGGGCGATCATCTGCTCGATCCGGCCGGCCGGCGGGCCGATGGAGAGGAAGGCGTTGAGCGGGGTGTACCAGCGCTCCAGGTCGTCGCGGTGCGAGCGGCCGGTGAGTCCGCCGTGGTCGACGACCAGGCGGATCTCGTTGCGCAGGTCCCGCAGTACGTCGAGGGCGGACTTCAGCGGGCCCTCGACGTTGCCCGCCTCGGACTCGGCGAGGTCCCGGCGCAGGATGTCCAGCAGCCAGTCGCGGTGGTCCCCGGCGCTCCGGAAGCCGCGGTCGGCGTGGGGCAGGGAGAGGTGTTTCCAGTCCCAGTGGGCCTCGGGACCGATGCCGTACGCGTCGAGCAGGTCGGACTCCTCGGCCGATCCCCAGGCGGGCCCCAGATACCGGTCGCCGAACCGGGCGGCCTCCCGCTCGCCGACGCGCGGGACGAGCAGCGCCGTGTAGTAGACGGTCTCGACCTCCTTGGCGATCAGCGGCCACAGGTCGCGGCCGAAGTCGAGGCCGCCGCCGAGCCGGGCGGCGGTGCGCAGCCGCTCCAGCACCTCCGGGGTCAGCACGCGCGGGATGTGGCGGCCGTGCGCGCCCTTCTGGTTGCGGCCCCGTGAGTGGTACGGGATGCCGCGCCGGGAGGCGGCGTACAGGCGCGGTTCGCGTCCGGACGGGGCGTAGACGAGCCGGCCGTCCTCGCGGGTGTACGTACCGCCCCGGCCGAGCGTGAACAGCGTCAGGTGGTCGAAGAAGTTGAGCCCGAGTCCGCGCAGGGCGACGGCCTCGCCGGGCCGGACGGCGGACAGGTCGACGTCGGCGGGGTTGGCGGGCGGGACGTACGTCAGCCGGTGGGTGCGCGCGAAGTCGGCGAGTACGCGCTCGCCGGGGCCGCCCCGGACGGGAAGGTGGCCCTGGGCCAGGACGACCGCGTCCAGGCCGTCGAGGCGGGAGCCGTCGGCGAGGTGCACCGCCTGCGGCCCCTCGGGACCGCCGTCCAGCCGGACCGCCCGCGACGGGTGGGCGACGACGCGGACGTGCGCGGGCGCGGTGCGTACGACGTGCCGGAAGACCCACTCCAGGTAGTGGCCGTAGAAGGCGCGGGTCGGGTAGGAGTCCGGGGTGAGGTCGCGGGCCTCGGCGCGCACCTGGTCGTCGTACGCCTCGCCGGTGCCCTCCTGCGGCGCCGCCGCCGTCCGGACCGCCCAGTCGTACAGGCTGGGGCCGGGGGCGAGTTCGCCGTCGATCTCCACGCTCTCGTCGGTGAACAGCGTGACCTGTGAGGCCACGGTGTTCATCAGCAGGTGGTGGGACTGGTCGGTGCGCCACACCCCGCCCGCGCCGGGACGGTGCGGGTCCACGAGGTGCACCGTGAGGGTGGCGCCGTCCGGCAGGCTCCGGCGCGCGTTGACGCAGAGCCGTTCCAGCACCGAGAGCCCGCGGGGGCCGGCGCCGACGATGCAGACCTCCAGATGTCCGTCACTCACGTGTGTGTCTCCGTCTCCCGTTGGACGGCCTGGATAGCGGCCGGTCTCTCGCTCGCCTGGTCACCGCTCGGAGGAGTGCAGGAAAAGAGGGCTTTCAGAGGACCTCGACGGTGGGACCGGTCTCCAGCCGGTGCCGGCAGTCGAGGACGAAGTCCGAGGCGCGGGCGACGAGTTCGTAGTCGAAGGTGTCGTGGTCGGTCAGCAGCACCACGGCGTCGGCCGCCGCCAGCTCCTCCTCGGTGAACTCGCAGCGGGTCAGCCTGCTGTTCACGGTGACCGCCTCGACCACGTACGGGTCGGCCGCCCGTACTTCGGCGCCGAGACCGAGCAGCAGCTCCGCCACCCGCAGCGCGGGCGACTCGCGGGCGTCGCCGGTGTTCGGCTTGTACGCGAGGCCGAGCAGCAGGACCCGGGAGCCGGCCAGCGGCCGGCGGCGGGCGTTGAAGGCGAGCAGCAGCCGCTGGACCACGTGGTCGGGCATGTGTCCGTTGATCTCGTTGGCGAGTTCGACGAACTGGAAGCTGCGGCCGAGCGTGCGCCTGACCCGCCAGGACAGGTACTCGGGGTCGACCGGCAGACAGTGTCCGCCGACGCCGGGGCCGGGGGTGAAGCGCATGAAGCCGAAGGGTTTGGAGGCCGCGGCGTCCAGCGCCTCCCAGACGTCCACGCCGAGTTCGTGCGCGTACATCGCCATCTCGTTGACCAGGGCGATGTTGACGTGCCTGAAGGTGTTCTCGATCAGCTTCGACAGCTCGGCGACCTCGGTGGTGCGTACCGGCACGGTGGTGCTGGTGATCGTGTCGTAGAAGGTCTGTACGGCGGTGAGCGAGGCCGGGTCGATGCCGGAGACCACCTTGGGCGTGTTCTCCAGGCGCCAGGTGGGGTTGCCGGGGTCGATGCGCTCGGGGCTGTAGCCGAGGTGGAAGTCCTGGCCGGCGACGAGGCCCGAGCCCTCCTCCAGCAGGGGGACGAGCAGTTCGACGGTGGTGCCGGGGTAGGTGGTCGACTCCAGGACCACGGTCGCGCCGGGGCGCAGCCGGCCCGCGAGGGTGTGGGCGGCCGACTCGATGTACGAGAGGTCGGGGGCGCCGTCCCGCAGCGGGGTGGGCACGGTGACGACGGCGATGTCGAAGCCGTCGAGGTCGTGGGGGTCGGTGGTGGGCAGATAGGTGCCCTGGTCGAGCAGGACGGCGAGCTGCGCGTCGGGGATGTCCTCGACGTAGGACTCGCCGCTGACGAGCCGTTTGACGCGGTCGGTGTCCACGTCGTAGCCGACCACTTGGTGGCCCGCCTGCGCGGCCCGGACGGCCAGTGGCAGGCCCACGTACCCCTGCCCGACAACGACGACCTTGCTTTTCACGGTTGCTCCCGTCGGAGAAGATTGGCCAGTTGGTCAGGGTCGGGCGACGGCGGCCGGGCGAAGCGGCCGGCCGCCGCGCATGGGGGCCGCGCCGGTGATCAGTCGAAGAAGGCGCAGACCACGTCGGCCGTACGCTCGACCTGACTGTCCGTCAGATTCAGGTGGAGCGGCAGCGCGAGATGGCGCGCGCTCGCCAGTTCCGTACCGGGACGCCGTCCGTCCGCGCCCTCCCCCGCGTAGGCGGCGAAGGCGGACAGCCTCGGCAGCGGCACCGGGTAGTACACGCGGCTGCCGATGCCGTGCGCGGCCAGGTGCGCCGCCAGCGAGTCCCGGCAGATGGTCTGTACGGCGTAGACGTAGTGGCACTGGCCGTCGGCGCCGGTGGTGGGGGCGAGCAGACCGCTGCCGCGCAGCGCCGCGAACCGCGAGTTGTAGTGCGCGGCGATCGCCGCGCGCCGGGCGACCATCCCGTCGGCACGGTCGAGCCGGGCGAGCTGGTAGCCGGCCATCACCTCGTCGAAGCGGCTGTTGAAACCGACCTCGTGGTGCACGAAGCGCTGCACACCGTCCTGCCCGTGGTTGCGCAACCGCCGTACGAGCGTGGCGAGTTCGATGTTGTCGGAGAGGACCACGGCGCCTTCGCCGGGCATCCCGAACGGCTTGACCGGGAAGAACGAGTAGAGGCCGATGTCCCCCCAGGTGCCGGCCACCCGGCCGCCCAGGGTGGCGCCCTGGGCCACCGCCGCGTCCTCGACGACGGCGATGCCGCGCCGCCGCGCCCAGGCCAGGATGGCGGGCATGTCGGCCATCGTGGTGAAGGTGTGGGCGGGGACGACCGCCCGGGTGCGGTCCGTCACGCGGCTCTCCGCGTCGACCGGGTCCATGACCATCGTCACCGGGTCGACGTCGGCGAACACCGGGACAGCGCCGACGCCGAGCACCGTCGCGGCCAGCGGCTCCGCGCCGAAGGCCGGCACGATCACCTCGTCGCCGGGGACGACCCCGACGGCCCGCAGGGCGAGGACGAGGGCGCCGGTGCCGCTGGCGCAGGCGACGACGTCGCGCACACCCGCGCGGTCGGCCAGCCTGCGCTCCAGTTCGGCGGTGCGGCGGCCGAGTATGAACTTCTGCTCGGGGTCCGTACCGACCTCGTACAGCACCTCGCGCAGCAGCTCACGGTCCGCGTCGGGCAGCCTCGTGTACGCGTAGGGGACGGTCTCGGTGGTCGCCGTGGCCGCGGCGACGCGGGTCGGGGCGGCCTGTACGGGCGAGGTCTCGGTGGTCATGACGTACTCCCGGTGAAGAAGGAGCGGACGGCGTCGCACACCCGGCCGAGCTGCGCGAGGGTCAGCTCCGGGTAGAGCGGCAGCGCCACGGTGCGGTGGCTGGCGGCCTCGGCGTGCGGGAAGTCGCCTTCCTGGTGGCCGAGATGGGCGAAGCACGGCTGGAGGTGCAGCGGCAGCGGGTAGTACGTCTCGGTGCCGATGCCCGCGGCGGCGAGGTGCGAGACGAGCGCGTCGCGCCGGTCGGTCTCGATGAGGTAGACGTAGAAGACCGGATCCACCGGCTCGCCGCGCTCCACGACCGCGGGCAGTCCGCGCACGCCGGGGATGCCGCGCAGCCTGCGGGTGTAGGCGTCGGCCAGCACGGCGCGGCGGCGGATGTCGTCGTCCAGCGTGGTCAGCTTGGTGAGCAGGGCCGCGGCCTGGAGCTCGTCCATCTTGCTGTTGGTGCCCGCCAGTTCGCCCTGCCGCGCGTACTCGGCGCGTGCGGCGGGGGCGGCGGCGGGCCTGCCGCCGGAGGCCGGGGGCGGCAGCGCGGGCCGGCCGTGGTCGCGCAGCCGCTGGACGGCGCCGGCGAGCGCGTCGTCGTCGGTCAGCACCATGCCGGCGTCGCCGAGCGCGCCGAGTGTCTTGGTGGGGAAGAACGAGAGCACGCCGCCCGCCCCGATCAGACCGGTGTGGCGTCCGTTCAGCCGCATCCCGATGCCCTCGGCGCTGTCCTCCAGGACGAGCAGGCCATGGCGTTCGGCGACGGCGAGGACGGCGGTCATGTCGGCGGGCTGGCAGAACAGGTGCACCGGCATGACGGCCTTGGTGCGCGGTGTGATCAGCGCTTCGAGTGCGGCCGGGTCGAGGTTGTAGGTGAGCGGATCGACGTCGGCGAAGACGGGTACGGCACCGACGAGCGCCACGGAGCTGGCCGACGCGAAGAAGCTGAAGGCCGGGACGATCACCTCGTCACCGGGGCCGATGCCCGCCGCGCGCAGCAGCAGGACCAGCGCGTCGGTACCGTTGCCGACGGCTATCGCGTGCCGGGCACCGGTGTAGGCGCGCAGCGCGGCCTCCAGCTCGGCGGTCTTCGGCCCGTTGGAGTACGTCCCCGACTCGCAGACCTCGTCGAGATACGCGCTCAGCCGGGGCCACAAACTCTCGAAGGATTCCGCCTGTGTGAAGAACGGGACGGTGCTCGCCGGAGCCGGCATCGCCTTGCTGTCCATTTCACTCCACTCGTCTCGGCGGTGCTGGGCGGAATCCACGGTTCTACCTGTCGGAACTGCGCGTCCGGAACTCCGCGGTTCTGCTCGTTACGTCCGATCGAACGTAGACCGCGCGCCGACACCCCTTCGATAGCAATGACCCGGCAATCCATTGGCAGTTGCGGGGGACAGTGCAGGCAAGAGCGTGCAGGACCCTGCCTATTACCTGGGTCCTCGCTTATTGCCGGTCGGAAAAACCTTGACTTGCCTCTTCGGTGTGGTCGACGGTGAAGCCCAATTCCACGGACCGACAGGAGTTTCCAGTCGTGACCGACATCGTGTCCGACAAGAAAGTGATCCTCGCCGAGCCACGCGGATTCTGTGCGGGGGTACGCCGGGCGATTGAAATCGTCGAGAAGGCATTGGAGGTCCACGGCGCTCCCGTCTATGTGCGAAAAGAAATCGTCCACAACCACTACGTCGTGGGAGTGCTGAAGCGGCGCGGCGCGATCTTCGTCGACTCCGAGGCGGAGGTGCCGCCCGGGTCGGTCTGTGTCTTCTCCGCGCACGGGGTGGCGCCCGAGGTCCGTGAGAACGCGAAGGCCCGGCAGCTCGACACCATCGACGCGACCTGCCCGCTGGTGTCGAAGGTCCACCAGGAGGCCCGGCGTTACGCCCGCGACGGACGCACCCTGCTGCTGGTCGGCCACGCCGACCACGAGGAGGTCGAGGGCACGTACGGCGAGGCCCCCGACCGTACGGTGATCGTGGAGAGCGAGGAGAGCGCCCGGCAGCTCGACCTGCCGAGCGACACCCCGGTCGCGGTGCTCACCCAGACGACGCTCTCGATGGACGAGACCGCTGGCATCGTCGCGGTGCTCAACGAGCGCTTCGACGATCTGCGGAGCCCGGCCGACGGCGACATCTGCTACGCGAGCACCAACCGGCAGGTCGCGGTGAAGCAGATCGCCGCGCGCAGCGATCTCGTGCTGGTCGTCGGATCGCGCAACTCCAGCAACTCGGTACGGATGGTGGAGGTCGCCGTCCTCGAAGGGACCCCCGCCCACCTGGTGCCGGACGTCACCGAACTCGACGTGAGCTGGCTGGAGGGGGTGCGGACGATCGGCGTCAGCGCCGGCGCCAGCGCGCCCGAGCTGCTGGTCGACCAACTGCTGGAGCGGCTGGACGAGTTGGGTTACCACGACGTGGAGCTGTCCGTGACGACCAAGGAGGACATCGTCTTCCAGCTGCCGTCGGGACTCAGCCGGGCACGCCCGTCCGCCTGATCCGCCCCCGATCCGTCCCCTCCGACAGGAGCCGTACGGCCCGCACGGCTCGTGTGCCGGAGCCGGCGCCGCGAGCCCGGAGCCCTCACGCCTCGGAGCCGTACGCCTGGGAAGTCAGGCCCGGCGCCCCCAGGACCAGATCGCCGACACGACCGCCGACACGACAGGAGAACGCTCATGACCGTCTCACCGCCCGCACCGGCCGTCGGGCACCTCGGAGGGCTCGCCGCACAGTCCCGCGCGGCCGTCCTGGACCGGACCGAGCAGCGGCTCGACGCCATGCTCGCCGAGGAGCACTCCCGCTGGGCGGCGGTCGACGCGCGCGCCGCGGTCCCCATCGACGCCATCGGCGAACTGATCCGCGCGGGCGGCAAGCGCCTGCGCCCCGCGTTCTGCGCGGCCGGGTTCCTGGCCGCGGGCGGTGAGCTGTCCGACTCGCGCGTGGTGGACGCGGCGGCGGCCATCGAGATGCTGCACGCGTTCGCGCTCATCCACGACGACGTCATCGACGACTCGGACCTGCGCCGCGGCAAGCCCACGGTCCATGTCCAGCACATCGAGCGGCACCGGGCACAGGGCTGGCAGGGCGAGGCCCGCCGGTACGGCGAGGGCATCGCCGTACTCGCCGGCGACCTGGCCTTCTCCTACGCCGGACAGCTCATCCAGGACCTGCCCGCCGAGGCCCGGCTGGTCTGGGGACGGCTCGTCAGCGAGATGATCATCGGCCAGCACCTGGACGTGACGGTCGCCGCGGAGTCGCTCCCGGACCCGAAGCTGGCCCGTTACATCGCCAACGCCAAGTCCGGTCACTACAGCATCCACCGCCCGCTGGAGCTCGGCGCGGCCATCGCGGGCGACACCACGGCCGCCGCCGCCTTCGAGGCGTACGGCACCGCGCTCGGCGAGGCGTTCCAGCTCCGCGACGACCTCATCGACACCTACGGCGACGCGGACGCGGTCGGCAAGCCGGTCGGCCTGGACGCCGAACAGCACAAGATGACGCTCCTGGTGAGCCTGGCCGCGCTGCGCGACGCGCGCGTCGGCGAGCTGGTCCAGGCCGCCGAGTGGGACGGCGCCGCCCTGGCCGAGGCGCTGACCAGCAGCGGTGTGCGCGCCGAAGTGGAGCAGCGTATCGACGAGTTGGTGGTCCAGGCACACGAGGCACTGTCGGCGGCCCCCATCAGCGAGGAGTGGAAGCGCGAACTCGCCGAGATGGCCACGTCGGTGGCCTACCGCGACCACTGAACCGGCAGCCCGTTCCCTTTCTCGCCAGACGACAGATCTCCTCGAGAGCGAAGGTCACGTCATGCTGAACACGTTCATCGTCGGCGGCGGGCGGGCCGGCCTCGGGCTGCACTGGCCGGTCCTGCGCAAGCTGCGCGCCCTGCCGGACGGAGGCGGTCCGTGGTCACCGGACCCGCCCGTGGTCTGGGACGTCCAGGACATCCGCGAACAGGCCCTGGCCGAGGGCCTGGTGCCCGCCGACTCACTGGCGCACGCCGCCGAGCTGGCGGACCCCGCCTCCACGGTCGTCCATCTGTGCACACCGCCCGCCGACCGGTTCGCCACGCTCCAGCAGCTGGCCGACCTCGGCTACACGCGGATCGTGGTCGAGAAGCCGATGGCCGACGACACCGCCGGCCTGGAGGCCATCGACATGCTGGCGCGGGTGCGCGGTCTGCGGCTGCGGGTCGTCTCGCCGTGGCTGGCCAGCTCGCTCACCGCCGAGCTGGCCGCCCTGACGCGGTACGGCGGGCTGGGCGAGCTGCGTTCGATGTCCTTCACCCAGTTCAAGCCGCGCTGGACGCGCACCCTGCGCTCCGACAACCACACCACCGCGTTCGACGTGGAGCTGCCGCACTCGCTCGGTGTCGCCCTGCGGCTCGCGGGGGACGCGCGGATCACCGACGCGGCCATGACGGACATGCGGATCGGCGACCGGGTCATCCCCGGCATGGGCGGCGCCCGGCTGACGCTCCAGCACGACAACGGCGCCACCACGGAGATCGCCTCCGACCTCACCTCCCCGATCCGCGAGCGCCGGGTCGGGCTGCGGTTCGACACCGGCCATGTCGTCGGCCACTACCCGATCAGCGATGTGGACCACCACGCCAGCCTGACCGTCCACGACGACGCGGGCGGCGGTGCCGCGGCCCGCCGGCTCCTCTTCGACGACGCGCTGACCAGCTACATCGACCACGCCTACCGGGAGTACCAGGCGGTCGACGCGGGCGGCGACGGCTCCTCGGGCGACGGCGGCCCGAACGACCTGAACGACCTGAACGACTACGCGATCGCCCGCCGGGTGGTCCAACTGCTCCAGGAGGCGAAGCTGTTGGCTGCCGCACAGAGTGCGCGCGGGGATTCGGCCACGCCCGTACGTCCCCCGCTGACCGGTGTCTCCCCCGCGCTCCGGGGAGGTGCCGACCATGAGGGCTGACATCCGTCTGAGCGGCATCGGCGACGAGGCCGCCCCGGGGCTCGACCGGCAGATCGAGGCGGTAC
Source organism: Streptomyces sp. NPDC104581 (assembly GCF_055583685.1). Lineage (NCBI taxonomy): Bacteria > Bacillati > Actinomycetota > Actinomycetes > Kitasatosporales > Streptomycetaceae > Streptomyces > Streptomyces sp. NPDC104581. The sequence continues at coordinate 59,550 of NZ_JBVJNN010000040.1, forward strand.
GGCGGCTCGGCTGGGACAGCGTGGAGCTGCGCTCGGTCGACGGGATCCCCCTCGCCGAACTCGACGGCCCGGCCTTCGACCGGGTGACCGGGGCGCTCGCCGACGCCGGGCTCGGGGTCTCCTGCGTCGACTCCCGGATCGGCAACTGGGCGCGTACGGTCGTCTCCCCGTTCACCGACGACCTCGACGAGCTGACGCGGCTGGCCGAGCGCTGCGAGCGCCTCGGCACCCGTTTCGTACGGATCATGTCCTACCCCAACGCCGGTCTGCCGGAGGCCGACTGGGAGCGGGAGGTGCTCGACCGGATACGCCGGCTCACCGCGCGCGCCGAGAAGGCGGGACTGGTGCTGGTGCACGAGAACTGCGCCGGCTGGGCCGCCACCGACCCGGCGCGCATGCTCCGTCTGCTGGAGGCCGCCGACAGCCCCGCGCTGCGGCTGCTGTTCGACGTCGGCAACGGCATCGCGTACGGCTACGAGGCGTACGACCACCTCGCGCACATCGCGCCGTACGTCGCGCACGTGCATGTGAAGGACGGCACGGGCGACACGAGCGCGCAGTTCTACTCGCTGCCCGGCGACGGCGACTGCCGGGTCGCGGACTCGCTGCGGCTGCTGTTCGACCAGGGCTACTCCGGCACCGTCTCGATCGAGCCGCACATCAACATCCGCCCGCACGAGGGCTGGTCGGACCCGTCGGGGGACTACGTGGAGGAGTTCGTGGCGTACGGGCAGCGGCTCGAAAAGCTCGTGCGCGAGCTGGGTCCGGCCACGGACAGCACTATCTGACAGATCGTCAGTACAGAGAGAGGGGGGACTCCGCATGACCTACGACCAGCGTCCGGCCTACGACCTGCCGACCCGGCGCATCAGTCCGGGCGACGCCGCCGGACTGACCGAGTCCGACCGGGAGCTGCTCCTGCACCTCCTCGCCCTGCGCACCGCCGGACCGCTGGAGACCGGCGGCGGGGAGCCGGTGGAGCTGTGGGAGGCGCAGAGCGCGTACGCGGAGGCGGCGGCCCGGCTCGGCTTCCGGGTCGTCCACCACGCCCCCGCCGGACCCGACGCCGTCACCGGCTCGGACGTGCCGCGGGCGGTGGGCCAGGCGGCCGCCACCATGCCCGGATTCCTGGACTGCCAGCCCAACATGGTCCTGCGTCTGGGGCCCGAACTCCCGCGCGCCGCCACGGTGATGTTCAACGTGCACATGGACACCGTCGCGGGCGGCGGCCCGGTCTCCTTCAGCGGTTCGCGGTTCCACGGCCGGGGCTCCATCGACGCCAAGGGCCCCGCCGTCGGACTCCTGGCGGGGCTGCGGTCCGCACTCGCCGCCTCCCCCGCGCTCGGCACCGAGGTGGGCGTGCTGATCCAGCTCGTCGCGGGCGAAGAGGGTGGCGCCATGGGGGTGTTCGGCACGAAGCCGCTGGTCGAGCAGGGGTACGTGGGGCGGCTCAACGTGTTCTGCGAGCCGACCGGTTTCCGCGTGCTGAGCAGGGCCACCGCCTCGATGACGGCGCGCCTGCGTGTCGACGGCCGCGACGGCATCGACGACGAGCCGGGCGCGGGACACAACGCGACGGTGCTGCTGGGTTATCTCGCCCAGCACCTCGCCTCGGAGCTGCCGCCGTACGCGGTCGACGGACAGGTCTGCGTCGCCGGCATGAACACCGGGACCATGCACAACAAGGTCTACGGCAAGGGTCAGTTGCTGATCAATCTGTCGTACGGCTCCCAGGACACCGGGCGCAAGCTGGAAGCCGCCCTCGACGACGTACTGCGCACCGGCGTGGAGCGCTTCCGCGAGCGCTTCGCCGACAGCCCGACCTTCGCCACCACCGCCCGCGACGCCGCGAGTGTGACCCATCTGGACTGGCTCAAGCGGGGCCTGCCCGCCCTGTACGCGGACGACGCGTGGGTCGGCGAACTGCTGCTGGACCGGGCGGGACTCGCGCCGTGGCCCGCCGAACTGCCCGCGTTCACCTGTGACGCGATCTGGCTCGCCGGCGTACCCGACACCTCGACGGTGGTCTTCGGCCCCGGCGATCTCGGCGCCAACCAGGCCCACGCGGAAGGTGAGTTCGCCGATCTGGCCGATCTCGACCGGTACGCGCGGCACATCGAGCGCCTGCTCATCTCCTTCGCACGCAATCTGCTGGACCAGGGGAACTGACCTCATGACGACGACCTCGACGACCACGAACGCTTCATCCGGTGCCGCCGGTGCTTCCGGCGCCTCCGCCGCCACGACGCCGCGCGTCGACCTGGCCGAGCTGCTGGAGTTCACCGCCGCCGTGTTCCGGCACCACGGCCTGCCCGCCGAGCGGGCCCTGACCGCCGCGCAGGCCCTGGTCCACGGCGATCTGACCGGCATCACCTCGCACGGCCTGACCAACCTCACCCGGCTCTATCTGAAGCTCTTCGCGGACGGCCGCTGCGACCCGGCCGCCGAGCACGAGGTACTGGCCGACCGCGGCGCCGCCGTCCTCGTCGACGCGCACCGCGCCCTCGGCCTCTGGTCGGCGAGCGAGGCCGTGGACCTGGCCGCCGAGCGCGCCCTCCAGTACGGCGTCGGCCTCGTCACCGTCCGCGACGCCACCCACCTCGGCTGCGCGGGCGCGCACGCCAAGCGCGCGGCGGACCGCGGGATGATCTGCCTGCTCGTCTCCAACTGCGGTCAGCAGCGCATCATCCGGCCGCCCGGCGGACAGGCCGCCCTGCTCGGCACCAACCCGCTCGCGTTCGCCGCGCCCGCCGGTGCGCGCCCGCCGCTCGTCCTCGACATGAGCACCACCGTCGTCCCGACCGGGCGCGTCCGGGGCGCCGCGCGCGCCGGACAGCCGATCCCGGAGGGCTGGCTGGAGGACAAGGACGGCCGGCCGGTCACCGACCCGCACGCGCTGGACCGGGGCGACGGCTATCTGAAGTGGCTGGGCGGCGACCCGGCCACCGGGGCGTTCAAGGGGTACGGGCTCGGCCTGCTCGTCGAGGTCCTCGGCGCGCTCCTGCCGGGCGCCGGACTCGGCCCGGCGACCGAGGCGTGGCCGGGCAGCGGCAGCCCCAGCGGCCAGGACGACAACATCGGCTTCACGGTGCTGGTCGTGGCACCCGCCGAGCTGCGCCCGCGCGAGGACTTCGAGGCGCAGACGGCCGGGATGTTCGACGCGCTGGTCGGCTCCCCCGCGGTGGACGAGGACCGCCCGGTCCGCTACCCCGGCTGGTTCGAGGCGGAGCGCGCGACGGAGCACGGCAAGAGCGGGGTCCCGCTGTCGGCGGCCCTGTTCGAGGAGATGGTCACCGTGGCGGCGGAGCGGGGCCTGACGGCGCCGAAGGCGCTCGGCGCGGGCCCGTCCCAGGACACGTAGCCCGCGAGACCCCCGCCCCCCAGCACACCCACCACCCGGACACGGCGATCGCGTCCAAGGAGGACACAGAAAATGAAACCCCTGCGGATAGGCGTGGTGGGGCTCGGGGTCATCTCCCGGTTCTACCTCGACGCCTTCCCCGGCCTGCCCACACTCGACCTGGTCGCGGTCTGCGACCTGCGCGAGGACGCGCTGGCCCCGCACCGCGCGGCGGGGCTGCCCTGCTACCCGGACCACCGGCGGATGCTGGCCGAGACCGAGCTCGACGCGATCGTCGTCAACGTCCCCAACGACGCGCACGCGGACGTCTGCCGCGACGCGCTCGAAGCGGGCGTCGCGGTCTGCGTGGAGAAGCCGCTCGCGCTGCACCTGGCCGACGGCCGCGCGCTCACCGAACTGGCCGTGAACGGCGGCTCGGTGCTGTTCACCGCCTTCCACCGCCGCTACAACGACAACGTGCTCGGCCTGCTGGGTTCGCTGCCCGAGGCGGCGGCGGTCGAGTCGGTGACCGTGCGCTATCTGGAGAAGATCGAGGAGCACGTCGGCCAGGACCGCTGGTACCTGGACCCCGAGCGCTGCGGCGGCGGCTGCGTCGCCGACAACGGCCCCAACGCCTTCGACGTCGTACGGCTGTTCCTCGGCGAGCTGACGGTCGAGTCCGCCGAGGTCGTACGCGACGCGGAGGGCGTGGACCGGCAGGCCCGGGTGGAGCTGCGCTCGGCGGGCGGGGTGCCCGCCACCGTCGAGCTGGACTGGTCGTATCCGCACGGCGAGGCGAAGGACGTGACCGTCCGGCTGAAGGACGGCACCGAGCACCACGCGGACATGCTGGCCGGGCACGACGCGTTCAAGAGCTCCCTGAAGCACGAGTACGTGGGTGTGCTCAGGGAGTTCGAGCAGGTGGTGCGCGCCGGCACGGACGCCTCGCGCGCCGGGCTCGCGATGCTGGAGCTGGTCGACGCGACGTACCGCACCGAGCGGGCCGAGGGCTCCGAACGGAACGATGAGCAGGAGCGGACGGGGGCGGCGACGTGATGAACAGGACGGCCAACGGGACACAGGTCCCCGCACTGCTGGCGCCCAGCCCGGAGAACGGCGACAAGCGCACCGTCAGGTCCGAGGTGGTCAAGGTGCTGCGGCACCGCCGCACGGACCGAGGCATGCGCCTGGAGGAGTTCGCCTCCCGCTGCGTGCGCCAGGGCGAGCTGCACGAACTGGTCACCACCGACCATCTGGAGACCGAGGCGGGCTCCCGCATCGACCGGGTCGGCTTCCTCGGATTCGTGGAGATCTCGGTGTCCGGGGTGCTGGACCGGGGCGACATCGTCCTGGTCGACGGTGAACCCATCGGCACCCTGCTGGGCTTCGACGCCTGCCACTTCCCCAATCACTACAACGTACTGATCCACACCGCCTGGACGCTCACCGGTCCCGAGGCCGGCCTGCGGCCCGGCTCGGTGATCAGCTTCCGGCCGCCGCCGCCCACGGACGGCGACCCCGGAACCGACCGGCCCTGACCGATCCGCACCACCGCCGCACGGACACGTCGGCCACGCCGGCCATCTCGGACATGGAGGGTTCAGTCATGGCACTACTCGACGAGATCGCGGCTCCCCGCGATCTCCGCGGTCTCTCGCCCGCGCAGCTCGGCCAGCTCGCCTCGGAGATCCGGGAGGTGATGATCGACGCGGTGTGCCGCTCCGGCGGACACCTCGGGCCCAACCTGGGCGTGGTCGAGCTGACCATCGCGCTGCACCGGGTCTTCGACTCGCCGCGGGACACGCTGCTCTGGGACATCGGCCACCAGACGTACGTACAGAAGCTGCTGACCGGCCGGCGCGACGGGTTCGACGGTCTGCGCAAGCGCGACGGGCTGTCCGGCTACGCCTCGCGCGCCGAGTCCGAGCACGACGTGATCGAGAACTCGCACGCGTCGACGGCGCTCAGTTACGCGGACGGCCTGGCGCGCGCCCGCGAGCTGAGCGGCGACACGGACCGCGCGGTGGTCGCGGTCATCGGCGACGGCGCCCTGACCGGCGGTCTCGCCTGGGAGGCGCTGAACAACCTGGGCGGCGCGCCCGAGCGGCCGGTGATCGTGGTCCTGAACGACAACGAGCGCTCGTACGCGCCGACGGTGGGCGGCCTGGCGGCGCACCTCGGCAAGTTGCGCTCGGCCGGGGCGGCGGAGCAGCCGTCCGACGCCCCCGGGGACGGAACCGCGTCGGCGAACGTCTTCGAGGAGTTCGGCTTCGGCTATCTCGGCCCGGTCGACGGGCACGACATCGCCGCCGTCGAGGAGACGCTCGGGCGCGCGCGGGCCCTCGGCGGTCCCGTCGTCGTCCATGTGGTGACGGAGAAGGGGCGCGGCTGGGAGACGGCCGAGACGAACGAGCTGGACCGCTGCCATGTCGTACGGGCGGCACCGGCGCCGACGCCGGCGGCCTCCGTCTCGGCCCCGGCCGTCAAGTCGCCCGCGTGGACCGCGGTGTTCTCCGAGGAGATGGTGAGGATCGGGGCCGAGCGCTCCGACGTCGTCGCGATCACGGCCGCGATGGCCGAGCCGGTCGGACTGCTGGACTTCCAGCGGGAGTTCCCCGCGCGCACGATCGACGTGGGGATCGCCGAACAGCACGGCGCGGCGGCTGCGGCCGGTCTGGCGTTCGGCGGTCTGCACCCGGTGCTGGCCATCTACGCGACGTTCGGCAACCGCATGATCGACCAGATGGTCACCGACATCGCCCTGCACTCCGCCCCGGTCACGCTGGTGATGGACCGCGCGGGCGTCACCGGTGACGACGGCGCCAGCCACAACGGCATGTGGGACCTGACGCTCTTCCAGGCCGTACCGGGCATCCGGATCGCAGCGCCGCGCGACGGCGCGACGCTGCGCGCCCTGCTCCGCGAGGCGGTCGCCTGGGAGCAGGGGCCGACGGTGCTGCGCTTCCCCAAGGGGACCACCGGCGCGGACATCCCCGCGATCGACACGACCGACGGCTTCGACGTGCTCCACAACGCGCCCGGCCGCGACGTGCTGATCGTCTCGGTGGGCCCGATGGCCCGGCTCGCGCTGGACGTCGCGGACCGGCTCGGCAAGGAGGGCGTCGGGGCGACGGTGGTCGACCCGCGCTGGGTCACCCCGGTCAACCCGACGCTGGTGGAGGCCGCCGCGTACTTCAAACACGTGATCACCATCGAGGACAGCGGACGCGTCGGCGGCGTCGGCTCCGCGTTCGGGCAGGCCCTGGCGGACGCCGGGATCGACACGCCCGTACGGAACTTCGGGCTGCCGCGCGAGTTCCTCGACCACGGGTCGCGGGCCCAGGTCCTCGACCGCTGCGGGCTGACCGCCGACGCCGTCACCGGCGCGGTGCTGACTCGGATGAACTCGGAAAGGACACTCACCTCATGACCGCCATCGCTCTCGGAATGCCGGATGTTCCGGTGAAGCTCGCCGACCGGAGGGTCAGTCGGCAGATCCAGGTCGGTTCGGTGGCTGTCGGTGGGGACGCGCCG
>NZ_JBVJNN010000041.1:0-65094 GCF_055583685.1 Streptomyces sp. NPDC104581
CACCGGCACCCCACCCCGGCCCGCAGGGACAGCACCCCCACCCCGGCCCACAGGGGCGGCACCCGGCAACCGGCCCGCACGGGCAGCACCCCGGCACCGGCCCGCAGGGGCGGCACCTACGCCGGAGGCCTCCGCAGCAGCGCCCCGATGTGCGCCGCCGCCGTCGACAAGTGACGCCGCGCCTCCGCCAGTTGCGCATCCGTCACCCCGTGGTCCCGCGCCGCGTCGCGGACGTCGTCGCGGAAGCGGTCCAGCAGCCGGTCCAGATCGCGGGCCGGGTCGCCCGTCGGCGGGGTGTCCTGGGCCCACGCGGGCTCGTCCGTGTCCGGCGCGTCCGGTCTGGTGTACGGCGGCCACGCCGTGCCCTTCGCCAGGCCGCCGAGTTGTGTCGACAGTTCGGACAGGCCCTCCCGTACCCCCGTCGGCCAGTCGCCCCGCGAGAAGTGGCCCTGCACCTGGTCCTGGACCTGCTTGGCGATGCGCAGCATCTCCTCGCGCGCAGTCTCCTGCGCCTCCTTCGCCTGGCGCCGGGCCTGCTGCGCGTCCTCACGCGCCCGGCGTGACTCGTCCTTCGCCCGGCGCGCCTGCTCCTTCCACTCCTGCTTCGCGCGGCGCAGCTCCTCCTTCGCCGCGCGCCAGGACTCGCCTTCGCCCGGCGTGTGTTCCCGGGCGGCGGTCCCGCCGTCCGGGGTGCCGGCCGACGCGGAGGCCGCCGCCGCGCGCATCTCGTTGCGCAGCTGGCCCGCCGCGCCCCTTACGTCGTCCCGGATCTCCGCGGCGAGTTCGGAGACGGACTCGCGGATCTCCAGCTCCAGATCGGCCAGTTCACCGCTGCGGCCCGCCAACTCCTCGCGGCCCGCCTCGGTGATCGAGTAGACCTTGCGGCCCCCCTCGGTGGCGTGTGTGACCAGGCCCTCCGCCTCCAGCTTGGACAGCCGCGGGTAGACGGTGCCGGCGGACGGCGCGTACAGGCCCTGGAAGCGCTCCTCCAGCAGGCGGATCACCTCGTAGCCGTGGCGCGGCGCCTCGTCGAGCAGCTTGAGCAGGTAGAGGCGGAGACGGCCGTGGGCGAAGACCGGGGGCATGTCAGAGCTCCTTCTCGTCGGCCGGCGCCGCGCCGTCGGCGGCGGCGTCCCGGGGGGTGGCGCCCGTGGGCGCGGTGCCGGCGGAGCCGGGCGCCGGGTGGCCCGCGCCGTGCGGATCCTCCGCCGGTGGCCGCCGCAGCAGCGCGATCGAGCCGGACACCGTCATCGCCTTCAGCTGCCCCGTACCCGCCCCGAGCGTGCCGGTGATCTTCTTCGCGCCCCACTGTCCGCCCACCCGCAGATCGTCGAAGGCGTTGGAGACCGAACCGCTCGCCGTGTTCGCCTCGACCTTCGCGTCCGCCGGGTGCGGCAGCCGGATGGCGACCTCGCCGGAGATCGTGTTGACCTTGATGTCCGTGGGTCTGCCCGCGGGCTCCAGGTCGATGACCATGTCGCCGCTGACGGTGTCCGCCCGTACGGAGGACCCGCCGCAGTCCACGACGGTCAGATCGCCCGAGACGGAGTTGAAGCGCAGGTCGCCGGTGACGGCCTGGGCCTCCACACTGCCGGCGACGGTCTCCGCGCTGACCCGGCCCGCCAGGCCGACCAGCGTGGTGTCGCCGTTCACGCCGCGCACCTCCGTACGCCCCTTGATCCCGGAGATCACGGCGCCCGCCCCGACGACGCCGACCTCGACGCTCGCCCCGGCCGGGACCGCGAGGGAGACGACGGCGCTGCGCCGGTGGCCCTTGCGGTCGAGCCACTTGAGGAAGTTCTGCCAGGGCAGGTCCTCGTAGGCGATGGTGAGCGTGGTGCCGGTGCGGGTCACGATCAGGGGCGGGCCCTGGATCTCGGAGATCTCCAGGCGCGCGCCGCCCTGCTCGGCCAGTACCCTCTCGTCGGTGCCGACGACGTTCACGGTGCCGTTCACGATACGTACGCTGAGCGCCGTCACCGGGTCGTCGAAAGTGAGCTTCTCGGGCTCGCTGACTTCCCACGTCGACTCTGCCATGGTGCTGACTCCCTGTGGCCGGCCACGACGCAATATATCGCGTCCCTTGAGGGACACGATATATCGTGGATCGGGGAAGTCAAGACCTATCGCGATGCCCGGTGCGCGCCCGTCATTCGTCGTCGTCCTCGTCGTCGAGACGGGCCAGCCATGTGGCCAGCCGCTCCACCGGGATCTCGAAGTCCGGGTTGAGATCGACGAACGTCCGCAGCTGCTCGGCCAGCCACTCGAAGGTGACCTCCTCCTCGCCGCGCCGCTTCTCCAGTTCCTCGATCCCGCGATCCGTGAAGTACATGCGAACAGCGTAACGACCTGGTACGGAGGGGAGGTATCGCGGAGCCGGGCCGTGGATCGCGGCCCACGCGGTGAGCGGGCGAGTGGGGGAGGGGCGGCGTTGGACGACGACGTACAGGAGGTGGTCCTGCCCGGCGGGCAGGTCATTCTCGCGAGGGTCAGTGTGCTGCGGCCGGACGAGTCGGCGTTCGTCGACGTCGGGGCCGCCGACCGGATCCGTTCGGGCGTCACCCGTGTCAACGAGGTGATCGCCGCCGTCGGCGCCACCGTGATGGACGCGGCGCGGGCGGCGGGGCCGAGCGAGGTCAGCGCGACGTTCGGCATCGAGCTGGCGATGAAGCCGGGCAAGGGGGTGGCCGCGGTCCTGGCCGACGGGGAGGCCAAGGCGTCCATCTCCGTCACCCTCACCTGGCAGCCCGGCCATGACCGGCCGGAGCCCCCACAGGCCCCACCCGCCCCACCCGGCGCGGCGCCCCCCGCCTCGCCGGGGCCCGAACCACTCCCCACTCCGGGATCATCCGGTTAGCCTCGTCGCACATGCCTCAACTTCGGGGGAACGGGGTGCGGATGAACGGCGCTCAGGTCTGCGGATCACCCGGCGGAGGGACGCGCGCCGTCCCAACGCCTCCGTACTCCCCGTGTGTTGACGCATGAGCTCCCTCGAAGACCCCGTGAGCCGGGGAGTCGTCCGCATCGGGCCCCCCGCCGCCGGGTATGACGGAGGCAGTGCCGGGTTCTGGGGCAGCGGATTCTTCGTCGCCCCCGAATGGGTCGTGACCTGCGCGCATGTCGTGGACAAGAGGGTGGGTGCGATGGAACGGGAGCCAGGAGGCGGTGTCACCGTCACCACCTGCGACGACGAGCGGCTGGAGGGCGAGATCGCCCATGTCGTCGCCGGCCACGACCTCGCGCTCGTCCGGGTGCCGGGCGCGGACTTCGCGGACTGCCTCTGGCTCAGCGACCGTTCGGCGACCACCCCCGCCGAGGTCGAGCTGTACGGCTGGGCGCAGACCTCGGGGGCGTACGGCCCCGAGGAGTTCCTCTCCACGAAGGCGATGGCCACCGGCGGCCGCCGCGGGAACGCGATGTGGCTCCAGGACGGCCTTGTCCTGCGCGGCTGTTCGGGCGGACCCGTCGTCGACACCCGGTACGGATCGGTCATCGGCGTCATCAGGAGCCAGGGCCAGGGCGACGCCACCGTCGGCCGCGCCGAGTCCGTCACCGGCCTGCGCGCCCTGTGCGACCAGGGCGCCGAAGCCGTCTGGGCGGAAGTCGTCGCCGCCCACGACCGGCACCATCTGCGGCGTCTGGAGGGTTCCGGCGACTGCTGGCCGCGCCTGCACGCCCGGCTCGCGGTGCGGCAGGGCCGGCCGCACAGCTTCGACCCGCGCTCGCGCACCCAGCTCTACGGGCTGTTCGCCGAGGTCGAGCCCCCGTCGGGGCCCGGCCAGGTGCTGCACCTGGTCAACGGCACCAGCCGCCGTCTGCTGCGCGGCCTCCAGCGCATCGAGTCCAACGACCCGCGCAACTGGCGGGAGGGCTCCGGCCTTCTTTACGACCCGCGCGAGCGCACCGAAGCGGCCCCGGCGGGACGCGATCTCGAACAGGAAGCCGTCGTCCTGTACGCGGCGATGGTCCACGGCGCCCTGCGCGCACCGCGCGACACCCCCGGCGCCAAGAGACTCCGCGAGTGGGTCGAGACCGCCGCCAACGCCCTGGAGACCGACGTGATCCGCGAGGAGAGCCTCGCGCTCCTCGCCGGCGGCGACGGCAGCGGCGACGGCGCGCGCACCGGACCCGACGCGGCCCACGACGACGTACTCGTCGTCATCGAGCCCGAGGTCTACGGCACCCACCCCTGGCGCGTGCAACTGCTGGACTCCGACGGCGGCACCACCACCGTCCGGCACGACGAGGAGGGCGTCCCGCGCACCGGACTGGAGGCCGCCGTACGCCAGGGGCTGAGCGAGGCGCTGGCCCGCGCCGACGCCGGGCAGTACCTGGCCGCCGTCGACTTCCTGCTGCCCCGCACCCTCTTCGACGAGCCCGTCGACGAATGGCGCTCCCGGCTGCCGCGCGGCGACGAACCCCCCAGCGTGCACACCCTGCCGATCGGACGGCGCCGAGTCGTCGCCCTGCGCGACCAGTTGCGCCGCCGCGACGGCGTCACCCCCGAGTGGAACCGCGCCAGACGCGCCACCGAGCACGGTCCCCTGGAGGCCGTACCGCTCTGTCTCGACGTACCGGACCAGGGACACGGCGCCGCCGTACCCGAGGGCGAGGAGGCGGCCTACGCGCGGCTGTCGGTGAGCACGGGAGGCGGCGCCGGCGTGCCCCTGCCCGTGTACTGCGCCAGTACCGCCACCGGGCGCGGCTCACGCGTCCTCACCCGCGCCTTCCACGCCGGCCACGTCGCCGTGCTGTGCCGCCGCACCGGCGAGGACGGACACGACGACTGCGCCGAATTCCACCGCAGAGCCGCCGAGTTGGTGCGCGAGGCACCCACCGGGGGCGAACTGCGCGAGCGCGTACGGCTGCTGCGCAACGTCAGCGCCGGCCCCGACGGCGACGATCGGGACACAGCCTGGGCACGGCACATCGTCCTCATCTACGATCCACCCCACAGGCCGGCTCCCGACGAACCCCTGCAATTCCCGCCCCTATGACAGACACATGCCCCCAAGCCACCCGCTGCGGACGGGGTACGGACGTCCGGGCGGGGTACGGACGTCCAGGATGCCGGGCGCACGCCGGGCCGACAGCGATGAGGAGCCCACAGTGAGCGACTGGCGCATCTACCGGGGAGCGGGCCTACCGCACGACGGTGCGCGGCAATTACCCGCCCCGCCCCCCTGGCGTGAATTCACCGCACGCGCCCCCGACGGCGCCGACGGACCGCGGGACGGTCCGGCGGACAGCGAAGAGGTGGACAACGCCCGCCGGCTGGGCGTCAAACGCCGTCTCGTGGAGTCCTTCCACCCACGCCCCGAAGAGGTCGAGGCCGTCAACGCCGCGCTCCAGCTGCGCCGCCCGCTCCTCGTCACCGGCACCCCCGGCACCGGCAAGTCGACACTCGCGCACGCCGTCGCCCACGAACTGCGCCTCGGCCGGGTGCTGCGCTGGCCCATCGTCAGCCGCACCACCCTTCAGGACGGCCTCTACCACTACGACGCCATCGGCAGGCTCCAGGACGTACAGCTCGACCGCGCGGTGTCCGGCGACGCGGTGCGGCAGCCGCCGATCGGCTCGTACATCAGGCTCGGTCCGCTCGGTACGGCGCTGCTGCCCTCGCCCGACGGGCTTCCCCGGGTACTGCTCATCGACGAGTTCGACAAGAGCGACATCGACCTGCCGAACGACCTCCTGAACGTCCTGGAGGAGGGCGAGTTCACCATCCGTGAGCTGGAGCGGCGCGCCGAGCGGGAGCCCGCCACCGACGTCCTCACCGACGACGGCACCCCGGTGACCGTGGTGGGCGGCCGGGTGCGGTGCACCGCGTTCCCCTTCATCATCCTCACCTCCAACGGCGAACGGGACTTCCCCGCCGCCCTGTTGCGCCGCTGCATCCAGCTCGATCTCAAACCGCCCGGCGAGAAGCAGCTCGCCGCCATGGTCGCCGCGCACCTCGGCGAGGAGGCCCTGGAGGAGGGCGCCGAACTGATCGAGCGTTTCCTCCAGCGCGAACCGGGCGAGGTCGTCGCCACCGACCAGCTCCTGAACGCGCTCTACGTGACCCAGCGCGCCGCCGACGCCGAACAGGTCACCCGCAACAGGCTCGCCGAGATGCTGCTCCGCCCTCTCGACCGTCCGAGGTGACGTGGTGACCACCCCCGACCCGCCCCCCGGCGCCACTCCACGCCCGCCCCCCGGTCAGCAGGGCAGACCGGACCGGCAGGCGGGGCGGCCGGACGACCCGTCCGTCGGACGGTCCGACGGGCTGGCGGAGCTGGTGGGCCGGCTGCGCGCGGCGGGCCGCGAGGTGTCCGCCAGTGAGCTGGCCGACGCCGTGTGGCTGGCGCGTCTGACGGCTCCCCGGCCCCGGACGGGGGATCGTCCGGAGCACCATGAACCTCCCGCCCCCCGGCCGGCCGCGGCCGACCCGGCCGTACGGCCGCCCGCCGAGGAGCCGGGCCCCCGGCCCGACCCCTCGGCCCGCAGCGCCGAACAGACCGCTCCCGTCTCGCTGTACGCCCCGTCGACCGCGGAGGCCGTCCCCACCCGTTCGTTCCCGATACGGGCACCGGCCACCGGAGCCCTGTCCGGCCTGCTGGGCCTCCAGCGCGCGCTGCGACCGCTGCGCGGCTACCGCCCGCCCGTCCCCCCGGTCCTCGGCACGGAGCTGGACGAGGAGGCGACCGCCGAACGCAGCGCCGCCGACGGCTTCCTGCGTCCCGTACGCCGCCCGGCGACCCACCGGGAGGCCGAGATCCAGCTCCTGATGGACGCCTCACCGACCGCCTCCGTGTGGCAGCTGACCCTCGAACGGCTCCGCCAGGCGTGCGAGCGGCTCGGCGCGTTCCGCGACGTCCAGGTGCACTACCTGCACCCGGGGCCGGACGGTTCGGCGATGGCCGGTACCGGTCCCGACCCGAGGCAGACCCGGCTGCGCCCCGCCGACCAGCACCGCGACGTCACCGGCCGCCGGCTCACCCTCGTCATCAGCGACTGCGTGGGGCCGCTGTGGCAGTCGGGCGGTGCCCAGCGCATGCTGTACCGCTGGGCCGAGAGCTCCCAGATCGCCGTCGTGCAGCCCCTGCCGCCCCGGCTGTGGGACCGCACCGCCCTGCCCGCCGACCCGGGGCTGCTCGTGCACGAGCCCGGCGTCGGCCGCGGCATGCGGTTCGTCCCCGACGAGACCCACGGCCGCGAGGCGCCGCCCGCCGGCGCGCGCCCGGTCCCCGTCCTGCTGCCGACCGACCGGGTCCTCGGCGGCTGGGCCCAACTGCTCGGCGGCACCGGCACCCGTACGATGCGCGGCGCGGCGGGCTGGGTGCTGCCGCGGCATCCGGCGCAGCCCGAGTCCGGGCCGTACGCGGGGGCGCGCACCCCGCAGGCACGGCTGCGCGACTTCCGCTCCGGCGCGTCGCCGGGCGCGCTCGAACTGGCCGTCCATCTGGCGGCCGTACCGCTCTACCTGCCCGTCATGCATCTCGTCCAGGAGGCGCTGCTGCCCGACACCGGCCCCATGCAACTGGCCGAAGTGCTCCTCGGCGGGCTGCTGGAGCGGCTGCCCGACACCGCCGACGTGCCGGGACCGCGCTACGACTTCGCGCCCGGCGTCCGCGAACTGCTGCTGGAGATGCTCGACCAGGGCGCCGCCGAACTGGTCCTCAAATACCTGTCGGAGTACGTCACCCGGCGGTTCGGCAAGGGCATGCGCAACTTCCCGGCGCTGGCCGTCGCCCGCCTCCAGGGCCTGGAGACCGCCGAACCGGTGGTCCCGGAGGACCCCGACGGGGGACCGCAGGCCGACGAGGAACTGTTCGCCCAGGTCCCCGCCCGCGTGGTGCGCTGGTACCGGCCCGTACGGCCGGTGCCCGGCAGGCTGGACGAGGTGGAGCGGCTGCTGGGCCTGTGGCGCGACCGCCGCGACCGGCAGATGCTCATCGACGCGCAGGCGCTCGCCGAACAGGCGCTGGCCGCCGACGACGACGGACGCTCCCGGCACCTGCTGGGGCGGGTGCTGTTCGCCCGCGCCAACACGGTGGAGGCGCGGCGCGATCCGGAAGGGGCGCACGACCTGCTGACCCGCGCCGAGCGGCTGCTCACCGGACGCGAACCGGCGACGGCCGTCGCCCGAGCGGACGTCCGGCACGAGCTGTGGCGCCAGGACCGCGACCCCCGGTGGCTGCACGCGGCGATCGCCGGACTGGCCGAGATGCCCGACGGGGCCGACCTCGCCACCGAGACGGCGCGCCGGCTGCGGATGGGCCGGGTCCTGCTCGACCTGGCCGGCACCGTGGCCGAACCGCGGGAGCCCGCCACCGCGTCGGCGCGCGAACTGCGCACCGCGCTCGGCCTGCTGGACGAACTGGCGGCGCCACCGCACCGCCGCGCCGGCGCGCTCCTCGACCTCGTGTCGGCCCTGCGGCTGACCCGGGAGCCCGACACCGCCGAACTCCTCGCCCTGACCGACGCGGCGGAGACGGCGGCCGAGGACAGCGCCCCGCTGCTGCTGCGCACCCTGCGCGAACGGGCCCGGATCCACCGCGAGGCAGGGGACTGGGAGGCGGCGGCCACCGCGTACGGGCGGGCCGAGCGCAACGCGCCGCGCGACAGCGACGAACGGTGCGAACTGCTCGCCGAATGGGGCGAGATGCTGCTCACGAAGACCCGTCACATCAACCGGGCCGAGGGCATCCTGCGCGAGGCCCTCACCAACGTCACCTCAAGGGCCCCGCTCCGCTGGCGCCTCCACCTGCTGCTCGGCACGGCCCTGCTGGACCGCTACCGCGACGACCGCGCGGGCGGCGGCTTCCTGCCCGACGTCTACGAGGGCTGCCATCTGCTGGAGCTGTCGGCCCGCCGCGCCGCCGACCCGGCCACCCGGGCCCGCTCCTGGCTGCTGCTGGCGGGCGCGCGCCTGGAACTGCCGGACCCGCAGGCGCACTTCGCGGCGGCCGAGTCCGACTACGGCCGCGCGCTGCGCGAGATCACCGACCACCCCTCGCTCACGGCGGCCCGTGCGCTGCACGGCCGCGGCGCACTGTACGAGCGGATGGCCCGCCCCTCGGCGGCGCTGGCCGACTACCGGGCCGCGGACACGCACTGGCGGGGCCTGGCCGAGCAGGGCGCCGAGGTCCCGGACGAGGAGGCACGGGCGACCCGCGAACGAGTGGCGGCGCTGGACGGCGGC
This sequence comes from Streptomyces sp. NPDC104581, assembly GCF_055583685.1. Classification (NCBI taxonomy): domain Bacteria; kingdom Bacillati; phylum Actinomycetota; class Actinomycetes; order Kitasatosporales; family Streptomycetaceae; genus Streptomyces; species Streptomyces sp. NPDC104581. Next base: position 9,188 of record NZ_JBVJNN010000041.1, read on the forward strand.
GGAGGGACGGGCCCGGCCGGCCGCTCCGTACGGGGGTGAACCGACCGGCAACCGCCGTGTGCGTGCGCGACCGGCGCGTGCATCGACGCGCCCCGGTATGCGCTCCCCACCGCGCGTCCGCGAAGCCGCCTCCCACGGCCGGAACCCCAACTACCCGCGTAACGAACGGGTTTCCGAATCGTGGGCCTCGGGAAGGAGAATCCTCACGGCATCGCCTCCCACGGCGTGCCGTGAACCCGGCGCCGTCCGCCCCGCAGAGCGGTGCTCCAGGCGTCTGGTGTGTGCGAACGCAAGGCGGGACTTTCACCACACGCCCTCGGGGGCATCGGGGAGGAGCAGAGCGTGCTGGAGCAACGTGTGCCCGGGTCCGCGGAGCGGATCAGTGGGATTCCAGGCAGTCCGGTGCTCCCCGATCTCACCGGCGTCGACCTGTGGACCCTTCAGGGACTGGACGACGCCGCGCTGACGGCGGCCGTCGAGGACGTACTCCGCTGTCCGGGGTCCTTCACCGATTCGTGGAACGACGGGAAGTGAACGGGCCGACGTGGCGGTGGGAACCGGCCGCTCCCGCCGCGGAGCGGAGGTAATGGCCGAGGCGCCGGGGGCCTTCGTCATCCCGCCCGGCACCCTCGTGCGGCTCGCCGCCACCCGCCAGCTGCCGCGCGACACCGACCTGCTGCACGCCGCCCTGCACAGCCGCCGCCTGGTCCTCCTCAAGGCCCTGCTCGCCCGCGTCGGGCGGGAGGACTTACCGGGCGGCGCCCGCGCCGCGTTCGACCGGGACTGGCGGCTCCTCGCCCGCGCCGAGTCGCCCGCGCCGGGCGCCGCGCGCCGGCTCCTCGACTACCCCGCCGTCGGCGGCTGGGTCGTCGACGCCCTCAACGCACCGGGACCCGAGGGCCTCGCCGCCGCCCTCCGCCCCCTCGGGGGAATCGCCGTCGCCACGGCGCTGCGCACCGGAGCCCCTCTCGACCTCCCGCTCCCCACGGCGGACGGACGTCTCGTCCTGCCCGGCACCGGCGTCCTGGACGCCCGCGCGCCCCTCGTACGGATCCGCTCGGGCCCGCGCGGCACGCTGCTCACCCCCCTGGGCCGCCCGGCCCGGTCCGTACTCCTGCGGCCCGACGGCCGGGGGATGGGGGCCGGCTGGGACGCCCTGGCCGTGCTGCCGGGCAGCGCCGGCCGGCTCGACGACCTCGGCACCGGCCGCCCCCCGGGCGCCGGCGCCCGGTCCCGTACGGACCGCGCCGCCTGGCTCACCCGCTGGCGCGCCGCCGTCGCCCTCCTGGAGTCCGCGGACCCGTGGCGCGCGGCCGAAGTCACCCGGCTCGTACGGGCCGTGGTGCCGATGGCACCGGCGGGCGAAGGCGCCTCCAGCGGCACCCTCAGGGCGGCGCCCTGGGCCGTGCACACCGCGCTGCCCGACACCGCGCGCCGGTTCGCCGAGGTGCTCGTCCACGAACTGGCCCACAGCAAACTCGCCGTTCTCGCCGACCTCGTCGCGCTGCACCGCGCCGACGGCGCCGCCGTCCACCGCGTCGCGTGGCGCGAGGACCCCCGCCCCTTCGACGGGGTCCTCCAGGGGACCTACGCGCATCTCGCCCTCGCCGACCTCTGGTCGCGCGTGGCCGAGCGCCCCGGTGCCGCGCCCGCCGCCCGCCGCACCGCCCGCGGCCACCGCGAGAAGTACCGCGCCCAGGTCGCCGACGCGCTCCCCGTCCTGCTGGACGGCCATCAACTCACCGAGCGGGGAACGCGGTTCGCCCTCTCGATGAAGCAGCATCTGACGTCGCTCGGCAGGGGCCCGAATAGCCCGTACGCACTGTCCGATTCCCTGTCCGGTGACGGTGACGTTCGGTAACATTTCAGACGCGCCGTCAGGGAATGGCGCAGCTCGATGAATGAGGAGACGCGCGCATGGTCGCTCAGCGGCACCTGACTGGGGACGGCGGCGCCGATCAGGAGCCCCAGCATTTCGTGGTCGCCTTCCCGGGCCACCACCGGCCGTGGGCCACCTGGATCGCACGCCGGCTGGAAGCACACGGCCACCGCGTCACGACCCACCGCTGGGACCCCGACCGGGACGAGTCCCTGGAGGACGCGCTCGGCGACCTCCTGCTGGCCAGAGGCAGGGTGCTGCTGGTGCTCAGCGAGTGGTTCTTCCAGCTCGGACCGCGCCGGGAGGGCGACTGGAACGACGTGCTGCGCGGCTTCGTCGCCGCCAACGCGGAGCGCTTCGCCGCCGTCAACCTCACCAACCGCTCGCTGCTGCCCGCCACCGCCGTCCTCGAACCGGTCGACCTGTGGGGCATCGGCGAACAGGAAGCCGAACGGCGCCTGCTGGCACGGCTCTCCCTCGAACCGGGCTCGCTGCGCGCCGACGCCCTGCCCTCGCCCTCGCGCTACCCCAGCGACGCGCCCGCCGTCTGGGGCGAGGTGCCGCGCCGCAACTCACGCTTCACCGGCCGCGACGACCTGCTCAACCGGGTCCAGGAATCGCTCACCGAGGTCGAACCGGGCGCCGCGGTCTGCGCGCTCGTCGGCATGGCCGGCATCGGCAAGACCCAGCTCGCCGCCGAGTACGCGCACCGCTTCAGCCCGGACTACGACGTCGTGTGGTGGGTCAACTCCGACCAGCGCGGCACCCAGCGCGACCGGTTCGGCGAGCTGGCACCGGCCCTCGGCCTGCGCGGCGGCTCCGAGCCCGGCGAGCGGATCCGCGCGGTGCGCGACGCGCTGCGCCGCGGCGAACCCCACGGCCGCTGGCTGGTCATCTTCGACGGCTGGGAGGACGTGGAGGAGGCCGCCGCGATGCTGCCCCGCGGCGGCACCGGACACATCCTGATCACCTCGCGGAACCACGGCTGGCGCTCGGTCGGCGAGGTGGTGGAGGTGCCGGTCTTCCGGCGCGCCGAGTCGACCGGCTATCTGATGCGCAGGGCGCCGCACATCACGGCGGCCGAGGCGGACCAGGTCGCCGTCGAGTTCCAGGACCTGCCGCTCCAGATGGCCCACGCGGCGGCGCTGCTCGGCGAGTTGCGGATGCCCGTGCCCGAGTACCTGGGGAAGGTCCACAGCGGGGAGATCAACCCCCTCGACGAGGTGTCCGAGCTGGGTGACTACCCCAGCTCCTCGCTCACCTCCTGGTCGATGCTCTTCAACCGGGTCCGCGAGTCCGAGCCCCGCGCGCTCGAACTCCTCAAGCTGTGCGCCTGCTTCGCACCCGGCCGGATCCCCATCGGCCTGGTCCGTGGGGTGTCACCCGAAGGGCTTCCGGAACAGCTCCGCTGGATCGCCGACAACTCGCCCGACTGGCCGCGCGCCCTGGACACCCTCGCCAACTACTCGGTGATCACCAAGGATTCACGCAGCTCGTCCGTCTCGGAGGGACGCGACGCGGGGCCCCGCCAGGAGTCCGTCCACATGCACCGCGTCGTGCACGGCATCGTCACCCGGCTCACCGCGGGCTCCGACCGCGACACCCACCGCGCCGTGGTCCGCCAGGTCCTGGTCGGCAGCGACCCGGGCGAGCCCTCCGACAGCAGGCAGTGGCCCCGGTACGCGGAGATCCTGCCCCAGCTCGAATACTCGGGCGCCCTGGCGAGCACCCACCCGCGCACGGTCCAACTCGTCCTGAACTGCCTCCAGTACTGCTACAACAGCGGTGAGTACACCGTCGGCATGGACCTGGCGCGCCGGGTGCGGGAGCAGTGGGTCGAGCTGTTCGAGCCAGGCTCGGAAATCATGCTGGAACTGAGCGCCCAGACCACGGTCATCCTGCGTGCGAGCGGCCGGTTCCACGAGGCGTACGACCGGGACAGCGCGACTCTGGATCTGCTGCTGGCCCAGCCCGACCCCGACCCGATCAGGCTGATGACCGCCAACAGCGGGCTCAGCTCCGACCTGCGGTTCCTCGGCCGCTACCCGGAGTCGTACCGGCTCCAGCGGGACGTGGTCGATGTCGGCCGCGACCTGCTGGGCGAAGACCAGTGGACCACCCTCCAGGCCCAGCACAACCTGGGGGTGACCCTGCGCCTCCTCGGTCAGTTCGAGAAGGCGTACGAGACCGACCTCGACACGCTCCGCAAGCGCGAGGCGGTCCTGCGCGCCCGGCACTCCAACACCCTGCACTCGGTCAACGCGTGCGCGCGCGACCTGCGGCTCCTCGGCCGGTACCACGACGCCCTGGCCCGGCAGGAGCTGGGCGTACGGACCCATATCCAGGTCCTCGGCGAACACCACCCGCAGACGCTGTGGGCGCAGCACAACCTCGTCCTGTGCAGGCGCAGGGCCGGTACGAAGGGCGAGGACGTCGGGCCGCTGATGGCCGACCTGCTCGCACGCCACGAGCGCGTGTACGGCAAGGGCCACCACAACAACCTGATGCTGGTCACCGACTACGGCAACTACCTGCGCGTGCACGGCGATCTGGGCCAGGCCAGGGACCTGCTCACCGAGGCGGAGGACACCTACCGCGCCCTGGTCGGCCAGGCCCACCCCGTACCGACCGGGATGCAGTCCAACATCGGCCTCCTCATGCAGGCGGAGGGAAATAGGGACGGCGCGCTCGTCCTCTTCGAGCAGGCGCTCACCGGACTGCGCACCCTGCTCGGCGACGACCACCCGTGGACGCTCGGCTGCGCGCTGAACGCGGCGGGCGGGCGGAACCTCACCGGCCGGCTGGAGGAGGCCGCCGAGCTGAGCCGGGAGACGCTGCGGCGCTCCCGTGCGGCGCTGGGCGACGACCATCCGCTGACGCTCTCCACCCAGACGGCGCTCGCCGCCGACCTGCGGGGGCTGCGGCAGCGCGAGGAGGCGGACAAGGTCGAGGAGGACGCCCTCCAGAAGCTGACCCGCACCATGGGCGCGCAGCACCACCACACGCTGTCGGCGCGCCAGCGGATCAGGCCCTACTGGGACTTCGAGCCGTATCTGGGCTGAGGCGCCCCGCGCCCGGACCGCACGTGCGAGGGCCCGGCACCGCTCGGAAGCGGGGCCGGGCCCTCGTACGTCATGTCACCGCGCTCAGGCGTCGAACACCTCGGCGCACAGCTGCGCCTGCTCCGCCTGGTGCCGCTTGGCCGAGCCGACCGCCGGCGACGACGACGCGGTCCGCGAGATACGGCGCAGACGCTCGCCGTGCGGGATGTCGGCGCCGACCGCCAGGTCCAGGTGGTCGATCAGGTTGAGCGCGATGAACGGCCACGCGCCCTGGTTCGCCGGCTCCTCCTGCGCCCACAGGTACTTCTCGGCGTTCGGGTACTTCGCGATCTCCGCCTGGAGCTCCGCGCCCGGCAGCGGGTACAGCCGCTCCAGACGCACGAGCACGGTGTCCTTCAGACCGCGCTTCTGGCGCTCGGCGTCCAGGTCGTAGTAGACCTTGCCGGCGCAGAAGACGACCTTGCGGACCTCCGCCGGGTCGATCGTGCCCGCCTCGGCCATCGCGTCGCCGATCACCGGGCGGAAGCCGCCCGAGGTGAACTCCTCGATCTTCGACGTCGCGGCCTTCAGCCGCAGCAGCAGCTTCGGTGTGAAGACCACCAGCGGCTTGTGGTGCGGGTTGTGGACCTGCCAGCGCAGCAGGTGGAAGTAGTTCGACGGCAGGGTCGGCATCGCGACGGTCATGTTGTTCTGCGCGCACACCTGGAGGAAGCGCTCGGGACGCGCGGACGAGTGGTCCGGGCCCTGGCCCTCGTAACCGTGCGGCAGCAGCAGCGTGACGCCCGAGGTCTGGCCCCACTTCTGCTCCGCCGACGAGATGAACTCGTCGACGACCGTCTGCGCCCCGTTGACGAAGTCGCCGAACTGGGCCTCCCACATGACCAGCGACTCCGGGCGGGCCAGCGAGTAGCCGTACTCGAAGCCCATCGCCGCGTACTCGCTCAGCAGCGAGTCGTAGACGTTGTAGCGGGCCTGGTCCTCGGCCAGGTAGAGCAGCGGGGTGTAGTCCTCGCCGGTCTCCTGGTCCACCAGCACCGCGTGGCGCTGGCCGAACGTGCCGCGTCGGGTGTCCTGGCCCGACAGACGGACCGGGGTGCCCTCCATCAGCAGCGAGCCGATGGCGAGGGTCTCGCCGGTGCCCCAGTCGATCGTGCCGTCCTCGACCGACGCCGCACGGCGCTGCATCTGCGGCATGAGCCGCGGGTGCACCGTGATGTGGTCGGGGATGTTGACCTGGGACTCGGCGATCCGCTTGACGACCTCCTGCGAGATGGCCGTGGTGACCGAGACCGGGAACTGGGCCTGGGCGTCCGGGACATGGGCCGGGGCCGGGTGCGACGTGGCCTCGCGGACCTCGGCGAACACCTTCTCCAGCTGGCCCTGGAAGTCCTGGAGCGCCTGCTCCGCCTCTTCCAGCGTGATGTCGCCGCGACCGATCAGCGACTCGGTGTACAGCTTGCGCACCGAACGCTTCTTGTCGATCAGGGTGACCATCTGCGGGTTGGTGAACTGCGGGTTGTCGCCCTCGTTGTGACCGCGCCTGCGGTAGCAGATGAGGTCGATCACGACGTCCTTGTTGAACGTCTGGCGGAACTCGAACGCGAGCCGCGCCACCCGGACGCACGCCTCCGGGTCGTCACCGTTCACATGGATGATGGGGGCCTCGATCATGCGCGCGACGTCCGTCGCGTACATCGAGGAGCGCGAGGCCTCCGGGGCGGCGGTGAAGCCGACCTGGTTGTTGATGACCACGTGCACCGTGCCGCCGGTGCGGTAACCGCGCAGCTGCGACATGTTGAGCGTCTCGGCGACGACACCCTGGCCCGCGAAGGCCGCGTCACCGTGCAGGGCGACGGGCAGCACGGTGAAGTCCGTGCCCGCCTTGTTGATGATGTCCTGCTTGGCGCGCGCGATGCCTTCGAGGACCGGGTCGACCGCCTCCAGGTGCGAGGGGTTCGCGGCCAGCGAGACCTTGATCTGCTCGCCGTCGAGCCCGGTGAAGGTGCCCTCGGCGCCCAGGTGGTACTTCACGTCGCCGGAGCCGTGCATCGACTTCGGGTCGAGGTTGCCCTCGAACTCGCGGAAGATCTGCGCGTAGGACTTGCCGACGATGTTCGCCAGCACGTTGAGCCGGCCGCGGTGGGCCATGCCGATGACGACCTCGTCGAGCCGCGACTCGGCGGCCGAGTCGATGACCGCGTCGAGCAGCGGGATGACGGACTCGCCGCCCTCCAGCGAGAACCGCTTCTGGCCGACGTACTTGGTCTGGAGGAACGTCTCGAACGCCTCGGCCGCGTTCAGCCTGCGCAGGATCCGCAGCTGCTCCTCGCGCTCCGGCTTGGTGTTGGAGCGCTCGATGCGGTCCTGGAGCCACTTGCGCTGCTTCGGGTCCTGGATGTGCATGAACTCGACACCGGTGGTGCGGCAGTACGAGTTGCGCAGCACGCCCAGGATGTCGCGCAGCTTCATCATCGACTGGCCGGCGAAGCCGCCGACCGCGAACTCCCGCTCCAGGTCCCACAGGGTGAGGCCGTGCTCGGTGATGTCCAGGTCGGGGTGCTTGCGCTGGCGGTACTCCAACGGGTCGGTGTCGGCCATGACATGACCGCGCACCCGGTAGGAGTGGATCAGCTCGAAGACCCGCGCGGGCTTCGTGACGTCCTCGTCGTGCGAGGCGTCGATGTCCTTGAGCCAGCGCACCGGCTCGTACGGGATCCGCAGCGCCTGGAAGATCTCGTCGTAGAACTCGTTCTCGCCGAGCAGCAGCTGGCTGACGATCCGCAGGAACTCGCCGGAGGCGGCGCCCTGGATGACCCGGTGGTCGTACGTGGAGGTCAGCGTCATGACCTTGGAGATGCCCAGCTTGTTCAGGGTGTCCTGCGACGTGCCCTGGAACTCCGCCGGGTAGTCCATCGAACCGACGCCCATGATGACCGACTGACCCGGCATCAGACGCGGCACGGAGTGCACCGTGCCGAGGCCGCCCGGGTTGGTCAGCGAGACGGTGACGCCGCTGAAGTCGTCCATCGTGAGCTTGTTGCCGCGGGCGCGCCGGACGATGTCCTCGTACGCCTGCCAGAACTCGAAGAAGTTGAGCGTCTCGGCCTTCTTGATGCCGGCGACGACGAGCTGGCGGTCGCCGTTCGGCTTCACCAGGTCGATGGCCAGACCGAAGTTGATGTGCTCCGGCTTGACCAGGGTGGGCTTGCCGTCCTTCTGCGCGAAGGAGTAATTCATCGACGGCATGGCCTTGATGGCCTGCACCATCGCGTACCCGATGAGGTGCGTGAAGGAGATCTTGCCGCCGCGCGCCCGCTTCAGGTGGTTGTTGATGACGATGCGGTTGTCGAAGAGCAGCTTCACCGGGACGGCGCGCACGGACGTGGCCGTCGGCAGCTCCAGCGACAGGCTCATGTTCTTCGCGACGGCCGCGGAGGGGCCGCGCAGCGTCACGTACTCGGGGCCGGCTGGCTCCTCGCCGGACGGCTCGTCCTTCTTCGGCGCCGCCTTGGCTGCCGCCGGCTTCGCGGCGGGCGGCGCGGCCTGGGGCGGCGCGGGAGCCGCGGCGGCGGGCTTCGCCGGAGCGGCCGGCGCGGCGGCGGGGGCCCCCGACTCGGCCCTGGGGGCCTGAGCCTGCGCGGGAGCCGCCGCCACGGGCTTCGCCGGGGCGGCGGGAGCGGTCGCGGTGGTCGTCGCCTTCGGTGTCACGGGTGCGGCGGGCGCGGCACCCGCCGCAGCCCCCGCGGCTGCGGTGGACGCCGTCGCGGACTCCTGGCTCTTGTCCGCCGTACCGGTCGTGCCCGGCTTGTAGTCGGCGAAGAAGTCCCACCAGGCGCGGTCGACCGAATTCGGGTCCTGGAGGTACTGCTGGTAGATCTCGTCGACGAGCCATTCATTGGGCCCGAAGGCGGCGGCAGGATTCTTGTCCTGACCCGCTTGGTCGGTCGAGACGCTTGAGTTACTGGGGGACTGAGACGACACGGCGGCAACCGCCCTCTTCCGCTTCACAAGGTGATGGACAGCGGGAATCAAGGCTACGCCTACCGGACCGAGAGGAGCAGACCGGGCGGGGGCAACGTCATGCAAGTCACACCGGAAGGCGGGTTTCGGCGTAGGAATTGGCGGGAATCGAGCCAGGTTTCCCGAGAGCTGTCCTCGGAGCTGCGGACGCACCTCGGCGCCGACACGGCCTTTTCACCGCCTGAACGGAGTCCGGACCGGCGGCACCCGACCGAATTTCCGTCAGAACACGCTCGTTCGGTGCCTCCGCTTCGAACCCTACGTCAACCTCGCGCCCGAGGGATTCCCGGAAGTGTCACCTGGATGAGGCAGCCACGTACGGATTCGGCCACCCCGATACGTCCGCCGTGCAGATCCACCGCCCAGCTCGCGATCGCCAGCCCCAGCCCCGTACCGCCGTCACTGCCCGGACCGTGCGGCGACGGGGCGCTGCCGCGGTTGAAACGCTCGAACACCCGGTGCCGCTCCGGTTCCGGAATACCCGGCCCCTCGTCCTGGATCTCCAGATCCAGCGACTCCGGACCGTGCCCCCGCCGCGCCCGCACCGTCACCCGGCCGTGCGGCGGACTGTGTTTGACCGCGTTGTCGATGAGATTCGCCACCACCTGGTGCAGCCGCTCCGCGTCCGCGTGCGCCGTCAGCTCCGGCGGCGACACATCCAGGTGCAGATGCACGTCCGTACGGGTGTGGTTGCCGGAGCCCGAGCTGAGACCGCGCTGCGAGGCCGCGAGATTGGCCTCCTTCAGCACCCCCGACAGATACGGCCACACCTCGAAGCGCCGCGCCTTCAGCGGCAGCACGCCGTTGTCGAGCCGGGACAGGTCCAGCAGCGTCTCCACCAGCCTGCCCAGCCGCTCCGTCTGCTTCAGCGCCGTGCGCATCGTCTCCGGATCGGCGGCGGACACCCCGTCCACCACGTTCTCCAGCACGGCGCGCAGCGCGGCGATCGGTGTGCGCAGCTCGTGCGAGACATTGGCGACCAGCTCCTTGCGGTGCCGGTCCACCGCCTCCAGGTCGTCCGCCATCCGGTTGATGGTGGACGCCAGGTCGCCCAGCTCGTCACGGCGGTCGGCGCCGCTGACGCGCCGCGTGAAGTCACCGTGCGAGATGCCCTTCGCGACCGTGTTCATCTCGTCCAGCGGGGCGGTCAGACCGTGCGCCACGAACTGTGTGATCAACAGCGTCGCGATCATGGAGAAGACCGTGATGAAGCGCAGCTCGGTCTCGGTGCGCAGCGCCACCATCAGCAGCCCCGTGGTGATCAGCACGGAGACCACCACGAGCATGCCGAGCTTGGTCTTGATGGAGAACGGCCGCAGACCGCCGGCGTCCGCCCCGCCGAGGGACCCGTGCCCGGCCCTGATCCTGGCCGGGCCCTTGCGCGCCGGGCCGCCGTGGCCCGCGCGCCCCGTACGTCCGGGGCCCTCGCCCTGCTCGCCCCCGCCGCCCGGCGCCCGGCTCATGGTGCCGGTGTCTCCAGGGCGTACCCCACGCCGTGCACCGTCCGGATGCGCTCGGCGCCGATCTTCCGGCGCAGCGCCTTGATGTGGCTGTCGACCGTACGGGTGCCGGAGGCGTCCGCCCAGTCCCACACCTCGGCCAGCAGCTGCTCACGCGAGAGCACCGCGCGCGGTGTGTTCGCCAGACAGACCAGCAGGTCGAACTCGGTGGGCGTCAGATGCACGTCCTCCGCCCGCACCCGCACCCTGCGCTGCGCGTGGTCGATCTCCAGCTCACCGAGGCGCAGGATGCCGCTGCGCGGCGTCACGGCGGCCAGCGCCGCGCGCTCCACCCGGCGCAGCAGGACATGCACCCGCGCCGCCAGCTCCCGCATCGAGAACGGCTTGGTCATGTAGTCGTCGGCGCCGACGCCGAGCCCCACGAGCATGTCGGTCTCGTCGTCGCGCGCCGTCAGCATCAGTACGGGCACCGGACGCTGCGCCTGGACACGGCGGCAGACCTCCAGACCGTCGAAGCCGGGCAGCATCACGTCGAGGACCATCAGGTCGGGCTGCCACGCCTCGGCGGCGTCCACGGCCGCGGGACCGTCGACCGCGGTCTGGACCACGAAGCCCTCGGCGCGCAGCCGGGCCGCGATGGCGTCGACGATCGTCGCGTCGTCCTCGACCACGAGCACCCGGCGCTGCGCGCCGGGAGTGGCCGCGACCCCGTTCTGGCTGGTGTGTGTCTGCTCCATCGCCCCGCCCCTGGTACGTTCCGCGATCCGTGTTCCTCGATCCACAACCCCGTGAGGATGTCGATCCCGTGTGTGGGGAGCAGCGTAGAGGCACCGGAGGGCTCCCGGCTACGCAGGGCGAACGGCGAGGTGGACCACGTCAGGCACTCCCCGGGCAACTGGGATCTCTTCGGTCCTAACCCCGGTGAAACCGGCATTCCGCAGCGCCTCCTCGAAGGCGGGGGACGGCCGCGCGGACCATACGGCGAGGACTCCGCCGGGGTTGAGCCGCGCCAGGCAGTCGGCCAGCCCGGCGGGTGTGTACAGGCTCGCGTTCTCGTCGGTGACGGTCCAGCCGGGTCCGTTGTCGATGTCGAGGCAGAGGGCGTCGTAGTGGTCGGTGGGCCCGTCGGTGACCTCCGCCGCCTCACGCAGGTACTCGACGAGGTCGGTGCGGAGGATCACAGTGCGCGGGTCGCCGAGCGCGGCGCCGGAGATCCGGGCGAGCGGGCCCCCGTGGTGCCAGTCGATGACGGCCTGCTCGCGTTCGACGACCACGATCCGGCCCCAGCGGTCGTCGGCGGCGGCGTGCGCGAGGGAGAAACCGACACCGAGCCCGCCGATCAGGACGGACGGCAGGCCGTCACGGCGGTCGGGCGCGAGGGCGGCCTGCGCGGCGTCGATCAGCAGCCGCTCGGAGCGCCCGTCGGAGGTGTCCATGAGGAACGTGCCGTTGACGACGATCTCGTGGATGTCACCCTCGTCGTCCGGGCCGCCGGGCCGCCGGCGCAGGACGACCTCGCCGTACGGTCCGTCGCGCCGGTCGAGGGTCACGGGGCGGTCTTCCGGGGCGCCGGAAACGCCGGGGGTGGGGTCGGGCACGGGGGTGTCTCCTCAGATCTGCGGCTGAACCGGGTCCGCCGTCATCCTGGCGGGGCGCGCGGGGCGACGACAATTCGGTTCCCGGGCCGTCTGCCCGGGGAGGGGTCGGTCAGTCGTCACTCACGCGTACGGCGCAGGTGAGGCGTACGGCCCCGGACCGTCCCTCCCGTCCCGGCCGACGTCCGCCGCCACTGAGCCCCGTCCCGCGCGGCCCGTCCGGCCCCGATCGCTCAGAGCGAACACCCTCCCCGGGTATCCGGGGAACAACGGCAGGCTCACAAGCATTGAGCCCACATAGCTCAAGTTTTGACTGCCGAAGGGGAGACCATGGCTGCCACGTCCACACCGCTCACCCTGCCCGTGCTGCCGCTCGACGACGAGGTCGTGCTGCCGGGGATGGTGGTGCCGCTGGACCTGTCCGACACCGAGGTACGTGCCGCCGTGGAAGCCGCCCAGGCGGCGGCGGGCGACGGCTCCGAGGGGGGAAAGCCGAAGGTGCTGCTCGTGCCGCGCCTCGACGGGGCTTACGCGGGGACCGGTGTCCTCGGGACCGTCGAGCAGGTCGGCAGGCTCTCCGACGGCGACCCCGGCGCCCTGATCCGCGGCAGGGGCCGCGTCAGGATCGGCGCCGGTACGACAGGGCCCGGCCGGGCCCTGTGGGTCGAGGGACTGCGTGTCGAGGAGACCGTGCCCGACCCGCTGCCCGGTTCGGTCACCGAATTGATCAAGGAGTACAAGGCTCTCGCCACCGACTGGCTGAAGAAGCGCGGCGCCTGGCAGGTCGTGGACCGGGTCCAGCAGATCGACGACGTCTCGCAGCTCGCCGACAACGCCGGATACTCGCCGTTCCTCAGCACCGCCCAGAAGGTCGAGCTGCTGGAGACGGCCGACCCGGTCGCCCGGCTGAAGACGGCGACCGACCAGCTCCGTGAGCACTTCGCCGAGCAGGATGTCGCCGAGTCCATCGCCAAGGACGTCCAGGAGGGTGTCGACAAGCAGCAGCGCGAGTTCCTGCTCCGGCGCCAGCTCGACGCCGTGCGCAGGGAGCTGGCCGAGCTCAACGGCGACCCGGAGGACGAGTCCGGCGACTACCGGGCCCGTGTGGAGGCCGCCGAGCTGCCCGAGCACGTCCGCGAGGCCGCGCTCAAGGAGGTCGACAAGCTGGAGCGGTCGTCCGACCAGAGCCCGGAGGGCTCGTGGATCCGCACCTGGCTGGACACCGTCCTCGAACTGCCGTGGAACGAGCGGTCGAAGGACGCGTACGACATCCGGGGCGCCCAGCGTGTCCTCGACGCCGAACACGCGGGCCTGGAGGACGTGAAGGAACGGATCACGGAGTACCTGGCCGTCCGCAAGCGCCGTGACGACCGCGGGCTCGGTGTGGTCGGAGGCCGCCGCGGCGGCGCCGTCCTCGCCCTCGTCGGCCCGCCCGGCGTCGGCAAGACCTCGCTCGGCGAGTCCGTCGCGCACGCCATGGGCCGCTCCTTCGTCCGTGTCGCGCTCGGCGGTGTCCGGGACGAGGCGGAGATCCGGGGCCACCGGCGCACCTACGTGGGCGCGCTGCCCGGCCGTATCGTCCGGGCCGTCAAGGAGGCCGGTTCGATGAACCCGGTCGTCCTGCTCGACGAGATCGACAAGGTCGGCTCCGACTACCGGGGCGACCCGGCCGCCGCCCTCCTCGAAGTGCTCGACCCGGCGCAGAACCACACCTTCCGTGACCACTACCTGGAGGTCGAGCTCGACCTCTCCGACGTGGTCTTCCTCGCCACCGCCAACGTCCTGGAGTCCATCCCCGAGGCACTGCTCGACCGGATGGAGCTGGTGCGGCTCGACGGTTACACCGAGGACGAGAAGGTCGTCATCGCCCGCGACCACCTGCTGCCGAGGCAGCTGGAGCGGGCCGGTCTGGAGCCCGGTGAGGTGACGCTGGAGGACGGGGCCCTGCGCAAGCTGGCGGGCGAGTACACCCGCGAGGCGGGCGTGCGCAACCTCGAACGCTCCGTCGCCAGACTGCTCCGCAAGATCGCCGCGCAGCACGAGCTGGGCGAGCGCGAACTGCCGTTCGCCGTGGGAGACGGCGATCTGCGCGGGCTGATCGGCCGGCCGCACCATGTGCCCGAGTCCGCCCAGGACCCGGCCGAGCGCCGTACCGCCGTGCCGGGTGTGGCCACGGGCCTCGCGGTCACCGGCGCCGGCGGGGACGTCCTCTACGTGGAGGCGTCGCTGGCCGACCCGGAGACGGGCGGTTCGGGTCTGACCCTGACCGGACAGCTCGGCGACGTCATGAAGGAGTCGGCGCAGATCGCGCTCTCCTTCCTGCGCTCGCACGGCGCGGAACTGGAGCTGCCGGTCGCCGACCTGAAGGACCGGGGCGTGCACATCCACTTCCCGGCGGGCGCGGTGCCCAAGGACGGCCCGAGCGCGGGCATCACGATGACGACGGCGCTCGCCTCGCTGCTGAGCGGACGCCAGGCCCGTACGGATGTCGCCATGACCGGTGAGGTCTCGCTGACCGGGCGGGTGCTGCCCATCGGCGGTCTGAAGCAGAAGCTGCTGGCCGCGCACCGGGCGGGCATCACGACGGTCGTGATCCCGAAGCGGAACGAGGCGGACCTGGATGACGTCCCCGCCGAGATCCTGGAGAAGCTGGAGGTCCACCCGGTGACGGACGTACGCCAGGTCCTGGAGATCGCGCTCTCGTCGGCGACGGCGCCGGCGGACACGGACGTCCCGGTCGCCGCGTAACGCGCGACCCGCTCCGGACGATCGCGGGCGACGGGCCCCCGGCACTCGGTGCCGGGGGCCCTGCCGTGCGCGGACGGGGCGCCCCGGGCCGCGCCGCCGGGATAAAACCTGCGAAATAATGACGCGGCCGCGGCGACGGGCCTCGGAGACGGAACAGTTCAGGAGCGGAAAGCGCGCGATGGGTGTGGTGGGTGCGGACGTGCACGGAGACGGTACGGCGAAAGAACCCGAACCGGCCGGGAATGGCGGAGTGGACCACGAATTCCTGGCACTGGAGCGCGAGTTGGCCGTCTTTCTGCGGCGGGCCAGAGCCAATTCCGGTGAGATGGCCCGCGAGGTCCATCCCGAACTGGAGCCGGCCGCCTACGGACTTCTCGTACGGCTGGAGGAGACCGGCCATCAGCGGGCCACCGATCTCGCCGTCTACTTCGGGGTCGGCAAGGCGACCATGAGCCGTCAACTGCACGCGCTGGAGGGGCTCGGACTGGTCACCCGCGAGCCCGATCCGGCCGACGGGCGTGCCTCGCTGGTCCGGCTCACCGGCGAAGGGGTCGCGCGCTTCCGCCGGGTGCGGGACGCGCGGCGCGAGCGGTACGTACGCAAGCTCGCCGACTGGGACCGGTCGGAGGTCGCCGAACTGGCACGGCTGCTGCACCAGTTGAACGCGCGCGCGGCGAGCTGAGCCGGCCCCGGGGGGCGTGGGCCGGGTCCGCGAGGCGCGCACGGCGCCTCTCCTCCGTAGCCCCGAGGGGTATGGAAGGTGTCCCCTGCGGGTGTCGGAGCGGGCCGGCGCGCCCGGTACGAGGCCGGTCCTCCGCCTCGCCGGGCACCGCACCGGCCGCCGTGGTCCCGGCCCCGCGGCGGGCGGCGCCACGGATCAGGAGCGGGGACACGGCGGGCCTGCCGGACTCCGCCCCGCGGGTGGACGGCGCCACGTCGCGGACACGCCCTACGGCTCCACGTACACGACCGTCGCGTCGTCGTACGGCTTGCCCCGCCGGAAGGCCACCCCGTCCGGGTCCGCCGACTCCGCCGCCCGTACCCGGTCGATCAGCTCCTGCGGTCCGCTCTTCCTGACGAGCGCCAGACAGTCCGCCCAGTCGCCCTCCCGGAACACCTCGACCCAGCGCGCGGCGCCGTCGGTGAGGGCGACGGCCGTACGCACCCGTGCCGCCGGTGTCCGCCCCGTCACGGCCTTCGCCGCCACGCCCGGGTCGACGGCCGCGGTGAAGAAGCCGCCCTCCGCGTTGCGCAGCGCGTCCGTCGCGGCGGCCTGCCGCCGGACCGAGCGCGGGACGCGGTCCAGCCGGTCGTCCACGACGGCCCGCACCTCACCGTCCGGCGACTCCAGGAGGAGGGTGGAGTCCGACAGGACGAGGTGCTCGACCGTGTCGGCGTCCCAGCGCACCATCACGACGGTTGCCTGGGGTGTGCGGGGGTGAGAAAGGTCACACGTGTCACGGTGGGCGTCGGCCGTACGCCGGATCGCCTCGGCGAGGGCGCCGGCGAGGGACATCTCCCGCCGTGAGGCGGACAGTTCGGTCAGCGCCCCGCCCAGCCGGGCGGTGAACCACGGGACGCCGTGCACACAGCCGTCGCCGTCCGGCGGAGGCGTCACACCGTCCAGCGCGATCAGCGTCCCGCCGCTGCCCGCCGAGGGCGTGGCCACGGCCGTCCAGTCCTCGTTCGGGCGCGGATGGCTGCCGGGGGCGGTGGCGATGTCGATGCGCATGGCCCCCAGTCTGCCGGACGGGTGGCCCGCCGCCGGCGGACGCCCCCGGGCCGTCTCCACGGCTGCCCGGCCGTCTCCACGCGGGCCCCCGCGCCCCCTGGCGGACGCGGCGGCCACCGCACCTGACGCGTCCGGGTACGGTGCGCGGGGGCGTCCTTCCGCGCGATGCCCGAGCGGTCGTCGTCACGAGCGGAATGATCAGATCCGCGTCGGGGCGACCGGGCATCTTGCCAAAGCTCACGCGTAACTTCCAACCGCCCCGATCGCGCGCACCGTGACGCGCGCCCGCGCGAGTTGTTCGCCAACTCCTCCTTGATGTTCACTCGTTCAGGTGGCGGAGCAGCCGAAACGCGCCCCTCCGAGAAACGCTGGAATGGTCGGAAGCCGTGCCAGGGGTCCAGAGGGTGTCCGGTGTGACCGGGCGTCACCTCTGCTTCATGGGCGGACGAGTCAAGAATGCGAGCACCGGTGCAGAAGAAGCGGCCTCGGGGCAAGGGCGGCACGCGCGGCGGGTCCCAGGGCCCGGCAGAGCCCCGTAAGGCGGTGACGGCCGGCTCCGCCGACGCACCCGAGGTTCCGGCCGGCCGCCCCGTGCGGGTACGCAGCCGGCTCGTCGCCGCGGTCGCCGTCGTCGGTGTCACCGTCGTGGCGGCGGGCCTGCCCGCCGTCCTCGCCACATCCGCCGAACTGACGGACGCCCAGCGTCTGGTCACCCTCGCCGAGCTGAACCGGCAGACGGCCGTCCTCGCCCACTCCCTCGCCGACGAGCGCGACCAGGTCGTCGTGCACATCGCCGGGGGCCGCCAGGACGCCGCCGGCGACAAGGGCGGCAAGGGTGACGAGGACGCGGTGGACGGCGGCGGGCCCGGCGGCGACCCGGCCACCCGCGTCGACCGGCAGATCGACGAGATCGACGAGTCCGCGTCCCCCGGACTGCGCAGGGACCTCTCCACCGTCCCGTCCGTCCGCCGCACCGCCCTCACCGGCAAGGGCAGCGCCCTGGAGGCGTACCAGGCGTACACGGACGTCATCGCCAAACTGCACGCCCTCAGCGACGAGGTCGCCGAGAAGACGCCCCCCGAGGCCGCCGACGGCACCCGAGCCCCCGCCGCGCTCGGACGCGCCGTCGAGCAGGCGTCGGCCACCCGGGGCCTGCTGCTGGCCGCGCTCGCCGTCCCGGCGCCGAAGGGTTCGGCGCCCGAGATCGACCCCGTCACCGGGCTTCCCGTCCAGCCCGCCGACGGCGGGGACTCCGCCGAGAGCGACCGTACGCGCGACGAGCTCAGCGCCGCCGCCCAGCAGGCCCGTGTCCATGAACTGGCCGCCCTCGCCGACTTCGACCAGTCGGCGGGCACCCGGGCGCGTGACTCCCTCGCCACGACCGTCACCGGACCCGAGGTGACGGCGGCGGAGAAGTACCTGACCCGCCTCACCGACAGTCCCGAGCTGTCCGAGAGCGACCGCGACGCCGACCGGGAGAAGGTCGAGTCGTCGCTGTCCAGCCGTATCGAGCAGATGCGCGGCGTCGAGTCGGGTATCGGCTCCGCACAGCTCAAGCGCCTGGAGCAGCTCCGCGACGACGGTGTCACCTCCCTGGAGATCGGCATCGCGCTCCTCGGCGGTCTGCTGATCGTCTCCGTCGGCGTCTCCACCGCCATCGCCCGTACGCTCACCAGGCCGCTCGCCGTCGTCCGTATCGGAGCGGCCCGGCTGGCCGCCGAGCCCGCGACCGGGGAACCGGTCCGCTTCACCGGCCGCGACGACGAGTTCGCGCAGGTCGTACGGTCGCTCAACAGCCTGCACGCCAAGTTCCTCGACGTGTCGGCCCGCGCGGAGAAGCTCGACAGCGAGCGCACCGGACTGATCGGCGCCCGGCAGGCCGTGGCCGACCAGCGCGCCGAACTCCAGGAGCGGGCGGACGACATCACCGCGCAGCTCGAAGGGCTGCGGAACACCGTCCACCACACGTTCGTCGATCTCTCGCTGCGCACGCTCGGTCTCGTCGAGCGCCAACTCGGCGTCATCGAGAGCCTGGAGGAGCGCGAGCAGGACCCGGACCGGCTCGGTGTCCTCTTCCGGATCGACCACATGGCCACGGTCATGCGCCGGCACAACGAGAATCTGCTGATGTTCGCCGGGCACGAGTACGGCGGCAGCTACCCGGGCCCCGTGCCGCTCGTCGACGTCCTGCGCGCGGCGGTCAGCGAGATCGACAAGTACGAGCGGGTCACCATCCAGTCGCTGCCGCCGCACGCCCAGCTGGCCGGCTTCGCCGCCGACGACATCAGCCATCTCGTGGCCGAACTCCTGGAGAACGCCACGTCGTTCTCGCCGCCCGACTCCCGCGTCGAGCTCTCGGGCTGGCTGCTGGAGAGCGGTGACGCGATGCTCTCCGTGCAGGACCGGGGCATCGGCATGTCGGCGGAGCGGATCGCCGAACTCAACCAGCGGCTCGCCGATCCGGACGGGCACGAGTGGCCGGGCCCGGCGTCGAAGGCGAAGGCCAAGACGAAGGGGAAGGCGAAGCAGCCGCGGACGGCCGAGCCCGGGAAGCAGAGCGGCACCGACGGCGAGGGGGACGGGCTCGGTCTGCGCGTCGCCGCGCTGCTCGCCACGCGTCACGGCGTGGAGATCACGCTGCGCGAGCACCAGCAGGGCGGGGTCGCGGCGGTCGTCGTACTGCCGCAGGCCCTGCTGCCCACGGCCCGGCCGATCGCGGGCCCGCACCGGGTGACCCCGGCGGGCTCGGCGCCGGTGCTGACCCTGCCGGGTTCGGTGGCGGAGGCCAACTCCAATGTGCTGTCCGGCCGTCCGGACCGTGACCCGCTGGTGGTGGCGCCCGAGGAGGCCGCCGCCGACGACCCGTACGCCATCGGCCCCGACACGCACGAGCGGGTCGCCGACGCCGCGGGCGACACCGCGGACGACGTCACCGGCGAGCCCACGGACGCCGTCACGGACGCCGTCCCGCCCGGCGTCGGCGACGAGGCCACCGACGCGCCCGACGCCCCGGCTGTCTCAGTCACTGAGACGCAGGAGGCGGATCGGACGGATGTGACAGCCCCGACCGAGGAGCCTCAGCCGCCCGCCGCGACGTCAACCGAGCCGGTCACCGACGCCGTTCCGCCCGCCGTCACCGGCAAGGGACTGCCCAGACGCACCCCTAAACCCGCCAAGTCCACCTCCACGGCGGCCGATCGGACGGGTAGCGTCGACGCGGACGCGCTGCGCCGCAGGCTCGGTGGCTTTCACCGGGGAGCGAAGGCCGGCAGGCGCGACGCCGACGCCGAGCTCTTGGAGCAGACCGAAGTGCAGCAGAAGCAGAGCAGTTCAGTACCGCGGCGGACGGAGGCGGCGGAGGGGGCCGACGCGCGTCCGGATGAGACGGGGGAAACTGTCGAGGAGGCACGCAGTTGACGGCGACCGGCACATTCGACCTGAGCAGCGAGGCCCGTAATCTCCACTGGCTGCTGACGAACCTCGTCGGGGAGGTACGGGGAGCACGCTCCGTGGCCGTCGTGTCGTCCGACGGACTCCTGCTGCTCTCCTCGGACCCCGCACTGCACGACGACGCGGACGGCGCCGCCGGGAGCGAGAGCCCGCGCGGCTCCAGCGCCGACCTCGCCACCGTCATCTCCGGCATCAGCAGCCTCACCCTCGGCGCCGCCGAGCTGATGGGCACCGGCGGCGTCAAGCACACGATGGTCGCCATGGCGGAGGGCACCGTCTTCGTCATGTCGATCAGCGACGGTTCGCTGCTCGGCCTGCACGCCGGCCCGGACTGCGACATGCACGCCGTCGCCTACCACATGGCGATGTTCGTCGGTCGCGCCGGACACCTGCTCACCCCCGAACTCCGCAGCGAGCTGCGCAAGTCGATGGAGAGCGCCCAATGACATCGGTGTCGGCGCCGGTGCCCGGACCGGCGTCGCCGTCCGGACCCGCCCGCGGGCCGGGCGCCCGCCGGCTTCCGTCGCGCGCCACGGACCGCCGCGTCGCACGCGTCCGCCCGTACTCCCTGACGGGCGGCAGGACGCGCTTCGGGCACGTGCTGCTGGTCGAGACGTTCGTCGCCGCGCTCGAAGCCCCCGAGGAGCGCAAGGAGCTGACGGACGGCGGCGGGCCCGCCGCCCGCGTCATGCCGGAGATGCGCGCCATCGTCGAGCTGTGCCGGCGGATGCGGACGGTCGCCGAGATCTCGGCGCTGCTCAAGATACCGCTGGGAGTCGTCCGGGTCCTGCTCAGCGATCTCGCCGACCAGGGACGGATCCGGGTGTACGGGACCGGTCACGGCAGCGACCACCCGGACCGGGCGCTGCTGGAGAGGGTGCTGGGTGGACTCCGCCGTCTCTGACACCCCGGACGTGCGGGACGCCCGGGACGAAGCGCCGCGCGACTGGCAGTTGGACCACACCAGAGCACCCATAGCGACCAAGATCGTGGTCGCGGGCGGTTTCGGTGTCGGCAAGACCACCTTCATCGGCTCGGTCTCCGAGGTCAGGCCGCTGCGTACCGAGGCCGTCATGACCAGCGCCGGTGAGGGCACCGACGATCTCGCGGCGGCCTCCGGGAAGACCACCACGACCGTCGCGATGGACTTCGGCCGCCTCACGCTCGACGACGACCTCGTGCTGTACGTCTTCGGCACCCCGGGTCAGCAGCGCTTCTGGTTCATGTGGGACGACGTGGCGCGCGGCGCCATCGGCGCCGTCGTCCTGGCCGACACCCGCCGGCTCGCCGACTGCTTCCCGGCGCTCGACTACGTCGAGGAGCGCGGACTGCCGTACGTGGTGGCGGTCAACCACTTCGAGGGCACGGAGTCGTTCGAGGCCGGTGACGTGCGGGAGGCGCTGTCCGTACCTGCGGGCATACCCGTGATGATCATGGACGCGCGTCAGAGGATCACGGTCGTGGAATCGCTGCTGACCCTGGTGGGCCACGCCCTGGGAGCGGTGGACGGATAACCGGGCGGCGGTAGCGCCGGCCGGCGGGAACAGGAAAGCGCCGACCAGCAGGAACAGGAAGCGGACAAACGGAGAACCCGCCATGCGGAAGATACTCGTCGTCGGAGCCGGTCAGTCCGGCCTCCAGCTCGCCCTCGGACTCCAGTCGCACGGCTACGAGGTCACGCTGATGTCCAACCGCACGGCGGACGAGATCAGGTGCGGCCGTGTCATGTCGACCCAGTGCATGTTCCACACCGCCCTCCAGCACGAACGCGACCTCCACCTCGGCTTCTGGGAGTCCCAGGCCCCGCGGGTCGAGGGACTCGGCGTCTCGGTCGCCGGGCCCGATTCCTCCCGCCCGGTCGACTGGGTGGGCATGCTGGACGGGATCGCCCAGTCCGTCGACCAGCGGGTCAAGATGGCCGGCTGGATGGAGACGTTCGCCCAGCGCGGCGGCCAACTCGTCATCCACGGCGCGGCCGTGTCCGATCTGGACTACTTCTCGCGCGCCTACGACCTGGTCCTCGTCTCGGCCGGCAAGGGCGAACTGGTCGCGATGTTCGCGAGGGACGCCTCCCGCTCGCCGTACACCGCACCGCAGCGGGCGCTCTCCGTCGCCTACGTCCACGGTCTGGGCCCGCGCCCCGAACACCCGGAGTTCGACGCCGTCCGCTGCAATCTCGTGCCCGGGGTCGGCGAGTTGTTCGTGATGCCGACGCTGACCTTCACCGGCCGCGCGGACATCCTGTTCTGGGAGGGCGTACCGGGCGGACCGCTCGACGTGTTCGAGGGCATCAGGGACCCGGCGGACCATCTCTCGCTGACGCTGGAGCTGATGGAGCGGTACACGCCCTGGGAGTACGCCCGCGCCACCAAGGTCGAACTCACCGACGCGAAAGCCACGTTGGCCGGGCGCTACACCCCCACCGTGCGGCACCCGGTCGGACGGCTGCCGGGCGGCGGGCTGGTCCTCGGCGTCGCCGACGTCGTCGTCGCGAACGATCCCGTCACCGGCCAGGGCTCCAACTCGGCCTCCAAATGCGCCGCCTCGTACCTGGAGTCGATCGTGTCGCACGGCGACCGGGAGTTCGACGAGGCGTGGATGCAGGCGACGTTCGACCGGCACTGGGAGAGCGCGCGGCACGCCACGAAGTGGACGAACACCATGCTCGCCCCGCCGGCCGGACACGTGCTGGACATGTTCGGGGCGGCGTGCGAGCTCCAGCCGGTCGCGGACCGGTTCGCGAACGGCTTCGACGACCCGTCGGACTTCGAGGACTTCTTCTACGACGCCGGGAAGACCGAGGCGTATCTGGCGTCGGTCGGCGAGACCGCGGCCGACTGAGGCCGTTCGCCGGGGAGTTGCGCCCACCGGGGCCGATGCCGCGCCTATGCCTATGCCGACGCGGGCGCGGACTGTGAATCGTTGCCGGTGTCGTCGCCCTCGGTGGCACCCGGCGGCAGCTCCGGCGGTACGTACGACGCCGCGTCCAGCGGGTCGGCGTCCGGGTCCGGCCGTACGGCGCCGAGCAGCGGGTTCGACGCGAGGGGGGAGACCTTCACCCGCGACCCCGGACGAGGGGCGTGCACCACCCGGCCGTCACCGAGATACATCGCCACGTGGGTCGCCTTCGGGAAGTACACCACCAGATCACCGGGGCGCAGCTCGCTCAGCTCCACCCTCGGCAGCTCGGCCCACTGCTCCTGGCTCGTACGGGGCACGGCGACCCCGGCGCGCGTCCAGGCCCGTGAGGTCAGCCCCGAGCAGTCGTACGCGTCCGGCCCCGCGGCGCCCCACCGGTACGGCTTGCCGATCTGCTCCACCGCGTACGCCAGCGCCTTCTCGCCCTCCGCCGACGGTGCGCGCGAACTCGCGGCGGGCCCCGCGTCCCCGTCGGCCGCCCGGCCGAGCGCGCCTGAGGTGATCAGCTTCTCCTGCGCCTCGTCGGTGTCGGCGGCCTCCCGTTCGGCGATCGCGTCGATCTGCTCTGTGGTGAGCGACGCGAGCATCCTCTCGACGTCCGTCAGCTTCGCCCTGACCGTGTCGCGCCGCTTCCGCTGCTCCGCGGCGAGCGCCTGCTGCTCGTCGAGTGCCTCGCGGGACCGGGCGGCGAGGCTGTCGGCGTGCCTCTCGCCGTTCGTCAGCCGCGCGACGGCCGACAGCCGCTGACGCTGCGCACGGTCCATCAGATGCCGCTGTTCCAAGGCGCGTTGGGGGTCGTCGGTGAGCAGGAGCTCGACCCAGGAGGAGAGTTCCGAGGCGCCCTGGTACTGCCGGCGGGCCAGCTGCCCCGCCTGGGCGCGGCTGCGGACCAGCGCCTCGCGGGCGTCGGTGAGCCCCGCGCCGACCTTCTTCACCTCGGCCCGCTGGGCGGTCAGCTTCACCTCGGTGGCGTTGTACGCTTCGGTGGCCTCCTCGGCCTCCTGGTACAGCGTCCGCATCTCGGTGAGCAGTTCGGAGACGCCCCGAGCCGGTGACCCGTTGTCCCCGGTGACGGGCGCGGGGTCGGCGCCCGCGGGCGCTGCGGAGGGGACCGCCGCGAGGACGGCGAGTGCCGCCGCGCAGACGGACCGCAGAAGTCGGCCTGACACACCATCACCTCCAGGTACGGGACGGTCCGTCCGGCCCCAAGGCGATGATGCGGCGTCAGATGCCCGCCCCTCGTGTGCTTAGCGGACAATTGGGCGGTACGGCGGCACGCCGTCACCCCCGGCGGGCCGATACGGCGGCCCCCGGCGTGGCGGCTTGCGCGCTCCGGGCTCCTCCCGGGTCAGTCGACCGGCAGCGCGTAGAAGGTGCCCCCGCGCCGGATCACCGCGCTCTTCCCGGCCATCAGCGGCTGGTACGCGGGCGGCGCCACGGCGGCGCCGTCGGCGTCGGGGGAGGGGGCGGGCCCGCCCGCGTTCTGGAACTTCCAGAGCCGCCTGCCGTCCTTCGCGGCGAACGCGGTCACCTGGAGCCCGTCGGCGGACAGTACCGTCCGGCCGCTCCCGCTCACCGTGATCCGGGGGACGCCGCTCCAGGCCGGGCCCTCGGTCGTGCCCTTCCAGCGCTCCACGCCCGACTCGGTGTCGAGCGCGTACACCTCCTGATAGCGGTTGGCGATGTAGAGCGTGGAGCCGAGGAGTGTGCCGGTGCCGAAGGCGAAGGAGTCCTGCCCCGGTACCCGTGGCGCGCCGGACCTGCGCCACAACTGCCCGGTGCCGGCGGTGTCGTACGCGTACAGCTGGTCGGCCGCCGCCGCGAACAGCCGTCCCTCCGCGTCCCCCGCCGAACCGGCCGAGGGCGGCACCGCGCCGAACGACCTGGACCAGACCCGCTCCCCGTCCGCGCGGCTGAAGCAGTGGTAGACCGACCTGCCCTTGCCCGCCTTGACCTGGGCGGGCGTCAGCGACTTGGCGTCCTGGCGCACCACGATGTCCGCCTCCCGTACGGCGATCAGCTGGTACACGGGGGTCAACGGGGCGCGGCCGTTGGAGATCACGGAGCGCCACAGCTCCTTGCGGGTCGCCAGGTCGAAGGCGAAGAGATGGGTGCGGACGGCGGCCGTCTTCCCCGTACCGGACTTGTGCGATCCGGTGAACCAGACCTGGCCGTCACCGCTGCCGGTGATGCCCGCGACGACGAGTCCCGGCGCGTCGGCGACACCGTCCGCGTAGTCGATCCGGTGCCTCACCTCGCCGGATGCGGCCGAGATCCAGAGCAGGCCGGTCGTCCCGGCGACGAGGGCGAGTCCGCCGGAGGCGGGCAGCGCCTGGTGGAGCGCGGCGGCACCGGCGTCGCGCCAGAGCCGCTTGCCGGTGCGCACGTCCACGCCGGTCGCGCCCGACGCGGCCGTCAGGACGAGGACGCGGCCGATGACGGCGGCGTTGAGGACCTCGTCGGCCGCCACCTTCTGCTCGTACGCCCACAGCGCCTCGGGCGGCAGCCCGGTGAGGCCCTCGCGGGTGTCCTTGCCGGGCTTGGCGTCGGTATCGCCGGACGGCTCGTCGTCGGCGAGCGCGAGCGCACCGGCGCCGCCGATCACCAGCCCGGCGGCGCCCGCGACCAGGCCCGTGATGAGCGCGCGCCGCCCGAGGGGCTGCCCGAGCGGCCCCCGCCGCAGCGCGGCCAGCGGGCCCGAGCCGGAACCCGAGCCGGAACCCGTGGCGGCGGCCGGGACGGTGGCGGGCACCGGCCCCGGCGGCAGGGCGGGCGGTCCCGGCGGCCCGGCCGGGAGCGGCTGGGACTGCTGCGGCACCGGGGCGGCGGCGGGGGGCAGCGGCAGCGCGGTCGGCTCGGGCCGGGCGCGGGGCACCGACAGGGCGGCGGTCGGCCGGTCGACGACACCGCTCTCGCCGCCTGACGCGGTCCGGGGACGGCCGATACGGGTGGTGCGGGAGTCGGGCTCGGACGCGGCGCCGGCGGGGGCCCCGGGGACGGCGTCCGCCGGCCCCTCCGGCGTAGCGTCCTCCGCCGCCCTGTCCGCCGGGTTCTCCAGCGGCGCGTGCAGGGCGTCGACCCGGGCGGCCTGTGCGGCGATCGAGGCCGACAGCGCGTCGGGCAGCCAGCCGCCCGGTACGGCGACGGCCGCCGCGGCTGCGCCCTCCAGTGCCAGTTCCGCGGCCACCGCCCCGGCGGTCGGCCGCTCGCCCGGTTCCTTGGCCAGGCAGCGCGCGACGATCGGCCGCAACTCCTCGGCCACACCGTCGAGTTCGGCCGTCCCGTGCGCGATGCGTTCGGCCGCCGCGTCCGGTGGTCCCTCGGTGAGGGGCGTCGTACCGGTGGCGGCGTACGCGAGGAGCAGACCCAGCACGAAGATGTCGGACGGCGGTCCCGGTTCCTCGCCGTTCAGCTGCTCCGGGGTCAGATATCCCAGCCGTACGGAGAGCCGTCCGCCCTCGGCCGCCTCCGCCGACGCCGCGGCGCCCAGCGCCCCGAAGGCGGTCAGGCGCGGCCCGTCGGCGGCGAGGGTCACGGTGTCGGGCGTGAGCCCGTGCAGCACGGCCCCCGTCGCGTGGACCCGCGAGAGCGTCTCGGCGAGCGCGGCGCCCAGTATCCGCACGGCACGCGCGGGCAGCGGACCGGCGACGGCCACGGCCTCGCCGAGCGTCACCGCGGGGATGTAGTCGCTCGCGGTCCACAGCGGCTCCGTCCCGGCCGCGTCCGTACGCGAGTCGAGCAGCGGCTGCACCCACCCGCCGGCCAGCCGCTCGGCGGTGCGCGCCTCGGCCTGGAAGCGCCGCCGGAAGGCGGGCAGGGCGGCGAGGTCCGGGCGGGCGACGGAGACGACGGCGGTGGCGCCGTTCGCGCCGTACGCCAGATAGCGCACGGCGCCGGCCGACTCCCGGTACCGCGCCAGCACGGTGTACGGGCCGACAAGGCGTGGGTCGTCGTGCCGCAGCGGTTCCATCACGCGAAAAGCCCCCTGGTCGCTCTGCCGGGAGGTCGTCTCCGGCCTGGTCGATCCTAGATGGTGCCCGACAAATCGCGCCTGCCGCACCATATGTGACCGTGTGTGGCCAACGAGTTCGCGATCCCGCCCCGAACCGCCGAACGCTCAGCCGGGTCCCGGCTTGGACCAGGGCCACTTCAGCGTGCGCCGCTCGCGCCCCCCGGGGACGTACTCGTACTTCCAGCCGCGCTGGAGCCCGAGCCGCCTGGTGTACCCGGCGGGCACGCGCCGGTACGCGAGCACGGTGGGCGGCCCGCCCGCGGCGTCCGGCACGGGTACCTCGTACCACTTCGGCGGCTGCCCGGTCGGCCCGGTCAGCACGGGCAGTACGCGACCGTCGAGCGGTCCGCCGACAAAGACGGTCTCTTCGCTTCTCACGCCGCCAGTGTCGCGCAGTGCCCCGCCGGGGCGGACGCCGGTCACCCCCGCGGCGTACGGCAGCGTCCCCGCCGCCCGTCCCCGTCCCACGTCCGCGACCAGCGGCTTCGCGCCCGGCGCTGAGCTGTTCGACGGAACGGGGTGTCCGGCGTCGGCGCGCCGCTTGACGGTGTGTCTGCCTTTCATGAAGGCCACGGCCCGGTTCCCCGAGCGGGTGGCAGACGCCCGCACCGTGCCAAGGAAGCGGAGATCCCCACCATGCGCCCTGTTCGCATCCTCACCACCGCTGCCCTGTCCTCCCTGGCCCTGGGCATGGGTGCGGCGACGGTCCATGCCGACACCCAGCCGACCCTGACGGTCAGCCCGAACCCGGCGACCGCCGGCTCCTCGGTCTCGCTCACGCTCAACGGCGGCTGCGACGCCAGCACGGTGACGGCCTCGTCCGGGGCCTTCACGGGCTCGGTCGTGCTGTCCGCGGGATCGGGCGGTACCTACCGGGGCACGGGCACCGTCCGCCGCGACGCCCGCGCTGGCAGCCACACGATCAGCATCGCCTGCCCGAACGGCAGCCCCTCCTCGTTCACCTTCACCGTCCGCGCGGCGTCGAGCCCGAGCCCGAGCCCGAACCCGTCCAGGGGTGCCCGCGGTGGCCTGGGCGGCAGTGTCTCGGACACGGACGGCACGAAGATCTGGGCGGGCGCCGCGCTGGTCACGGTGGCGGTGGCGGGCACCACGCTGGTCCTGCGCCGCCGGGCGAAGCACTGACCGGGGCGGGCGGGCCCGTGCGCCGGGTGGGGCCGGGTGCCCCGGCCCCACCCGTACTCACGCCAGCAGGCCGGACGCCTTCCACAGACGGCGTCCCGTGCCGCGCATGACCCCGATGTCGTCCAGGAAGTCCGTCAGGCGCTTCGCGCCGGACTGCATCACCTCGCGTCGGTGGGGGCTCGTGCGGACCTGGGCCACGGCCTCGCGCCGGTCCAGGCCGACGTTGTCGTAGACCTGGGGGTTCACGAAGCAGACCGAGAAGACGCGGGCCGCCTGGCCGGCCGTGACGCGGGTCAGTTCCTGTTCCCAGCGGGGGGACGTCACCATCTGGCGGCGCAGCTCCTCGCGGGCGTAGCGGACGTGGCGGGCCTCCTCCACCACATGGATGCGGGTCACGCCGCGCACCAGCGTCTGGACGCGCTCGTCCGGGAACGTCAGGCGCTGCATCCAGTCCAGGATCTCCTCGCCCAGCAGCGTCGCGGCGAACGAACCGGGGGTCGTGGAGACGGTCTTCAGCACGCGCGCGACGTTGTGGTAGACGCGGGGGACGGGGTACGCCGGTGCGCCGCCCTTCTGGATCATCTTCGCGAACATCATCGAGTGCCGGCACTCGTCGGCTATCTCGGTGAGGGCGTAGCGCACGTGGTTGCTGGTCACCGACTTGTCGTAGATGTGCCTGACCAGCAGCTGCATCAGGATGATCTCGAACCAGATGCCGAGCGAGGCGAGTGAGGCGGCCTCGTGGCGGGCGAGGTCCATCCGCTGCTCCTCGGACATCTTCCGCCAGAGCGGGGTGTCGTAGAGGGAGACCAGCTCCGGCGGCCAGTACCACTTGCCGTCCTCCGCGGGGGCGTCCCAGTCGAGGTCGGTGTCCGGGTCGAAGGAGTGTTTGGCCGAGGCTTCGAGGAGGCGCAGCGCGACCTGTTCGCGGTCCCGGAGCGGGCCCAGCGCGTCGCGCAGGAGCTGGATGTCGCGTGCGCCGTCGTCGTCGCGGGGGCCGGCCCGCAGTCCGGCGTGGAGCACGTCGCCCCCGCCCCCGCCGTCGTCGCGCGTGGGCGGGGCTGTCACATCGCGTTCGTGCGCTGCTGTCATGGCTGAGAGCACCTCATGACTGGGGTTACCGGGGGTACGGTCTCGACCCTCTTATGAGACTTCCTGTCAGTAGCTCTCGTCAATCCCCTCCGCGCCACTTGTCGACTCCCCGTACAACAGCGCGTGTTGGCCGCTCCCGGCTACGCGTGCGGCCCGAAGGTCTTCCGCAGCGTGAACGCGTGCGGCGTCGGGCCGTGTTCGCGCAGACTCAGCAGCCGCAGCTCCGCGTCCCGCGCCGTCGGGCGGACGCCCGCGTCCACCCACCACAGCGCCGTCATCGCCTCCTCTACGCGCTCGAACCACTCGAAGCGGCGGGACAGCAGCTCGCGGTGCCGTCCCCGGTACATGAAGGCCGTCAGCGCGTCGACATCACGCCACACCGTCAGATTCATGATCAGCCACTCGTCGCCGAAGACCGGGACGTCGGTGGCGTTGCCCGAGTCGCTCTGGAGTCTCCACACGAAGCCGTCGGAGGCGTCGGCGACCGCGTTCACGGGATCGAGCGCGTCCGTGAAACCCTTCAACTCGACCGAGTCCAGCGGGTGCTTGAGACGTGCGATATTCACCTGGGCGAGTTCGCGGGCGGGTTGGGGGGCTGGCCGGCCGGCCGGGGCGGCGGAAGATGTCGTCATGGGCGCACGATAGGCAGGGCCTCCTCCGCGGCACGCGCGATTTCGAGGAGTGGGACGTCCGCCCCGCGCTCCGCCACCAGTTGGAGCCCCACCGGGCAGCCGTCGGGCGTGAACCCGGCGGGCAGACTCGCGGCCGGATGCCCGCTCAGGTTGAACGCCCAGGTCAGTGCCGTCGAGTAGACGTCGGGGCCCGGTCCGTCGTGACCGTGCGGGCGGTTCGGTGTCACCGGACTGAGCAGCAGCGGCGTACGCGCGAAGTACGCGTCGAGCCGCCGGTCGTTCTCCGCCCGCACATCCGCGCCGGCGCCCTCTTCCTCGGCCGGTGCCCCGCCGCCGCGTACCGCCAGCCAGGTCCCGCGCGGGTCGAGCAGCGACAGTCGCGCGCCGGGGGCCCCGTCGAGCCGTACGACCCCGGAGGCCACCAGCCGGCCGACCGCCGCCCGCACCACCGCCTCCACCGCCGGATCCGTCCGCGCGAAACCGAGGTCGGGCGAGTACGTGGCGCGCACCGGGGTCCGCACCCGGGGCGCCTCCCGGTACCCGTCGAGCACGCACCGCAGATACAGCCGCGCGTCCCGTACGCGCCGGGTCAGCACCCCCGCCGTCGCCAGCTCCGTCGGGTCCGGCGACGGCAGCAGCCCCCTCGTCGTCCTCAGGCCGAACACCCCGCACCAGGCCGCCGGAATCCGCACCGAGCCCGCCCCGTCGCTTCCCGTCGCCAGCGGCACCAGGCCGGCGGCGACCGCCACCGCCGAACCGGCCGACGAACCACCGGGCACGCGGTCGGCGCGGTAGGGGTTGACCGTACGGCCGTGCGCGCCCAGACCCCAGGTCCGCCAGTACGTCCCCGGCCCCGGCACCGCCGTCGAGCCGACCGGCACCGCCCCCGCCGCGACCAGCCGCCGCGCCGCGTACGAGCGGAGACCCGCCGGGCCCTTCACCGCGAACGGGAGCCCCGCCAGGGGCAGTCGGCGGTCCACCGGATCCGCCGCCCGCGCGTGCCACACCTCGACGAACGCGCTCAGCTCCGGATCGAGCCTGCCGATCCGGTCCAGCGCCTCGCCCACCGACCACCAGCCGTCGTCCACCACACGGCCTAGTCTCGCAGCGCCGCCTCCATCACCGCCCGTGCGATCGGCGCGGCGTCGCCGCCCCCGCTGATCTCACCGCGCACCGCCTCGGCGTCCTCCACCACCACGGCCACCGCCACCGCGGGCCGGCCCGTGTCCGCGGCCTGGGCCCAGGCGATGAACCAGGCATAGGGCGTACCGGAGTTGCCCACGCCGTGCTGCGCCGTGCCCGTCTTCCCGCCGACCGTCGCGCCGTCGATCCCGGCGCTCTTCCCGGTACCGGTCTCCACGACCTCCACCATCAACTTCCGCAGCCGGTAGGCCGTCGACGGACTCATCGCCCGGTGGTCGGAGTGCTCGCCGGTACGGGAGACGACGTCGCCGTCGGCCGCCAGCGTCCGGTCCACCAGATAGGGGCGCATGAGTTCCCCGTCGTTCGCGACGGCCGCCGCCACCATCGCCATCTGGAGCGGGGTGGCCGTCGTGTCGAACTGGCCGATCGAGGAGAGCGCGAGTTGGTCGTCGCTCATCTCCCGGTCGAAGTTGGACACGGCGACACCCGACGGGATCCTCAACC
Source organism: Streptomyces sp. NPDC104581 (assembly GCF_055583685.1). Taxonomy (NCBI): domain Bacteria; kingdom Bacillati; phylum Actinomycetota; class Actinomycetes; order Kitasatosporales; family Streptomycetaceae; genus Streptomyces; species Streptomyces sp. NPDC104581. The sequence continues at coordinate 40,579 of NZ_JBVJNN010000041.1, forward strand.
GCCGGTCGTTGAACCCGAATCGGTCCGCCGCCGCCACCATCCCGTCGAGCCCGACCGCCACCCCGAGACCGGCCATCACCGAATTGCAGGACCATTTGATCGCGTAGGCGAGCGACTCCCTGTCACAGCCGCGCGCGTCGTTAGGGAGCGTGGTGCGCGTGCCCGGCAGGACGTACGGCTCCGGCACGCCCGTCGGCTCGTCGACGTCGTCGACCACCCCGGCGTCCAGCGCGGCGGCGGCCGTCACGATCTTGAAGGCCGAACCGGGCGGATACGTCTGCCGGATGGCCCGGTTGAGCATCGGCTGGTCGTCGGCGCTGTTGAACCGCCGCCACGCGTCGGTCACCGCCCGGCCCGTGCCCGAGAGCGTCCCGGGGTCGTACGAGGGGCTGCTGACCAGCGCGAGGATCCTGCCCGACGCCGGCTCGACCGCGGCGACCGCGCCGCGCCTGCCGTCGAGGCCCGAGTAGGCCGCCCGCTGCAACGCCGACCTGACGGTGGTGACGACCCGCCCGCCCGGCGGGTGGGTCCGGGTGATGTCGTTCCAGAACGGCAGCGGTGCCAGCATCGGGTCGGTGCCGGCCAGGATGCCGTCCTGGGCGTGCTCCAGCAGGGTGGTGCCGTACGTCTGCGAGGAGAAGCCGGTCACCGGGGCGTACAACGGGCCCTGGGTGTAGGTGCGTTCGTAGCGCAGTTGCTGGCCGGTGTCCTTCGAACCGGTGACGGGCCGGCCCTCGACGACGATCTCCCCGCGCGGCTGCTCGTAACGGTCCATGGCCGCACGGCGGTTGGCGGGGTTGCGGTCGAGCGAGTCCGCCTGGATGACCTGGATACGCGCCGCGTTGACGAGCAGGGCGACGAGCATCAGCAGACAGAACGCGGCGGCGAGACGGATATGGCTGATCATCTCTCGCTCCCGCCCGCCGGTTCGGCCGAAGGCCCTTCCGCCGGTCCGGCGGGTCCGGCCGGTCCGACGTCTCCCGCCGCTCCCGTCGCGATCACCGCCGACGCGATCACGCCCGTGTCCACCGTCTCCGGACGCGGTCTGCGCGCCGAGTCGCTGAGCCGGATGAGCAGCGCCACGATGACCCAGTTGGTGACGACCGAGGAACCCCCCTGCGCCAGGAACGGCATCGCCATGCCCGTGAGCGGGATCAGCCCCGTCACCCCGCCCGCGATCACGAACACCTGGAGCGCCACGATCGACGCCAGACCGACCGCCAGCAGCCGTCCGAACGGGTCGCGCAGGGCGAGCCCGGTGCGGTAGCCACGGGCGACGACCAGCGCGTACAGCAGGAAGAGAGCGGTCAGCCCGATCAGCCCCAGCTCCTCGCCCGCCGTCGCGAGAATGAAATCGGACTTGGCGGCGAAGCCGATGAGGACGGACCTGCCGAGCCCCAGCCCCGTACCGGACATGCCGCCCGCCGCGAACGCGAAGAGGGACTGGGCGAGTTGGCCGGGTCCCTGCCCGGCGTCGATGGAGGCGAACGGATCGAGCCAGTCCTCCACCCGGCTGTGGACGTGCGGTTCGAGCCAGCCGACGGCGAACGCGCCGACACCGGCCAGCAGCAGCCCCACCGCGATCCAGCCGGTGCGGCCCGTCGCCACGTACAGCAGGATCACGAAGAGGCCGAAGAAGAGCAGCGACGTGCCGAGGTCGCGTTCCAGGACCAGTACGACGACGCTGAGCAGCCAGATCGCGACGATCGGGCCGAGCACCCGGCCGGTGGGCAACTGGAGCCGCCAGATCCGGCGGCCGGTGTACGCGAGGGCGCCGTGGTTGGCCGCGAGATAGGAGGCGAAGAAGACGGCCAGCAGGATCTTCGCGAACTCGCCCGGCTGGAAGGAGAGTTCGTCGATCCGGATCCAGATCCTGGCGCCGTTCACGGCGGGGAAGAAGATCGGCACGGTCAGCAGCAGCAGCGCGGCGACCACCGACAGATACGCGTACCGCTGGAGCACCCGGTGGTCGCGCAGGAGCACGACGACGGCGATGAACAGCGCGACACCGAGGGTCGACCAGACGAGTTGCGCGGGCGCGTCCCGCTCGCCGGGAGTGGCCAGGTCCAGCCGGTGCAGGAGCACGAGCCCGACGCCGTTGAGCAGGACCGCGATCGGGAGCAGCAGCGGGTCCGCGTACGGGGCGCGGAACCGGACCGCGAGATGCGCCATGAGGGCGAGCAGACCGAGCCCCGCGCTGTGGCGCGGGGCGTCGGGCGGGACCGCGTCGTGATGGGCGAGACCGACGGCGGCGTAACCGAGGAGCGGGATCAGAACGGCGCACACGACGAGCGAGAGCTCGACCCCGCGCCGCTTGCGGAGACGTAGTTCGGGCGGGGGCGAGTCCGCCGTCGTTGCGGTCATGGAGCGCAACGTAGCAACCCGACATGCCTTATGTCCGCTTATGTAAAGACATAAGGCATGTCGGGCTCCCGCAGGGTCAGCACCAGCGCGGTGCCTTGCCGATGTTCTCGATGTACGCGGCGGAGCCCCAGGCCCAGTTGCCGTCCGTGAGGAGGTACCAGCGGTCGTTCCCGTTCACTTCGTCGCCCCGCGTCTTGCAGAGGATGTGCACGATCGAGCCGTACGCGGCGCTGCCGATGACCCGGCCGCCGCGGGAGGGCCTGTCGCGCAGCAGGAGCCCGGTCCTGGCGGTGACACGGCCCTTGTACTCGCCCGAGCCCATCGTGGAGGTCTCGGTCTCGGGGCCGGCGTCGCCGGTGCGCCCGGCCTCGATACCGGTGTGGCCGCCGGAGCCGACCGGCGGCGGCGCCGGCACCGCCGCCAGCGCGGGCGTGGCGGTCAGTGCGGCGGCGGCGACGGCGAGGGCCGCGACGTACGGGCCGAAGAGGCCCCGGAGGCGCGGGGCGGGGGAACGCGGGGGGCGCTGGGACATGCGTGACTCCTGATGTTCGGAGAGGGGGGCGAGGGGCGATGTGCGGGACTGGGTGGCTCGCCCGATTTACCCTAATTTCGTCACATTCTGTCCGCAACCGTGACTCTGTGTGCCCCGTCTCGCGCCCCCGGCCGTCCCCCCGGCCCTGTCCCTGTGCCCGCGGCCCCGGCCGGCCTCAGCGCTGGTACGGGTTGCCGCCCTGGCCCGGCTGCTGTCCCTGGCCGCCCTGGCTGAACGGGTTGCCGCCGCCTCCCTGACCGCCCTGCGCGAACGGGTTGGCGCCGTGCTGCTGGCCGATGCCCTGCTGGGCCTGCGACGCGCTCTGTGCGAGGAGCTGCTCGGCCTGCTCGTTCGGCACCTGGTGCTCCACACCGCAGAACGTGCACTGCGTGTAGTGCTTCGTCGAGTACGGGAACAGCGGCACGAAGAACAGCGTGAACTTGGAGACGCGCTTGCGGAGCGTGTGCGCGGACGGGTTGCCGCACTGGCCGCACACGAGCGTCAGTATCGCCAGTTGGTAGATGTAGCCCTTGGTCCCGAAGATGATCATGCGTGGTTCCTTCTCTTCTCATGACGCTTCACGGTGCTCATGACCGGCGCACCCCCATGGTGCACGCCCGCGAGGGCGGCGGTCACGGCAGGCGGCCCGCCCGGTTGGGATTGAGGAGCGGGCCGAGGAGGTCTCCGTACCGCGCCAGCCGCCCCGCGATGTCACCGATGCGGAAGACCAGATCCTCCGGCGCCGCGCAGTCGCCGATCTCTTCCCAGGACACCGGGGTGGAGACGGTCGGTTCCGTCCTGGCGCGCGGTGTGTACGGCGCGGCCGTCGTCTTCGCCGCCGAGTTCTGGCTGTGGTCGACGAACACCTTGCCGGGGCGCAGCGCACGGGCCATCCGGTGGACCACCAGCTGCGGCAGCTCCGCCTCGGCCTCGACGGCGAGCGACTTGGCGTAGGCGGAGACCTCGCGCGACGGGGTCGGCTCCAGCGGCACGAGCAGATGCAGGCCCTTGGAGCCCGAGGTCTTGGCGTAGGCGTTGAGCCCGTCCGCCGCCAGCCGTTCCCGCAGCCAGAGCGCCGCCGCGCAGCACTCCACGACGGTCGCGGGCTCGCCGGGGTCCAGGTCGAAGACGATGCGGTCGGCGCGGGCCGGACTGTCGACCTGCCACTGCGGGGTGTGGAACTCCACGACCAGGTTCGCCGCCCACATCAGTGTCGCCAGGTCCTCCACCAGTACCTGTTCGGCCGTCGACTCCGCCGAACGGGGCACCGTCGCCCTGCGTACCCAGGACGGCGTGCCCGGCGGCGGATTCTTGGTGAAGAAGCGCTGGCCGGCGGGGCCGTCCGGGTAGCGCAGGAAGGAGACGGGGCGATTGGCCAGATGGGCGAGCAGGGCACCGGCCGAGGTCGCGCAGTAGTGCAGGACCTCGCCCTTGGTGGTCCCGGTGGCCGGGTGGAGGACCTTCTCCAGGTTGCTGAGGGGGATCCGCCGCCCCTCCACCTCGGCGATGGGCGTCATACGATGAGAATCCCACGAATTCTGGATGTGAGGGATCTAACGTGCGATCCATATGGAACGGCGCAATCTCCTTCGGTCTGGTGAGTATCCCGATCAAGCTGATGAACGCCACCGAGAGCCGCTCGATCTCGTTCCGGCAGATCCATTTGGCGGACGGTGGCCGGATCCGTTACCGGAAGGTCTGCGAGCTGGACGAGCGGGAGGTCACCTCGGCCGAGATCGGCAGGGCGTACGAGGACGCGGACGGAACGATGATCCCGATCTCGGACGACGACCTCGCCCAGCTGCCGCTGCCGACGGCCAAGACGATCGAGATCGTGGGATTCGTGCCCGAGGAGTCGATCGACCCGCTCCAGGTGGGCTCGGCGTACTACATCGCGGCGAACGGCGTACCGGCCGCGAAGCCGTACACACTCCTGCGCGAGGCCCTGAAGCGCAGCGAGAAGGTGGCGATCGCGAAATTCGCGCTGCGCGGTCGCGAGCGGCTGGGCATGGTGCGGGTCCTCGGTGATGTCATCGCGCTGCACGGGCTGCTGTGGCCGGACGAGATCCGCCGGCCGGAGGGGGTGGCGCCGGAGACGGAGGTCAGCATCCGGGACGCCGAACTCGACCTGGCCGACGCCCTGATGGACACTCTCGGCGAGGTCGAACTCGAATCCCTGCACGACGACTACCGGGAGGCCGTCGAGGAGCTGATCGCCGCCAAGGCGGGTGGCGGCGGGCTCCCGGCGCCGGAGGGGGCGGGGGAGCGGGGCGGGGGCAAGGTGCTGGACCTGATGGCGGCGCTGGAGAGCAGTGTGCGGGCGGCGAAGGCGTCGCGTGGCGAGGGCGGCGGGGCAGGGGGCGGGGATCACGCGGAGGTGACGCGTCTGCCGACCGGCAAGAAGGCGGCGGGCACGAAGAAGGCGGCGCCGAAGAAGGCCGCGTCGAAGACGGCCGCCGGGACCGGGGCGAAGAAGACGGCCGCCGGGAAGACGGCGGGCACCAAGAAGACGGCGGCGAAGAAGGCCGCGACGGGCGGGACCGCCGCGACGGGCAAGGCCGCGACAGGCAAGGCCGCCGCGAAGAAGACGGCGGCCGGCAAGACCCCGGCGAAGAAGGCCCCGGCGAGGAAGCGCTCGGCCTGAGCGCCTGCCGGGGAACCCCGCACGCGGCCCCGCCGGTCCGGCCGGGCGGGGACCTTGCTGCCCGGACGCGGTGACCGGCTTCCTCTCCCCGTGCGTGACGCGGCACCGCACCCGTGTGACGAGACGCCCCGGCCGGCCCATGCCCGCGTCGTATGCGGGTTATGGATTCTGTTGGATTCTGTGCGACAGACCCTGGCGGTTCCGGGGAATTCCGGTGGACAATCCGGGGCGCGGGCGCCCCTTCAGGCTCTGCCCTGTCATCACCGACTCGCGCCCCGTGTTTGCCCGTTGAGCCCGGCTCCGAGTGAGAGGGACAAGCGATGACGAACAGCAGACCAGGATCGGCGAAGCGATGGCGTGCCGCCTGTGCGACCGCTCTCGCGGGGGTGCTCTGTCTGGGGACCCCGGCCGCCGCCCGGGACGGCGCGACCGGACCGGTGCCCGCCGGGTCCGACTGGACCGTCTCCCGGGGCGGGCCCGTCGCCGCCGTACGGCTCGAACCCGCCGACGGCACCGTCACCCTCGCCGTACGGGACGGCGACCGCACCCTCGTCGAGCCCTCGCCCGTCGGCATCGTCACCGAGGACGCCGACCTGACGCGCGGGCTGCGTCTGGTGGACCGGGAGGACCGCCGGATCACCGAGCGGTACACCACCGTCGTCGGCAAGGAGCGCCGCCGCACCGTCGACATGGCGGAGTCGCGCTTCACCCTCCGGGGCGAGGGCGGGGCACGGGTCGACCTGGTCGTGCGCGCCGCCGCCGACGGAGTCGCCTACCGCTATGTGCTCCCCGCCGGCGACGGCGCCGTGCTGCGCGAGGCGTCCGGCTTCGTGCTGCCGGCGGACGCGCCGGCCCGGCTGAGCGACTACTCGGTCAACTACGAGCAGCCGTACGACGGTACGACCGCCGCCGGGGCGCCCAGCGGCCAGTACGCCTACCCGGCGCTCTTCCAGGTGGGCGACGACCACGTACTGCTCACCGAGGCGGACGTCGACGGCCGCTATCCCGCGAGCCGGCTCACACACACGACGGGCGACGGGCGCTACGACGTGGCCCTGGCCGACCCCTCGGTACCCCGGCCGGCCGGCGGGCCGCTCGCGACCCCCTGGCGGACCGTGATCGCCGGTGACCTGGCGACCGTGACCGAGTCCACGCTCGTGGACGACCTGGCCCCGCCCTCCCGCGTCGCGGACACCTCCTGGATCCGTCCCGGCGCCGTCGCCTGGTCCTGGCTCGCCGGGTTCGGCGCGGCGCAGCGCAGCCTGGAGACCCAGCAGCGGTTCGTGGACTACGCGGCGGCGCACGGCTGGGAGTACTCCCTGGTGGACGACGGCTGGAACACCACCGACTGGATGCCGGAACTGATGGAGTACGCCGAACGGCGCGGCGTGGGCGTCCTGTTGTGGATGCACTGGACCGATCTCGACACGCCCGCCGAGCGCACGCGCCGGCTCGACCAGGTCAAGGAGTGGGGCGCGGCCGGGCTGAAGATCGACTTCATGGACTCCGACTCGCGTGAACGCATGGAGTGGTACGACGAGATCCTGCGGGAGACCGCCGACCGCGAGCTGATGGTCAACTTCCACGGTTCGACGCTGCCGCACGGCATCCAGCGCACCTGGCCGCACGTCATGACGATGGAGGGTGTGCACGGCGCCGAGCAGGGCGATGTCCGGGCCGACGACATGGCGACCCTGCCCTACACCCGGAACGTGGTCGGCTCCATGGACTTCACCCCCATGGGCTTCCAGTTCGGGCAGCGCGACAACACCGAGGCCGCGGAGCTGGCGCTCTCCGTCGTGTACGAGTCCGGGTTCCAGAACTACGCGGGCAGCGTCGAGGCGTACCGCGCCCGGCCCGAACTCGCCGGGTTCCTCGACCAGGTCCCGACCGTCTGGGACGAGAGCCGGCTCGTCGCCGGTACGCCCGGTGAGGCGGCGACGTTCGCGCGCAGGAACGGCGACCGGTGGTTCCTCGGCTCCATCAGGGCGGGCGACGGGGGTACGGAGCGGGTCCCGCTGACGTTCCTGGGCCCCGGCTCGTGGCGGGTCGACGTCCTACGGGACGGCGCCGACGGTGTCGTGCGCCAGAGTCAGGTGATTGACCGTCAGAAAGCGCTCACGGTGCCGGTGTTGGCGGACGGCGGCTTCGCCGCGCAGATCTGCCGCGCCGTGCCGGGCCGCGAGAGCTGCGACCGGCCGGTGGACACGGTGCCCGTCGGTACGCTCTCCGTCACCCCCGCGAAGACCGACGCACTGCCGGGCGCGGAGGTCGACATGACCGCGCGCTTCGTCCTGGACGAGGCGGGACCCGCCGAGGACGTGACGCTCGGCGCCCGCACCCCGGAGGGCTGGGCGGTCGACGGGGACGGGGCGACGGCGGACGAACTGCCCGACGGGGCCGCGCTGACCGCGTCCTGGCGGGTCACCGTCCCCGCCGACCCCGAGTACGGGGCGACGGAGATCCCGGTCACGGTGGCCTACCGCGACCCGGACGCCCGCCCTGACGCGCCGCCGCTGACCGTCGAGCGCACGGTGCGGGTCTTCGTGGCACGTGAGGGCACCGTGTACGTCAGCTCGTTGCCGTTCGCATCCGAGTCCAACGGCTGGGGCCCGGTCGAGCGCGATCTCTCCAACGGCGAGGACGGGGCGGGCGACGGCGGCCCGCTGCGGCTGGGCGACACGACGTACGACAAGGGACTCGGGGTGCACGCGCGCTCCGAGGTGACCGTCGAACTGAACGGCGCCCACGACCGCTTCACGGCCTGGGCCGGCATCGACGAGGAGAAGCCGGACAAGGGCTCGGTGGAGTTCGAGGTGATCGGCGACGGCGAGGTCCTGGCCCGCAGCGGTGTCCTGGGGCCGGCGGACCCGGCGTACGCGTTCGACGTCGACGTCAGCGGGGTGCGGCAACTGACACTGCGCGTCACGGACGGCGGCGACGGCATCGACTCGGACCACGGAGACTGGGCGGACGCCCAACTGGTGCGTGCGCGGCGCTAGATGGTGTCTTGTCGGGACCGGCCCGGTGGGATCGGCCTCCACCGGGCCGTGTCGCGCTCCCCGCCCGGCGAGCGCCTCCTTCGCGGTGGGGACCGGAACGGCTGTCGCTGAGCCGTCGCGCCCGCTCGGCGCGGGATTGACGTCGATAAGATCCGTCGTGGCCCCGAGCGCGGGGGAAACCGGAACATCGACCGAGTGGGAGTGCCAGGTATGCGTGGAGGCAGCGTCGCCGTCGTCGGCGGCAGCATAGCGGGGTGTGCCACGGCGCTGGCCGTGTCCCGCGGCGGGGCCGGGAAGGTCACCGTCTTCGAGCGGGCCGACGCCCAACTCCGCGACAGGGGAGTCGGGATCGCCCTCCACAACGACCGGTACGACGAACTCCAGGGCGCCGGGTACGTGGCGGCCGACATGCCCTGGGCGCCGCTGACCCGCCGGGTGTGGAGCGTGCGGGACGGTGAGGCGGAGCACGGACGGGCCGTGGGCGAGCAGCCGTTCCCGTTCCGCGCCTACAACTGGGGTTCCCTGTGGAGCGAGTTGCGGCGCCGGGTGCCCGAGGAGGTCGACTACCGGTCCGGCGCGCTCGTCGACGCGGTGGAGCCCGACTCGGACGGTGTGACCCTCCGACTCGCGGACGGACAGCGGGAACGCTTCGACGCCGTGATCGGGGCGGACGGCTACCGCTCCGTCGTACGCGAGGCGATGTTCCCCGGGCTCAGCGCGACGTACGCCGGGTACATCGGCTGGCGCGGCACCTCCGCGGACGTCGCCGACCTGCCGTCCGACGGCAACGACGCGCACAACGTGGTCTTCCCCGGCGGCCACTGCATGATCTACCGCATCCCCGACGGCGTCGGCGGACACCGGCTCAACTGGGTGCTCTACACCGCCCCGCCGGAGTCCGAGGACCTCCACCCGGACCTGCGGACACCGACGTCGCTGCCGCCAGGCCGGCTCAACTCGGCGCTCACCGCGCACCTCCGGGCCCTGGTCGCGGACAACTTCCCGCCGTACTGGGCGGCCCGGGTGCTCCGTACGCCCGCCGAGACCACGTTCATCCAGCCCATCTACGACCTGGAGGTGCCGCAGTACACCTCCGGGCGGATGCTGCTGGTCGGCGACGCCGCCAGCGTGGCCCGGCCGCACATCGGCGGCGGCAGCGTGAAGGCGCTCCAGGACGCGACCGCGCTGGAGGCCGCGGCGGTGGCCGGGGGGAGCTGGAAGGAGATCGCGGAGGCGTACGACACCAACCGGGGGGCCGTCGGCGCCTCGCTGGTCGCGCTGGCCCGCAGGATGGGCAGCGCGCAGGTGGAGAACACGCCGGAGTGGGGCGCGATGGGGCAGGCGGAGTTCGACGTGTGGTGGCAGGCGCAGAACAGCGGGTCGGACCGGAACAGCGGGTTCGGCGGGCACCGGCTGAAGTGACGCGACCGGCCCACCGGGGGTCCCCGGTGGGCCGGTTCCGCCCTCAAGCGCCTGACGGGCCGGGCGTGCTGTCCTCAAACGCCGCACGGGCCGGGCGCGTTGTCCTCTAGCGCCGCACGGGCTTTGAACTGCCCGCCGGGCGGATTCAGCCGGCCGCCGGACGGGACGGGGTCAGTTCCAGGGCCTCGTGGAGCGGGGACGGGTCGGCGCGGGCGGCCTCGCCCGACATGCGCAGGGTCGGGCGGCCCGACGTGAGCACCGTGATCGTGCGGGCGCACTCCGCCGCCTGCGTGGGGCTCGGTGAGACCAGCAGCACCGCGATCCCCTCGTCCGCCAGGGTGCCGACCAGTTCGTAGACCTGCTTGACCAGGCCGGGCGCCAGCCCCTCCGTCGGCTCGTCCATCAGCAGCACGCTCGGCGAGCCCAGCAGCGCACGCGCCAGGGCGAGCATCTGCTGCTCGCCGCCGGACAGGTCCGTGCCCCGGTTGCCCCGCCGCTCACCGAGCCGGGGCAGCAGCTCCAGCACCCGGGCCGGGGTCCACGCGCCGGGCCGGGCCGCGTCGCCGCGGCGCGGCGGGCGGTAGGAGAGCCGCAGGTGCTCCGCGACGGTGAGCCCGGCGAAGACCCGGCGCCCCTGCGGTACGAGGCCGATCCCGGCGCGCGCCACCCGGTGCGCCGGCTGCCCGGTCAGGTCCCGGCCGTCCAGCAGCACCGAGCCGGCCGACGGGCGGATGAACCCCGCCACGGTGTGGACGAGGGTGGTCTTGCCCGCCCCGTTGTGGCCCACGATCGCGTGGACGGAGCCGGCGGGGACGGTCAGGTCGATGTCGTGCAGGACGGTGCCGCCGTGGTAGCCCGCCGTCAGGCCGGTGAGTTCCAGCATCGGTGGTCGGTCACCCTCTCGCTTCTGCTGTATCGCGGGCGCCCGTGGCGTGGTACGCGTCGCGGACCTCCGGATGGGCGAGCGCCTCGGCGGTGGGACCGGTGATCAGGACCCGTCCGGCCGCCAACACGGTCACCGTCTCGGCGAGTTCTGCGACGACCTCGACATGGTGCTCCACCAGGATGACGGCCACGCTGTCCGGGAGGCCGCGCAGGATCGTGAGCAGACGGCCGATGTCGCCCTCGGTCAGTCCTGCGGCGGGTTCGTCGAGCAGCATCAGCCGGGGGTCGCCCGCGAGCGCCGCCGCGAGGTCGAGCATGCGGCGCTGACCGTGCGACAGGTCGGCGGCCGGCCTGCGCGCCGAGTCGGCGAGGCCGACGGCCTCCAGGTGCCGCCCGGCGGACTCGGCGTGCTGCCGGTAGCGGGAGGGGCGCCGCCAGGCTCCCCGGCGCAGCGCGTGGTGCCGCCAGCCGGCCAGCACGATGTTGTCCAGCACCGACAGCTCACCGATGACCGAGGGCTGCTGGAAGCTGCGGGCGATCCCGAGGCGGCTGCGCTTCGCGGTGGCCGTACGGGTGATGTCCGTGCCGCCCAGCGCGATGGTGCCGTGGTCGGGCCGGTCGGTGCCGGCGATCAGGTTGAGCAGGGTGGTCTTGCCCGCGCCGTTGGGCCCGATGACGGCGTGCCGTGCTCCGGCGGGGAGCCGGAGGCTGACGTCGTCGACGGCGGTGAGGCTCCCGTACCGCCGTGTGAGGTTCTTCAGGTCCAGTACCGGCGCCGTGGCCGGTGTGCTGGCTGTCATGGGGCGACCTTCCCGGCCGGAGCGCTGTCGTGGTCGGACGGTGGCCGGTCGGCCCCGGTCGTCCGCCGTCCACCGGGACCCGGCCCACCGGTTCCCCGTCCGGCGCGCAGGCCGGCCAGACCGCGCGGGAGCAGATAGACGGCGAGGACGAACAGCACGCCGAGCAGCAGATGGCCGTGGCCCGGCCAGGAACCGGCCACCCAGTCGCGGGTGCTGACGATGAGTCCGGCGCCGATCAGGGCGCCGACCACGGAGGTGTTGCCGCCGATGACGGCCGCCAGCAGCGCGAACGCCGCGATCTCGAAACCGACGTCGGCGGGGGAGAGGTACTGCTGCACGGTGACCATGACCGAGCCGCCGACCCCGGCGAGCGCGCCGGCGCCGATGTGCGCCATCAGCAGATAGCGGCCCACGGGGTGACCGGACGCGCGCATGCGGGCCTCGGCGCTGCGGGTACCGATCAGCAGCCTTCCGGCCGGGGAGCGCAGCACGAGCAGGGTGACGGCGACGGAGACGACCGCGACGGCGAGCGCGTAGTTGTAGACCTCGCTCTCGTCGACCATCCCCTCACCGCCCCAGAGCGCCTGCGTGGGCGGGAAGCCGACGAGTCCGTCGGCGCCGCCGGTGACGGACTTGAGCTGGTTGATGGCCGCGCTCGCCAGTTCACCGATGGCGAGGGTGATCATCAGGACCGTGGTCCCCCGGGCCCGGATCACCGCGGGCCCCGTCACCAGGGAGAACAGCGCGGCGGCGATCGCCGCGACGACGATCTGGACCGGGCCCGCGGTCCATCCGGCGTCGGCGAGATTCGCGGTGGCGTAGGCGCCCACGGCGAACGGCGCCGTCTGGCCCAGGGTCGGCAGCCCGGCGTAACCGGTCAGGATGGTGACGCTGACCGCGAGCAGCCCGAGGGCGAGCGCGGAGCCGGCCAGCGAGATGGTGTAGGCGTCGAGCAGCGTCGGCAGGGCGATGAGCACGCCGAGCAGCACGAGGAGCGGGGCGGCCTGGCGTACCCGAGAGGCGAGGTCGCCTCCGTCCCCGCCGCCGCGGAGCAGCCACGGCAGCTTCGCGCGGCTCCCCGGTCCGCCCGCTTCCGTCCTGTCGGCACCGCCCCCGGACGGGACCGCCCCCGAGGACTTCCCCGTGGGCGTCCCCGACGGGACCGGACCGGACGGCGCCGCGGCGCCCGCTCCCCGCCCCTTGAAGGACGCGGAGAGCCGCCGCCGCAGCCACTCGACCGGGTCCGCGCCACCGTCCCCGCCGCCGTGCGCCCCCGAAGTCGCCGGTTCGGTGAACTGGGAGCGCAGGATCAGTACGGCGGCCATCGCCGCGAACAGCAGGTACGGCGCCCAGTCCGGCGCCACCGAGACACCGAGCGTCTGCACCTCGCCGACGGCGATCGCCGCGAACAGCGTGGTCCACAGCGACCGCAGCCCGCCCAGCACGACCACCACGAGCGAGAGCATCAGCACGGTGTCGGCCGTGCCGGCGCCCGGCCCGATGATGGGCGCGCCGAGCACTCCGGCGGCACCCGCCAGCGCCCCGGCGGCGGCCAGCACACCGGTGTGCACGGCGCGGGGGCTGTGCCCGGTGGTCGCCAGCATCTGCGGGTCGTCCGCGGACGCCCGTACCGCCGCGCCCACGCGGGTGCGGGTGAGCACCCACGTACCGAACGCCGCCAGCACCACCGCCATGAGGATGAAGCAGAGGCGGTAGGCGGGGTAACGGTGGCCCAGCAGCGTCACCGAGGAGTCGAGCGCCTCGGGGACGCGTACCGGTAGCTCGTCGGCCCCGAAGAACTCGATGAGCAGATTGCCGCCGATCAGGGCGAGCCCGAACGTCAGCAGTGCTTGCGCGAGATGCCCACGACGGGCCAGGGGGATCGTCGCGGCGGACAGACAGGCCCCGGCGGCGGTGGCCGCCGCGGTCCCGGCCGCCAGTCCGACGGCGAGGCCGCCCCAGGTCCCGTCGCTCAACTCGGCACCGGTATAGGCGCCGATCGCGTACAGCGTGCCGTGTGACAGGTTCAGCACGCCCGCGGTGCCGAAGGCGAGACTCAGGCCGGCGGCGACGACGAACAGCAACAGCCCGTAGGCCACGCCGTCCACCGCCGGTACGAAGTGGGCATCAAGGAGATTCATCTCAGCTGCCGAGGGTCGCCAGGTCCTGGACCATGACGTTGGCCAGCTGGTCACCGTCCTTGCGCACCTGGCGCAGGTACCACTGCTGCACCGGCGAGTGCGCCTTGTCGCCGAACTCCCAGGCGCCGCGCGGGCTGTCGATCTGGCCGAGACCGCCGATGGCGGTGTTGATGGTCTCGGGCGTCACGTCGCCCTTCTTCGCGGCGTCGCCGATCGCCTGGTCCAGCACGGCGGCGGCGTCGTACGAGGCCATCGCGTAGGTGGTCGGCTGGGTGTCGTGCTTGGCCGTCCAGTCGGCGGCGAACTTGCGGTTGGCCTCGTTGTCGAGGTCGGCCGCGTAGTTCAGGACCGAGTAGACGTCCTTGGCCGCGTCGCCCTGCGCCTGGAGCACACTGCCCTCGGTGACGAAGGCCGTGTACAGCGGCAGATCGGCGACATCGGACTGCGCGTACTGCTTGGCGAAGTCGATGGCGGCCTTGCCCGCGTAGAAGCAGTACACCGCCTTCGCGTCCGTCTTGGCGATCTCGGCGAAGTACGGCATGAAGTTCGTCGTCTTCGGGAACGGCGTCCACTTCGTCTTGCCGTCCGGGTTGGCGAGCTTGCCGCCGACCTTCTTGAACTCGTCGGTGAAGCCGCGCAGTTCGTCGTAGCCACCCTGGTAGTCGGGGCCGATCGCGTAGACCGGGCCGTCGACCTTCTCCTTGACGTACGGGGCGATGGCCGCGCCCGGTTCGTCGGAGAGGAAGCTCGTCGTCCAGAGGTACTTCATGTCCTTGACCGGCGGACGGCCGTTGGAACCGAGCAGCGGGATCTTGGCCTGGTTGATCAGCGGCATCACCGCGTTGACCGAACCACCGCCGACGAGACCGGTCAGCGCGTCGACCTTGTCCTTCTTGATCAGCTTGGTGGCCGCGGGAACGGCGGTCGGCGGACCGTCGCCCTCGTCCGCCACGATCAGCTCGACCTCACGGCCGCCCAGCTTGTTGTCGTGCGTCGCCAGGTACAGCTCGAAGCCCTTGCGCAGCTCCGTGCCGACGGGCTCGTAGGTGCCTGACAGCGAGGCCACCAGGCCGATCTTCACAGTGTCGTCGCCGGCGCCGCTGTCGCCGCTGCACCCGGTGACGGCTGCCAGTCCGAGTACGAGGGCGGCCGCGCCGACCGGCCGGACTCTGCTGCGGCCACGTATGGATTTGTCGAAGAACATGAGGGCTCTCATCGGGATGGAGGAAATAACCGGACGGAACGAGCGGGACACCGCGTACGGCAGAACGAGCCGGACGGCGGGGCCCGCACGACCCGGACGTCAGCGGGAGGGCTGGGCGTCCGTGTCGCGGATCTGGGGGGTCAGGGAGTCGCCGACCTGGTTGATCAGTTCGGACATCATGTAGCTGACCTCGCCGATGTCCGCGTCCCTGGTGGTCGTGACCAGCAGGGACGCGCCGCTGGAGACGGCCATCGAGAACATGTAGCCGCCCTCCATGGCGGTCAGGCTGTGCTCGACGGGGTCGGTGTTCGTCAACTGGGCGGCGGCGGAGAGCAGGTTGACGACACCCGAAGCGATGGCCGCCAGCCGGTCGGCGTCGTCACGCTCCACCCCGGTGTAGGCCAGGGCGAGTCCGTCCACGGACACGGCTATCGCCTGGGTGACCTCCGGGATGCGCCCGGCGAATCCGCTGAGGATCCAGCTGAGGTCGTTGGGTGAGGTCGTCATTTTGTGCTCCGTTGGGTGTCGTCGTCGGTGGCGGAGCGCCCGCGGTGGCTCGTGCTCCTGTTGATCCCCTGGGCGTAGGCCGCCAGGACGTCAGAGACTTGCCGGGAGTCCCGACGGCGGGGCGACGGCTTGGGGGCGGCACCGGACCGCTGGTCCGCACCGTCGCGTTTGCCCAGGGTGGGCCACTGCTTGGGCGTGTTGCGCTGCCGCAGTGGCAGTCCCGAGGAGCTGACTCCGGCGATACGGGAGACCGGCTCCGCGTGAACGGGGTGCTGGGAAGGCGCGTTGGAGCGCTCGCGGTCGTCGGCGGGGGAACCCTTCGCCGCGCCGGAGCCTCGTGAGCCGTCGGAACCGCGGGATGCGTCACGGGAGGAGCCGGCGGAGCCGTTGTCCCCTCCCGGGTTGTAGTCGCCCGCCGTGGCGGCGTCGCCGTTCCTGCCGATGCCGCTCGGGCCGGTCGGCGCGCCCGCTCCCGCACCCGCCGACTGACGGCGGAGCGGTCCGGGACCGGTGATCGGGCGCGGGGTCTCGTAGCGCACGCCGGGACGCTCGCCCGGACGCTCGCCGAGCGCTCCCTGCGCGGGAGGCGTGGCCTCCTGCGGAGCCGCCGCCAGCACGTTCGCGGGCAGGGTGACCTCGGCGATCGTGCCCGGACCCGAGGAGTCGCGCAGTTCGACGACGATGCCGTGCCGGGCGGCGAGCCGCGCGACCACGTGCAGACCCATGGACCGTACGTCGCCGATGCCGGACTTCGGCTCCAGCAGACCCTTGTTCAGGGTGGCGCGCTTCTCGGCGGTGATGCCCACGCCCTCGTCGACGATCTGTACGACCGCCCGGTCCCACAGCCGCCAGACCGCGACCCCGACCTGCTTGTCCGGGGGCGAGAAGCGCGTCGCGTTGTCGAGGAGTTCGGCCAGGATGTGCGCCACGTCGTGGACCACACGCGCGGCGATGCCGATGCCGGACTCGATGACACCGAGGGACACCCGGTCGAAGCGCTCGATCTGCTGCGCGGCGGCCACGATCACCGTCGAGCAGGAGATGTCGGCGGACCGTACCCGGCCGTGCCCGTAACCACCGAGCACCAGCAGGTTGTTGGTGTTGCGCTCCATTCGGATCGCGAGGTGGTCGAGCGCGAACAGGGTCTTCATGCGCTCGGGGTCGGCCTCGTCGCGCTGCACCGCGTCCAGCTCGGACACCATGACGGTGGTCAGCTGCGCGCCCCTGCGGGCGACACCGACCAGCGTCTCGGCGAACTGCTCGTGGATGTGGGCCTGTTGGGCCGCGAGGCGGACGGCTTCGTGGTGGACGGCGTTGAACGCCTCACCGACCTCGCCGATCTCGTCCAGACCCGTGGTCTTCACCGGGTTGCCCGACCGCTCGGCGACCTGCTCGGGAGTGGCGCCGCTGAGCGCGCCCGGCTGGGACAGCTCCGTCATCACCCGCGGCAGACCGGTGTGCGCCACCTCGTGGGCGGCGTTGCGCAGGTCGCGCAGGCGGCGGATCATCACGCGGCCGAGCCGGATGGCGACGACGACCGCGGTGATGAGCGTGAGCAGGACCAGCGCCACCTCGGCGCCGGCCAGCCAGGCGAGCGAGGTGCGCGTCTCGGTGACCGTCTTGAGCACGGACTCGTCGATACGGCTCTCGACCGACCGCAGGAGTGTCTGCCGGTCGGCCGTCGCCTGCTGCCACTTCTTGGGAGTGACGGTGAGTTCCTGGTCCGGCGCGGTGCGCGCCACCTGGTCCTCCAGCCGGCGTGCCTCCAGTGCCTTGGGACCGGAGAGCGTGCGCTCCAGCCAGGTCCGCCACTGCACGGGGCCCAGGTCGAACAGGGAGCCCGTCGCCTCGGTGTAGCCGATCCTGGTGGCCTCGAAGGTCCGCTTGGACGCCTCGGTGAAACCACCCGTGGCCTGCGCCTTCATGACCGCGACCTGCTGCTGGCCCATGTGCTCGGAGGCCCGCGACAGCGCGGCGGCGGCGCGGATCCGGTCGGCGACGTCGGCGTCGACCCCGTCGGCCTGGGCGATGCCGTCGCGGTAGTCGATCAGGTCGGCGATCACGATCCGGTAGCCGAACGTCAGCGCCGTGACGGTGCTCCCTCCGGAACGCACCTGGGCGCGCAGCGAGGGCATTTCATCGATGAAGCGTTCGATCCGGTCCAGAGCGGCCTGCGCGGTGCCCGGAACGGACGACAAACTGCCGATCTGTGAACGGAATTGGGCGACACTCTTATCCGTCGCGTTGGAGGTTTCGCGGAACGAGTCCGAATCTCCCTGGGTGGAGACCAGAGCGGTGGCCGCTGCCCGCTCGCGCTGCAAGTGGTGGGTCAACTCGCTGACGGACGAGGCGACATCGACCATGGCGGTGAGGCGGTTTGCCTGAAGGGCCTGGTTGGTCGCGGGAGCGAGGGCCAGCACCGCGAAGGTGACGGCCACTACGAGGGGCACGGTGACCAGCAGGACGAGGCGACGATTGATTTTCACTGCGCGGCTCCATCGCCGGAACCGGTGCTGAGTATCGGTGACACGCAGATACCTATTAACGGGTTGGGGGGTGTCGGTGGGGATCGCGAGTAGATCGTGTGCAACGTTACGGAAGGGACAGACGAGGCCCCCGTGGCGCGGCTTGATCCTATGCCGTACCACCTCGTTACGGATGCGCGCATCCTCGAAAAATGCAGGTGCCTAACAGGCCACGAACGGTCCAACTCGGCCACAATCAACGCTCGAAGCACCTTTCGGAGCCGGAAGCGGAATCGCCGAATCGTTTCAACGCATGGGTAACTGACCAGCGCACAAGGGCTTCTCGCCCCTCTCGACGCCAAATACCGGAATGTTCCTCGGTAGTTCGGCGTGGCGACTTGACGGCAGGCGTGATCCCCGGAATGTCGTTGCCGAAGGGTTAGATCATCGGTCCTGAACGGGCCTGGCACGAACGGCATTTCGGTCGTAACGGCACACCCGACAGGTTCCTCCACACGGCTTTCACGCAAGTGACAAACCGTCAGCCGGACGCTTTCCACCCGGAGGCGCGCCGGGGCGCTGAGAAGTACGGGCGGACCGCCCGCCGCCGGCCAACGGGCCCGCCGCCGAAACATGGCCGCACATGACAACAGGCCCCCCGATCAGACACCTGGTCTGAAAAGAGGGCCTGTCCGGCACCGTCAGAACGGTGCCCCCGGCAGGATTCGAACCTGCGCACCCGGCTCCGGAGGCCGATGCTCTATCCCCTGAGCTACGGGGGCGTGTCGCCCCGGCCCCGTGGACCTTGGCGACGGGTAAAACCTTACCAGCCCCCGTGGGGTCGTCGTGAACAGGTATTTGCCGTGAGGCGTCGCGCAGGGCCGCGCCGCCCGGTCGCCCGCGCCGGGTGAGAAGTGGGGAAAACCCGGACGCGGCCCCGGAGCCCGACCTACTCTCGAGTTGTGTCAGGCGCGTCAGGCCGAGTGCTCGTTGTCGACGACAACAGGGTCATCCGGCAGTTGATCAGGGTCAACCTGGAGCTGGAGGGCTTCGAGGTCGTGACCGCGGCCGATGGTGCCGAGTGTCTGGACGTCGTCCACCGGGCCAGGCCCGATGTGATCACCCTCGACGTCGTCATGCCGCGCCTCGACGGCATCCGCACCGCCGCCCGCCTGCGGGCCGACCCGCGGACCTCGCACCTGCCCGTCGCGATCATCAGCGCCTGTACGCGGTACGAGGTGGAGACCGGCATCGCCGCGGGCGTGGACGCCTTCCTCGCCAAGCCGTTCGAGCCCGCCGACCTCGTCAGGGTCGTCCGCCGGCTGATGCGCCGGGAAGGCCAGTCCCTGGACGACAGATACGGGGCGGGCCGCGCGGGCAGCGCCCCCGGAGGCGCACGCGGCTGACGGTTCCCGGCGCAAGCGTCCGACGGCGCCGCGGGCCGCCCCCGCGCGTGGCGGTGCCCGCATCGCGAAACCGGTTCGCGAAGACGCCCCCCTCCTCCCATACGCTGGTCCCGTGACCCCCGCCGACCTCTCCCGGACCGTGCTGCGCGCCCTGCGCCGCGCGGTCGACGAGGGTGTCCTGGCCGGGCCCGTACCGGACAGCGTCCAGGTCGGGCGCCCCGGCCCCGGGGGCAGCGGCGACTACGCGACCTCCGTCGCGCTGCGGCTCGCCGGCCCCGCCCGGCGCAGCCCCCGCGACATCGCCGAGATCCTCCGCGCCGAGATCCTGCGCTCCACCCCGGCCCTCTCCCGCGTCGACGTCACCGGGCCCGGCTTCCTGAACTTCACGCTCGCCCCCGGCAGCCGCGCCGAAGTCGTCCGCGCCGTCCTCGGCGCCGGGCTCGGGTACGGGCACGGGGACGCCCTCGCCGGCACCACCGTGATCCTCGCCCCCGCCGGTGAACTGCGCGCCGCCGTCCGGACCGAGACCGTCCTGCGGCTGCTGCGGGCACAGGGCGCCGACGCCCGCACCGGCCCCGACGCCACCGAGCGGCTGACGGTACGGCCGGTCTCCGCCACCCTCGCGGGTGATCTGTTCACCCGGCTCGGCACCGACGCCGCCCGCTGGGGACTGCTGCGGCCCGCGGCCCACGACGCCGCCACGACCGGCAACGAGCTACTGGTCCAGCACGAGAGCAACCCCCTGTTCACGGTGCGCTACGCCCACGCCCGCACCCGCGCCCTGCTGCGCAACGCCGCCGCCCTCGGCATCCCGAGAGGCGACGGCGACACCTCCGAGCCCGGCGCCCGCGCCCTCCTCGACCGCATCGGCGACCACCCCGGCGTACTCGCCGCCGCCGCCCGCCACCGCGCCCCCGACCGGGTCGCCCGGCACCTCGAACGCACCGCGGAGGCGTTCCTGCACTTCCAGGAGACCTGCCGCCCGCTGCCCGTCGGCGACGAGAAACCCTCGGCCGCCCACCGGTCCCGGCTCGCACTCGCCGAAGCCGCCGGGACGGTGCTGGCCGGTGGCCTCACCCTCCTCGGCATCGACGCGCCCGAACACCTCTGATGCGCTCCGCCGAGTCGGACGCATCCGACGTAACCAAGAGAGCAAGAAGACGATGAGCCGTTCCGCCCACCCCGCCGGGCCCCGCTACGCCGACGTGCACACCGAGGGCCACTACTCCCCGCCGCCGGCCGACCTCAACACGCTGGACGAGAAGGTCTGGTCGCGCACCGTCAGCCGCGACGACGACGGTGTCGCCACCGTCGCCGGACTGCCGGTCACCCGGCTCGCCGAGGAGTTCGGCACCCCCGCCTACTTCCTCGACGAGGCCGACTTCCGTGCCCGCTGCCGCGCCTGGGCCGACGCGTTCGGCAAGGACGCCGACGTCTTCTACGCGGGCAAGGCGTTCCTGTCCCGTGCCGTCGTCCACTGGCTCAAGGAGGAGGGGCTCAACCTCGACGTCTGCTCCGGCGGCGAGCTGGCCACCGCGCTGGACGCGGGCATGCCCCCCGAGCGCATCGCGCTGCACGGCAACAACAAGTCGGTGCACGAGATCGAGCGCGCCGTCGCCGCGGGCGTCGGACGCATCGTCCTCGACTCCTTCCAGGAGATGGTGCGCGTCGCGCACATCGCGCAGGCCCTCGGCCGGGTGCAGCCCGTGCAGATCCGGGTCACCGTCGGCGTCGAGGCACACACCCACGAGTTCATCGCCACCGCCCACGAGGACCAGAAGTTCGGTATCGCGCTGGCCGACGGACAGGCCGCCGAGGCCGTGCGCCGCGCGCTGCGGCTCGACGGCATCGAACTCGTCGGCATCCACTCGCACATCGGCTCGCAGATCTTCGACATGGCGGGCTTCGAGGTCTCCGCGCGCCGCGTCGTCGAACTGCTGGCCGCGGTCCGCGACGAGCACGGCGTCGAACTCCCGGAGATCGACCTCGGCGGCGGCCTCGGCATCGCGTACACCCCCGAGGACGACCCGCGCGAGCCGCACGAGATCGCCAAGTCCCTGACCGCGATCGTCACCCGTGAGTGCGAGTCCGCCGGTCTGCGCACCCCCCGGATCTCCGTCGAGCCCGGCCGCGCCATCGTCGGCCCGACCGCGTTCACGCTCTACGAGGTCGGCACCATCAAGCCCCTGGACGGGCTGCGGACGTACGTGAGCGTCGACGGCGGCATGTCGGACAACATCCGTACGGCGCTGTACGACGCCGAGTACAGCGTCGCGCTCGTCTCGCGCCGCTCCGACGCGGAGCCGATGCTGTCGCGCGTCGTCGGCAAGCACTGCGAGAGCGGTGACATCGTCGTACGCGACGCGTTCCTCCCCGCAGACCTGGCGCCCGGGGACCTGATCGCGGTCCCCGCCACCGGCGCGTACTGCCGCTCCATGGCGAGCAACTACAACCACGCGCTCCGCCCGCCGGTCGTGGCGGTGAAGGACGGCGGGGCGCGGGTGATCGTCCGGCGCGAGACGGAGGAAGATCTCCTGCGGCTCGACGTCGGGTAATTGAGATTGACGTCTCGCATGACGGACGGAGGGTAGAAACTTCCGTCCGGTGCGTGAGACTGGTCCACATCGCTGAGAGAGGGAATCGAGGTCGCATGATGCGTACGCGTCCGCTGAAGGTGGCGCTGCTGGGCTGTGGAGTCGTCGGCTCAGAGGTGGCACGCATCATGGCGACGCACGCCGACGATCTGGCCGCGCGGATCGGCGCGCCCCTGGAACTCGCCGGGGTCGCCGTCCGCCGTCCCTCCAAGGTGCGCGAGGGCATCGACCCCGCCCTGATCACCACGGACGCGACGGCGCTGGTCAAACGGGGCGACATCGACGTCGTCGTCGAGGTCATCGGCGGCATCGAGCCCGCCCGCACACTGATCACCACCGCCTTCGAGCACGGCGCCTCCGTCGTCTCGGCCAACAAGGCACTGCTCGCCGAGGACGGCGCGACGCTCTTCGCGGCGGCCGAGAAGCACGGCAAGGACCTCTACTACGAGGCCGCCGTCGCGGGCGCCATCCCGCTGCTGAGGCCACTGCGGGAGTCCCTCGCGGGGGACAAGGTCAACCGCGTGCTCGGCATCGTCAACGGCACCACCAACTTCATCCTCGACCGGATGGACTCCTCGGGCGCCGGCTACTCGGAGGCGCTGGACGAGGCCACGGCGCTCGGTTACGCGGAGGCCGACCCGACCGCCGACGTCGAGGGCTTCGACGCCGCGGCCAAGGCCGCCATCCTCGCCGGGATCGCCTTCCACACCCGCGTACGCCTCGACGACGTGCACCGCGAGGGGCTGACCGAGGTCACCGCGGCCGACATCGCCTCCGCGCGGCGCATGGGCTGCACCGTCAAACTCCTCGCCATCTGCGAGCGCGCCGCCGACGGGAAGTCGGTCACCGCGCGTGTCCATCCGGCGATGATCCCGCTCAGCCACCCGCTCGCCTCCGTGCGCGAGGCGTACAACGCGGTCTTCGTCGAGGCCGAGGCGGCCGGGCAGCTGATGTTCTACGGCCCCGGGGCCGGCGGCCCGCCCACCGCGTCCGCCGTGCTCGGCGACCTCGTCGCGGTGTGCCGCAACCGGATCGGCGGGGCGACGGGGCCCGGCGAGTCCGCGTACACACGGCTGCCGGTCAGCTCCATGGCCGAGGTCGTGACGCGGTACCACATCAGCCTCGACGTGGCCGACAAACCGGGCGTGCTCGCCCAGGTCGCCACGGTCTTCGCCGAGCACGACGTGTCGATCGACACCGTGCGCCAGCAGGGCCGGCTCGACAGTGAAGGACTCGGCGGCGAGGCGTCCCTCGTCGTCGTCACCCACCGCGCGCCCGACGCCGCCCTCTCCGGGACCGTCGAAGCGCTGCGCAAGCTCGACACCGTGCGCGGTGTCGCCAGCATCATGCGTGTTGAAGGGGAGTAAGGGACCCATGACGAGCATCGGCACCCACCAGTGGCGCGGCATCATCGAGGAGTACCGGGACCGGCTGCCGGTCGCGGCGACGACGGCGGTGGTGACGCTCCGCGAGGGCGGTACGCCGCTCGTCCCCGCCCAGGTCCTCTCCGAGGCCACGGGCTGCGAGGTGCACCTCAAGGTCGAGGGCGCCAACCCGACCGGGTCCTTCAAGGACCGCGGCATGACGATGGCGATCACCCATGCCAAGGAGGCGGGCGCGCGGGCCGTCATCTGCGCCTCCACCGGCAACACCTCGGCGTCGGCCGCCGCGTACGCGGTACGGGCCGGCATGGTCTGCGCCGTCCTCGTGCCCCAGGGCAAGATCGCGCTGGGCAAGATGGGCCAGGCGCTGGTGCACGGCGCGAAGATCCTCCAGGTCGAGGGGAACTTCGACGACTGTCTGACGCTGGCGCGCGGACTGTCCGACAACTACCCGGTGGCGCTGGTCAATTCGGTGAACCCGTCCCGTATCGAGGGCCAGAAGACCGCGGCGTTCGAGATCGTCGACGCGCTCGGTGACGCCCCCGACATCCACGTACTGCCCGTCGGCAACGCCGGCAACATCACGGCGTACTGGAAGGGCTACACGGAGTACTCCGCCGACGGCCCCGCGACCCGCACGCCGCGCATGTGGGGCTTCCAGGCGTCCGGTTCGGCGCCGATCGTGCGCGGCGAGGTCGTCAAGGACCCGCACACCGTGGCCACCGCGATCCGGATCGGCAACCCGGCTTCCTGGCAGCAGGCGCTCGCCGCCAGGGATGAGTCCGGCGGTTTCATCGACGAGGTGACGGACCGACAGATCCTGCGCGCCTACCGGCTGTTGGCCGCCCAGGAGGGTGTCTTCGTCGAGCCGGCGTCTGCCGCGTCCGTCGCCGGTCTGCTCAAGGCGGCCGAGGAGGGCAGGGTCGAGCGGGGCCGGCGCATCGTCTGCACCGTCACCGGGAACGGCCTCAAGGACCCGGACTGGGCGGTCGCGGGCGCGCCCCAGCCGGTCACCGTCCCCGTCGACGCGGTGACCGCGGCGGAGCGCCTCGGACTCGTCTAGGGCCTGCGGGACGCGGGGGGGGGGGGGGGGGGGGGGGGGGGGGGGGGGGGGGGGGGGGGAGGAAGGAACAGAAGAAAAAGGAGAAAGAAAAGAAAGAACCCGTCT
>NZ_JBVJNN010000042.1:0-63381 GCF_055583685.1 Streptomyces sp. NPDC104581
GACAGGCCCCCACCCCGCACCAAACAACACACCACACACCCCGCCACCACCAAACACCCACACCACCACACCCCAAACCTGACAATGCGTCAGACGTTTAGAAACTAATGGAAGGGTGGATAGTGAATAGCGGTTGATGTTCCGAAACAGGACGGAAGCTTGAATATTGAGGGCTTAAAAATTAAGTATGGGGTAGTTATAGTTGGAGCCGAACTGACGGTTAATTCAGGCGCCAGCGGTTTGACGATGGGTGCGAAGCGAGCTCGATCAAGGGTGTGTCGCCTCGATCGGGTGGTTGCAGGCGGCGACACGCCCGCCGTCGGCCGCTTGCGCCTGACGGCTCGCGAGCCCTGTCGGGCTGGTAGCCGGGTTCTAGTAACACATAAGAGGGTTTCGCATCGAAACCAGCTCTGACCTGCATGAATACAAAACGGTTTGTTCTGGATCTCCAGAACAAACGCTTCTTGGGTGTTCTGGAGATCCAGAACAAACATCCTTCAGAGCTGACGGAGCATCAGGTTACTGTGAGCCATCGTTTGTTCTGTTCCTTCAGAACAAACCGGTTTACCTGGTGCTACCGTGCTTCACGAAACATTGATCATCTCTGGAGGCCGCGCTGATGGAACAGCTGCCGATCGTCCGCCCCGGTGAGCGCGTGGTCGCGCGGTCGGACGGCAAGGGCGGCTTGATCCTGGGCGTGGAGAAGATCAAGGGTCGCGAGTTCGTCGCGAGCGCGGAATGCAGCGGCTACGTCCTGGACGCCCGTCTGCTGATGGACGTGCTCGGGAGCCTGAAGATGCCCGGCTCTTGGTTCCAGGTCTGGTGCAAGCTGGTCGCGCTGCAAAACGCCAACCGTGCCGATGACCAGACCCGGGCCGCCGCCCGCGGCTTCGTGAAGACCAGCCAACGCGATCTTCAGGCACGGTGCAGCCTGTCGGCGGCCTCCGTGAACGAGGCGAGCCAGTTCTTTGCGCACACAGGCTGGCTGCGCAGCGCCAAGCGCGGCATCCTCCAGCTCAACCCGTGGCTGACGGTGGCCGGCACCTCCGGCGAGCAAGAGAAGTGGCAGGCCCTCTGGAACAACGCCAAGGGGCCAGCCTGCATCATCCCGCACCCCAACTACCCAGCCGAGTGGCGCCAGATGAGGGAAGAGGAGAAAAGGACCATCGAGGCCGCCCGCCGCCGGGAGAAGGTTGTCACGCTCCGCCGTCGGCGGTCCGTCGGGAAGGCGAGCGCATGACCTCGCACGGCATATCCTCGTTATTGCAGCGTCCATGTGAAGGAAGTGGTGAGGCTCCGTGAGCAGCTCTTACGTCCCCAGCCCTCCCACCGAGGCCCCCGTCACGATTCCCCGCGCTGTTCTGCGTCTGTTGGCCTTGGTCGACATCACCAACGCTGGCCGCCGGGTCCTGGACGAGCTGATGTACCTAAGCGACGATGAGACCGGTACCGCCGCGATCAGCCAGAACGAAATGTGCGCCGAGCTGGGCGCCAGCAAGCCCACCGTGAACCGCGGCTTCAGGGAACTCCGTGAGTGCGGACTCGCCTGGAGCCTGGAAGACGGCCTCTACCAGCTCCACCCGCTGCTGACCGGCGGCAAGGTCTCCTCCCCCGTCATGCCGATCCCGGAGATCAAGGCGGCTGAGCCCGAGCGCTTCACCGAGCAGAGACGGGCCCGGTACGCCGCTCAGCTCGCCAACCTCGCCGCCGTCGGCTGAACCCCGGCTGACGGCCCTGCCGGGCCCTCCAGCGCACCGCTGGCCCCGCGAAGACCTCATGGCGCTGCACCCCTGGGTGCAGCGCCCTCTTCATGCTCCGCTCCTACCCGTGCCGGTAGCACTAGCTAAACCGGCATGTTCTGGAGAAGCAGAACAAGGGCCAGGTACCGCCACGGTCGGTGCTGCACGGCGAGCGGCACGCGGGCGGTAGCACCAGGTGAACCGGCATGTTCTGGAGAAGTAGAACAACCTGAGTACCGCTCCAGCTGTGCACAGAGCTCGCGTAGGCAGCCAGGCTCGGCCTTTGGCGCACGTGGGCAACGGTGTGAGCGCCCGCCGGATCATCGAGCGCAGCCGAAGGTCGCGAGGATTGCGGGGCGGACGTCGGAGTGTGGGGCGTCTCAGTTACTGGGTGCCCAGGTCCGCAGGGCGGTAGCGATGTCACGGACGGGCACCTCTGTGCCCTTGATCTGGTCGACGAGGTCTGCCGCCTGGTCAGTGGAGATTTTCACGGCCCGACCGCTGGCCCGGAGGAACGCGGCGGCCACCGCGGTTGCGTACAACTCGTTGGAGTGCTCCAGGGCAGGCACACGTATCAGGGACTGCATGAGCGCCGCAGCGCGGACATACGGTCCGTCGTACACGGTGGTGTCCATGACGACCGCGCAGTGACGGGCGCGGGCGGCTTCCAGCGCGCCGTAGTCAACGATGTCCGGGTCTCCGGGAAGGTGTTCCTGAGCGATCCGCAGAAGCCAGCGGAGGTCGACCGTCAGCATCACGCGGCTTGATCTCCAGCGGTGTCCGGACCGAATCGCGCGGCGAAACCGGGCCCGTGCTCGCTGATGAACTCCTGGGCACCGCTGAGGAATCGGGCCTCTGTCACGTCGTCCACGAGCATCCGCGCGGCGTACTCCTCCGTGGGCACCTGCTCACTGGCTGCGAGGAGGGCGATCTGGTCGTACACATCGTCCGGGACGCTGATGTGCAGCTTGCGGCCGTTGTCTTCGGGCGTCTGGGCGGTCATGGCGGTCTCCTGGCGGTGGGAGAGAACAAACGGGGAGTATCCAAGCGCCGGAGTTGGCGGGCGCCGGCTGATGCCCCATGTGTCATCTGGTTCCCTACCGTAGCGACAATCCGACCCGGAGTGGATGCCGAGGGATGATTGCGTCCTCACCCCGCCCTGGACATCACCTGGAGCCTCACCGTGGAAGCGGGTTCCGGTTCGCCCCGGGGCTGAGGGTGTCGGTGAGCCAGGCGGCGAGCGCGGCCGTGGCGACCGGGTCGGCCTGGGCAAGACGGCCGACGAAGTCCAGCTCTTCATCCACGGCTGGAGCGCCGGTGCGGGCGAGCGCGGCGAGCAGCGCGGCGTGGGCGCGTACCTCGGCTGGCAGTGAGCTGTCGGCGGCCGTACGGGCGTCTGGGTCGCTGTAGTGGCCGGAGCGGTCGACGAGGGCGCGGGCGAGCCAGACGCCGACTGCCGCGGTGCGGTAGTCGCGGCGCTCGGCCAGGAGGTCGCGGGCGGCTTCGTCCCCCGGCCGGCTCGGCACGGTCCGGTCGAGCCGGCCGTCCCCGGCCGCGCTCGCCAGTTCGTCGGCCCGGACGGCGAGTTGCTGCTGCTCCTGGTGGAGTTCCTGCGTGGCTTCTTCGCGGCACCGGTTTTCGGCGAGCTCCTCCTGGACGACCGCGTCGGCGTCCGGATCGTACGGACCGTCGCTGGCGGCGAGCAGCTGCACGATGCGCTGCCACTCCAGAAGGGCGGCTTCGCTCCGTCCGCCGTCGTCGGCGGTCTCTTCGTGCCGCAGGTTCTGACGGCGCTCGAAATAGGCGATGTCGAGGGCGGCGGCAGCCTCTGCGTGTGTCATCCCTCGCGCGCTGCGTCGCGCCGAGGTCCGGCCGATCTTCGCGTGGTCGATCGGTGCGGCGGCGGCGCGGGCGCGTGCTTCGGGCACACGGCGCCGTGGCCGCCGCCTGTCGGAGGTGTTCATCAAGGGGCTCGCTTTCGCATGGTAAAGAAACACAATGGATCCGTGCGGATGCGCACACGGGGTGGAATCACGAGTATGACTGGCTCGAATTCAGTACATTCCGATCTGCGTTCCTCCGGGCTATCCCATCGGGTCTACTGGCGAGGAATTCTACCCATTCTGAACCGCGTGATAATTGGTCATATGATGGTTGACCACGTAGTTCGACGACACATGCCCCGCGCGGCCGGCGAGGGGCGCCGAGGCCGGTGGGCGTCGCGCGGGGACAACGACAAGAGGTTGACGGCGGGCGGGTGTTGTTGGTCGGTGGCGGCCTCGCGGGGTCTGGTCAACGTCCCTCCGGCGCTGCGTTGTTGCGGCAGAATCGTGCGTAGCCGCGCCTGGCCGGTCGTTGCCGGGGCGGAGAGCGGAGAGCGCGCAGCGTGAACGAGGTACAGAAACCGCAGGATCTGGTCGCCGAGTACGGCCGGTTAGCCGGGGACGACACGCTGAGCCGGGACGAGCGCAACCGGCAACTCGCGGCCCTGGTCGCGGCGTTGCTGCGGCGCACGGTCGACGCGGCGGCGGTGCGGGTGTCCCAGATCGGTAACGCGCCTGGGGTGGCCTTTGACTTCGAGGGTCGTGACTACCTGGTCAGCTGTACCACCCGCGGGATCGCCAGGGTAAGTAAACGAATCGCCCGTACCGTGCGGAAGGAAGGCCGCAGCGGCCGGCCTGGGGGGGTGCGCTGGGCACTGCTCTCGTTGGCCCTCACAGGGGACGAGGCAGATCAACTCTTCGACGGTGGACATCATTTCGGTGTGGTGCTCGATCGCAGCCACCTCGACGCAGCGGTCGCGGGCCTGCTGGACCTGGCTTCCCTGATCCGGGACATCTTCCGCAGCCAGGAAATCCACCTGACGCTTCAGGAGCTCGTGCGATCCGCCGCACCGCCGGCGATGCCGTTGGTCATGGCACCGCCCGACCGGACAACTGTGCGGGTGAGTGTGCCGACGCACACATGGCGGGACGTCGCGTCGGACGTCGTTCTCGTCGGCGAGGCGACGGGCGTGCAGCCGACGGGCATGGCGTGGCGCGAGGGGTCTCTTCTCGTCACCTGCGAGGACGGGCTGCTGGAGCTCGACCCTGTGCGCGGCCGCACGGAGTGGTTCCTGAAGCTGCCCGGCTGCCACGGTGCGCCGCTCATCGGGCCGGACGGTGAGGTGCTGGTCATGGCCGGCCCGGCGGTGGTCCGCTGGCACAAACGCATCCTGCGCGTAGTCGCCGGGGCGTTCGACGAGCCGGGGTCACAGCTGGTGGCGGGGCACGATGGCGAGCCGTGGGTCCTGTCGGGGTCCGGGGTGACGCTGGGGACCGGGCAGGGGGGCACCCTCGCGCTGACACGGGTCGGCGAGAAGGTGGGCGACCAGCTCCGCTATCCGCTCGCGTTCGACGCCTCCGTCCGCTCGGCCGTGTGGCTGGACCGCCGCCGGTTCTTCCTGGCCGCCGGCGGGCACAGCGTGGTCGCGGACCTCGAACGCTCAACCGACCTCAACCGGCAGGAGGGCTGGATCCGTACCGCCGGGCACTACCCCGGGCACCTGCTTGTCACCGAGCCGGACACGGTCCTGAGCGCGTCAACGGGCGGTTCCGGCAACCGGATCGACCTGCACCGCACCCGAGTCGACGACGCGCAGGGCGAGCTCCTCCTGGAGTACCAGCTCGATCGCGTCCTGGGACTGGCACAGCCACCGGGAGAAGGCCCCGCCTACCTGCTGGCGTCCGTGCCCTCCAACGACTACGAGCACGTGCGACCGGTCCTGACCCGTATCTCCGGACTCCGCCCGTCCTTGCTGCCTAGCGCGGGTGCGGCTGCTGCCGGTCCGGAACTCACGGGCTGGGACGCGGTGGGCCTCTCCGCCCGCGGGCGGAAGAGCGACTACCGGATGAACCGTGTCGCGTTTGCCTCCGATGGCGGCCAGGCAGAAGTCTTCCGCGCCGTCCACAAGCCGTCGGACACGGTGGTGGCCTACAAGCGCCGGCGCTCCCAGCGCTCTGGTGCCCGCCGCAGAATGGAGCGGGAGGTGACCATCGCGCAGAGGCTCCGGGGGCATCCTCACGTGATGCCCGTGCTCGACCACGACCCCGCTTTCGGTTGGTTCGTCATGCCGATGGCCCAGGGCACGCTCGCCGAGCGGCGCAGCGAGGTGCGGAGCGATGAGGCGCTGCGTGAACTCGTGGACGCGGTGTGCGCGGCGCTGGCCGCGGCGCACGAGCACGACTGGGTCCATCGGGACATCAAGCCGGAGAACATCCTGCTCCTGGACGGCCGCTGGACCGTGGCCGACTGGGGCATCGCACGGCGCCCGCGCGGGGAGACGAGCGCGGCGGGCCGGCTGACGAACGCGTCGATCGGTTCGGGCGGTTGGGCCGCCCCGGAACTGAAGAGCGACCCCCACAACGGCGCCTGCCCGGCGAGCGACATCTACAGCCTCGGCCAGGTCATCGGCTGGATCCTCACCGGAGACCTGCCGCAGACGAACGTCCCGCTGCTGCCCGCCCCGGGGCCGTGGCGCGGCGTCGTACGCCGGGCCACCTACGCCGACCCCGCTGCCCGCCCCCAGACCATCGCC
Source organism: Streptomyces sp. NPDC104581 (assembly GCF_055583685.1). Taxonomy (NCBI): domain Bacteria; kingdom Bacillati; phylum Actinomycetota; class Actinomycetes; order Kitasatosporales; family Streptomycetaceae; genus Streptomyces; species Streptomyces sp. NPDC104581. Next base: position 6,316 of record NZ_JBVJNN010000042.1, read on the forward strand.
GACTTCATCACGCTCATCGAGCGCGAGACCGGCCCCGCAGACCTTCCGATCACCCGGGCCCACGCCCTCCTCCAGAAGGCCACGGACGGCGACGAGGACGCGGCGGAGCACCTGGTCGACCTCGCCGTCGACCAGGCCGCCAACTACGAGCTGTACCTCGATGTGATCGCCCGCCTGAACGTCGAGGTCGCTCTGCCCGTCCTCCTGGACAACCCGGCCCGCGCGATCGCACTCGTTGAGGCCATGGCCGCCCAGGTCGACGGCGACCGTGGGACATGGCCGACGTTCACGGAAGCGGACCGCGCCATCCGGTGGCTGCTGGGGGTGAGCCGAGGCGCCGCGCGCGAGGACGAGTGGGACCTGCTGGAAGCGGCGGCCCGCGGCCTGTGTATCTGGGACGAGCGCTTCGACCAGTGGGACCCGCAGGGCCCCATCAAGACCTGGCTGCGCTCCCTGTCCGGGCACGGCGCGCAGATCCTCGCATCCGTGCTGAGGGAGTACCCCGGCAGTGCCCGGCACTTCTCGGAACTCGCGGACGAACGGCACGCCGACATGGCGATCCGCACCGCCGTGCAAGCAGCCATGCAGGGACGATGAGCGAGGAAAGACGATGAACGTCGACGACATGACGGAAGATCAGCGCCGGGCCGAGGCGGCGCTCAGCCTGGAGTACAACCGGCGCGTAGGCGAACTGATGCGCAAGTACAACAAGCGGGACCTGGTGGGCATGGTCCGCAAGCGCTGGGTAGGCGGCGGGGCGTTCGCACCGGTGGAGCGCTGGACCAAGGAAGAACTCGCCAAGAGCGTCGTGGAGGCCGAGGAGAGTAAGGAGCGATACGAGGCGTACGGGCGAGTGGCGCTGGTCAACTGGAAGCCTGCGGACGGTACGCGGCCACACTGCGGAGGCACAGGGTGTACGGGCCACGACAGCGCAGCACCCTGGTCAGAGACTCGCGAGCGCTACCGCGCCAAGGCCCCATGCACCAGCGCGGTCCTGGAAGAGGGACTCTGACACAGCCGGGTCCCGCCCTCGGGGCGAGAGCGCGACCGGAGTGGAGACGCCGTCCCGCGCTGCCGTTGCCGCCGCCGTCATCAGGTCGACGCGCCCCAGGGACGAACCGCCGATCGGCGGATACCGGTCACCACCCGGCCGTCGTTAGCCAGTGCAGACCGCGTCGGGGAAGAGGAGCTGACCGTGACCAAGCCGAAGCAGAGCCGCAGACACCGGAGCGTCAATCGCACGCCGCGCCCTGTCGGCGCGCCGGAGTGGGGACGCTTGCTCCCCCCGCCGGGCATTGGCCCCACTCGTCACGGTGGACCGCGACAGCGCTGAGTTCGCCGACGGCCGCGCCTACCCGGCCACCACGCGGATGAACGTCGACGGCCAGCAGATGAAGCTCGATCCCATCGCGAGCATGTACGCCGTGGTCCACGGCGAGGTGACCGGGCCCTGCGCCGACATTCTGACCGCACTGGCGCTGACTCACTTCGAGCGGGGAAGGGCCCGAGCGGGAGTGAGGTTGGCGGCCTATGCCGTCGGCACACTCCAGGCGGCTGTGACGAGGTGCCCCACTCCGCCAGGCCCAGCGTGACACCCGGCGCGACACCACCCGTATCTCCTGGCAGGGTCGTCTAGCCCGGCCACTCGTACCCCAATTCGCCAACTTTTATATTGATATTGACCGTCTTCAGGCTTTACTCGATTCATGACTTTTGAAGACCGTGTGAGAGAGGATCCCGTGGCGCGACGAGCCGACTACGACGAGGGCCAGGTCATCAAGCGGCTGGGTGTGCCGGCAGCAGCGTTCCGGTGGGCCCGTCACACCGGACTCGTCCCGGATCCGGACATGCCCTCCTGCCGCTGGTCCCGCACCGTTGTGGAAGCGCTGGACGCCGACGCGATCCGATCCTCGCTCGCCACTCCGCCGATCTCCGGCAGCGCGGCGGCCGCCCGGATCGCCGAGGCCCTCGGCACGCCCAACCAGCCGGGCGAGAAAGCGAATGTGACGGTGTTCGTCGTACGACGGCTCATCGACCGCGAACTGCTCACCGAACTGGGCGCGAACCCGACCAGTTCGGTGCTCCACCCCGGTCAGGTCGCGGACGTCTGCCAGCGGACGGACCTGGCGGAACTCGTCGCCGCCGAGACCCCGCTGGGCCCCGAACAGGCCGCAGCCCGACTCGGAGTACGCCGCGCCGACTTCAACCACATGGTGCGCCTCGGCTGGATCACGTCCCCGCAGTCGGTCGAGGTCCGCTTCGGTACCTCCCGCGCGGGAGCCGTCGACGTCCCGCTCTACCGGGCCGCCGATGTCGACGCCCTGCCCACCGTGCGAACCGAGATCGACTGGGAGCAACTGCGGGCCGTCGGCAAAGGCCACCGGTCCCCGCTCGCCTCCCTCTCATCCCCCGTTTGACACGCCCGTCAGCGTTCCCGGCCGCAGCGGCTCCCACCGGCCCGTGACACCCCGTGAGGGAGTTCGTCGACCCCCGGCCCGAGGACTTCCCGTCCGCCAGGAACAGTGGATCGTCATGACGAAGCCCCGGCCGAAGCCGGGGCCCGTGAAAGCAGACCTGCCCCGAGGGGCCGGACTACGCCTTGAACCCTAGCTGAGCGCCGGAACCGCACGCCAGCGGGTTTCCCCCACCGCCGCACCACGCTCGTGCCCGAGCAGCCGGTCCGATGAGCGGCCTGAGGCGCATCCTCCTTGGCGTGTGCGGATCCAGCGCGGCCGACGCCGCGGGCCAGCTCGTCGCCGACGCCCTGCACCACGCCGAGAGCGTCACCGTCGTCGCCACCCCCGCCGCCGAGCGGTTCCTCACCCCCCTCCCGGCCGGGTCCGCCTCTTCACCGACGCCGACTGGACCAGGCCCGGCGACCCGCTGCACGTCCAACTCCTGGACGGCGTCGACCTGTTCCTCGTCGCCCCCGCCACGGCAACGACGCTCGCCCGCTGCGCGCACGGCATGGCCGACACCCTGCTCAGCGCGCTCGTCCTCGTACACGGCCCCGGCGTCCACTTCGCCCCGAGCATGAACACCCGCATGTGGAAAACCCCGCGACCGCCCGCAACACCGCCCGGCTGCGGGCGTACGGCCACCACGTACACGAACCGGAGCCAGCCTGGCTCCATGACCGACGACACCCTCGGTACCGCCGTCGGGCCCCTCCCCGGCCGGGTACTCGATCGAGTGATCCTCAGCGCGACCGTGCCCAGCTCACGAGGCAACTCGCCCTGACAATGGGCCGTCCGGGCCCGCACCCGCTGCCTACACTCACGTGCTCTGCCATCCGACACGGATCGAGACGTACGTGGCGCACACCACCGCCCCCATCCTCGCGTTGGCCGGCGGTGCGGGCTCCGGCAAAACCACCCTCGCGGCCGAACTCCAGCAGGCCGTTCCCGGCTCCGCCGTCATCCACCTCGACACCTGTTTCCACGACGACCCCGCACGCACGCCCGTCGTGCCCGCGATCAACAGGCACGGCGTCGTCGTCAACTACAGCGACCCCGGCGCCCTCGACCCCGACCGCGTCCAAGCCGCTGTGACCCGCCACCGCCACGCCACGCTGCTCGTCATCGAGGGCACCTTCGCCCTCCTGCCCCGTATCCGCGCCACCGCGGCGTGGACCTGCTTCGTGGACGCTCCCGCCGATGTCCGTCTGGCCCGCAAGACCCTCCGGAAGATCGCGGACAGGGCGAACCCGGAGATCAGTCTGCGCGGCTACCTCGCTCACGGCCGCGACGCCCACGAACGACACGTCGCGCCCATAAGGGCGCTCGCCGACCTCGTCCTCGACGGCACCCGCCCCGTGACCGATCTCAGCCGTACGCTCCTCGCCCTGATGCGCCTCCCCGTCCCGCTCCATCCAGCGGCGGCAGGCCCGCCCGGCGGCCACGACGCCCCGCGCCCACTCACCAGTACGGGTGAGAACTGAGAGGGCCGCCTGCTGCCCGCACCGAGCCTGAACCGGATCGCCTCGCAGCACACCAACGGCGAGTAAGCGGGCCCCTTCGGAGCCGCAGCCGCGCCCCCGATTACGGCCGGCGCTTCCCGATGATCCTGACGTCCCCAACTCCCCGACTACGGCCAACGGGGAAGCCGTGTGGTCGGCGTTGACCTCGCTACGGAGTGCCGTCGGCTCCCGAGGAGGTGGCATCCAGCATGCCGACCATATGGCGGTACCGGCACTTGGCAGCCTGCTCCGACTCGACTCCGAGCGTATCGGCGATCTGCTCGAACGTCAGCAGGGGCTTGCCCGTGCGGGAACTGTTCGAGCGCGCGGCAAGCAGCAGTGCAGCTTCCAGCCCTTCGAGATCGGCGCGTGCGCCCTGGAGCAGCTCCAGGGCGGCGGCGACGTCTTCCGTACGGTCCTCCGGCACCTCCGTGATGCCCGTGGTCCGCCGCCAGCGCGCGTCGGAAGTGAACAGGCGCCGTACCTGGTGGGCATTGACGGCGTGGAGGAGTCCGGACACCGACGCCTCCGGTGTGCGGGCACAGATCGCGGGCACGGCTTCGGCGTAGCGGTCGGCGAGGCGGGCCAGGATCGCTGCCTGCTCGTTGCGCATTCCGTACGAGACGGCTCGGGGCGTACGAGTGGCCTTCTCGGTGTTCGTCATGATCCCACCCTCCCGAGCCAACACGGCGCTGACAATGCACCGCTGGCAGCGCACTGTTGCAGCCGGAGGCGCATCGTCGGCGCGTCTCTCGGACGCCCCAGCCCACGGCCACTTCGTACGCTCCCGCTCGGAGCCCGCCAGGCTGAGCTGGATGGGCGCCGCGCGCTGCCCACACGATCCGGGACCAGCGACGGAGAGCGAGCGACCCCTCGCCTGGCCGTCTCGACCGCGCCAACAAGTAACATTCACAAACACTTGCGATGAGTAAGTCAGAGTTGCTAGGGTCGGAGTTCAACCGCTCCACCGCGCAGGAGGTCGTATGCCGTCCACGACGAAGAAGGACCCCGATCAGGCGCTGGCGGTGAGTGTGGTGAGGCGCTGGCCGGAGGTCGAACGCGGGACCAGCACCCCGGCCCAGGTCATCCTTGAAGCCTGGTCCCCATGGATCGGATCCAGCACCGACCGCATGCACTTCGACCCGGACCGGATCGCAGTGGTCGTCGGCTGCCGGCGGGGCGAGACCATGGGCGTGTTCGACGTCGTGCCGAACGCCGACGGCCACCCGTGGGAATGGGTCGACGACGGCCCCCGCCCGCGTGTGCGGTTCTTCGGCCGGCCCTCGCGCCGGTTCGCCGCCCAGCTCGGCGCACCGGCACCGAGATGGCGGCAGGGAGAGGGAACCCCCCTCAAGGTCCTCTCGCTCGACGACCTCCTTGAGGGCGACGCGGCTCCGGCCGAGGAGCAGCAGGACGAGCGGCACGTCGTCCTCGGCGGGGCGGTCGTCACGCTGGACAGCCCGCGGCACCTGGTGGTGTCCGTACCCGGCGACTACCGGGTCACCGTTCACGCCCGGCCCCCCGAGGCCCCCACCTCATCGACGGAGGAATAGCCGATGGACAGCAAGACCTACACCGCGGGCCTCGCCGAACTCCGTACGGTGCGCGACCAGATCAAGCCCCTCGACAAGCAGCTCGCGAAGCTCCAGGCCGAGCTGGACAAACTGCGTCATGCGCGGGACGAGAAGATCCAAGAACTCAGCGCGTACGGGAACGCGAAGGCGGACCGCCTCGCGACGTCCGCGGGCCTGTCCGTGATCGACATCGTCACCCTGGCACCCTCTCTGGGTCCCCAAAGCCCTGCTGAGGGATCCGTGGACACGCCGCAGGCTCCCGCGACCGCTGAACAGCGGGAGTCACAGGAGCCCGCCGAGAAGCTCAAGGAGCCGCAGGGGGCACCGGCTCCCGATCTGCGCGCCGCTGCCGTAACGGCCCCGCCCGCCGAGCCCACCACAGCCGCCGAGAACGCGCCGCCCGCGCAGGACCAGAAGCCGGAGGAAGGTGCCGACTCGGCGGACGGGACGACGTCCGTCCCTGCGGACGTCGCCCACTCCCCCGCACCCGCCGCAGACATCGCCACGGCGGCGGAGCAGGGCGAGGAGCGGGTCCTGCCGTCCATCCCCGGCGGAGCGGCGGGTGACCGGTGGTTCCGCGCCGAGCCCGACCTGGCGTCGCAGCGCCCGAACTTCCGTCAGGCGGACCGGCAGACGGTGTTCCTGGACGCGGCGAGCGGTGTGCTCGTCGGCCGGGGCGGAACGGTGCAACTCGACCTGGGGCGGGCGAGCGTCGCGGACATCCTGACCGCCGTGTACGCGACGGTCCCGGCGGAAGTGGAGCGCATCTACATCACCGGCGGCGACCCCTGGCACCGGGACGCCGAGCGCCACCAGTGGAAGAAGGACGCGGTCGCGGCCTGGCTGAACGGACCGCTGCCCGAGGGGTGGCAGGTCGAGAGCTCACGCGGGAAGGACCGGATGGCCGGCCACCTGGTCCACCCGAACAACCCGGTCGGCCGCTGGCAGTTCGGCCCCAACCGGCACACCGAAATCCGCTCGGTCGGCGAGTGGTTCGACGCCGACGGCGCCGACCCGGGCATCGTGCGCGAGGCGTTCCGGATGCTGTGGCACGCACTGCACAAGCACTGGCCGGACGTCGTCCTGATGGGCTCGCCGTCCCAGACCGGCCGGGACCTGTGGTCGCGGACCATCCCGGCCAAGACGGGCGCGAAGTGGGCGGAGGGGTACCCGGTCATGAGCCAGGAGATCCGCGGTCTGCTGCACGCCACCGCCGGGCAGGGCCGCACCGAGCTGATCACCCCACCGCGGGTGCCGGAGCGGGTCCCCGGCTGGTTTGAGCTGGACCGCACGTTCGCCTACGCCAAGCACACCTGGACCAGCGGCGTCGGCGTGCCTCAGAGGATGACGGCCGCCGCGTTCGCCGCGCTGAGCGAGAAGGAACAGACGAGCGCACTGTTCGCGCCGTCGCACTGGCAGGTGAGGGTGACGATTCCCCGCGACTGGAACCACGTGGGGATCCTCCCGGCACCGGCCCCGGGCGAGCGGGCCTGGCACTACCCGTACGAGGGCGGTCGCACGTTCACCACGTGGGCGGGCGGCGCCGAGGTCAACCTCGCGTTGCGCAACCCGCTCCAGCCGTGGCGTGTCGAAGTCCTCGACGGGCTGCTGTGGGAGAAGGGCGATCCGCTCAAGGGGTGGTCGAACAGCCTGAAGGAGGCGTGGCAGGCGCTGCGTGCGCGGGCCGAACTCGTGGGGGACGAGCGTCAGCGGCGGGCCGCGTTCCTCGCGTCACGGGGCGTGCGCAGCATCCACCTGTACGGGATCGGCACGTTCGCGCAGCGCCCGCGTATCACCACCGGTTCGGTGGAGCTGGGGGCGAACGGGGAGACGCCGGAGATCCCGGACGGCGCGCGGTTGACCGGCAGCTCCGGCACACACGTCACCTGGGAGCGCAACGCGGGCTTCGGCCGCGACCAGTACGCCCATCCCGAGTGGGCAGCCGGGGTGTGGTCGGCGGCGCGTGCTGCGCTTCTGTCCACCCGCACCGGCGCCAAGGACCCGGACAGCGGCCAGCCGCTGAAGGCCGGCGCGCTGCACCTCCCCGCCGGGTCGATCCTCGCCTTCCGCACGGACGCCATCTACAGCACGGTCCGCCCGCAGTGGCCCTACGCGGGCGAGCCCGGTGACTACCTGCTCAAGGGCGCGCTGGACGCGGAGCAGCAAACCCCCACCACGGACTCGGAGTTCTTCGACCTGCAAGGTCTGGGGCGGCAGGCGCTGACGGCGGAGGACCAGTGAGCACGAATACCGACCTCGCGTGGTGGGGGACGTGGCAGCACGCGGCGTGCGGCGCCAGCGGCGACGCCCAGTGGCAGGACGAGGACACCGCATGGTCGGGCCACGAGTGCTCCGGGGAAGGCGCGGTGATCTGGAACGCCGAGTGGGACTGCCACGGCTGCGGCGCCTCCGGCGGCGTCGAGACCTTCGACGACGAAACCCCCGCGCACTCCGGGCACGAATGCGACGACCAGGACGAGGACCACGACCCGGGGGTGGCGGCGTGAGCACCGGAGCGCTCCCCCCGGTCCGCTGCGGCCACGCCCCGTATCCCAGCGGGAACTACTGCCGGCGCGACCGTGCGGCCCGTCCCCGGCCCGTACGGTCGGACACGGCCGCACGCGGGCGCGGGGCCCCTGTGGCCGCCGGCCGACCGGGCGCACGGCGCCGCGAACTCCTCGCGGGCGCCTATGAAAGGGAGTTGGCATGACGCCACGCAGAAGGCGCGGAACCGGCGGCGGGCGCCGTCGGCCGCCGCTCAACGAGGCGGCGCGGCTGACGGAGGCCCTGGTGCGCGAGGGGTACAACAAGAAGCAGGTCGGCGAGATCCTGGGCCGCGACCCCTCGCTCGTCTCGCAGTTCTTCACCAAGAACAAAGGCGCCTCGTTCGTCGAGGCGCTGCGCTCGGTCGTCCAGGAGGTCCAGGCGGGCGGGCCGCGCGACATCAACAGCCTCAAGGCCCTGGCCGCCGCCCACGTGCAGCCCCGGATAAACCGCGACGGCTACAAGGCCCGCGTCCGGCGCAAGGACGCGCAGCGCTCGGTGAAGACGGAGCGGGACCGGCGCGGACGGCCGGTGATCGGCGACGACGGGAAACCCGTCACGACGTGGTCGTCGTCGCTCGCCAAGGCGGGCAGGCAGCACATCCGGTCGGGTGCCAGCCGCCTGCGGCCCGTGGTGGAGGAGGCCGCCGAGAACGGCGGGAAGGTGGCCTTCACCGTGCGGGCGCGCAAGGGCGACTTCCTCCACGACGCCGGCAGCAAGCGGGACTCCCCGGGACTGCGGCGCAACGTCGTGCAGCGCCGTGACGGCACCGAAGAACGTGCCTACGCCGACAACACCGGCGGGCCCGGAATGGGCAACGAGGGTTTCGACGCGGTCGAGTTCAAGAGCTGGGTCGACGCGGCGGGCGGCGACGTCACCGCGGCGGTCCAGAAATGGCTCGTCGACAACGGCCGTGTCCGCCCCGGCACCCAGATCAGCCACCTGGAGATCCGCGCCTGGGACTGACGGAGCGGCACTCAACTCCGCACCGCGCAAGGGCGAAGGCGCTCCACCAGGCCCGCCGCCGTACCCCGTACGTGAGGTCCTGGGATGAGCTGGACGACGGCCGCCGAGGACTGGAACCCTGACCCCGAATCACATGAGAGCGAGCGGCACCGATGCTGACACCCCTGAGGGAGCACCAGGCCGAGGCAGTCGTCGCCGGCGTACGCGAACTTGAGATCCCGGCGGGCGGAACACTGCCGGACGCCGGGCTGCGCACGCAGATCACCATGGCCACCGGCAGCGGCAAGACCCTGATCGCGGTGCACATCGCCGAAGAGGTCGACGCCGACCGCGTGCTGGTCCTGGTGCCGTCCCTCGTACTGCTGGACCAGACCGCCCGCGCCTGGCGCGACGGCGGACGCCCGGGACCGTTCGTCGGCGTCTCCTCCCTGAAATCCGAGGAAGCCGGGTTTCCGCACACCACCGATCCCGGTGAACTCATCCGCCTCACCCGTACCCAGGGCGGCCGTGTCACCGTGTTCGCGACCTACGCCTCCCTCGGACTGGGCTTCCTGGAGACGGCCCACCGCAGCGGGCTGCCGCCCTGGAACCTGATCATCGTGGACGAAGCCCACCGGACATCCGGCCGGCTCGGGAAGCCCTGGGGCGTCGTCCACGACAACGCGCGGATCCCCGCCGAGCGGCGCCTCTACATGACCGCGACCCCCAGGGTGTGGCAGGCCGGAGAGGTCGACGAGGACGACCCCGGCGGCCGTCTGAAGGCGGGCGAGCTGGTCGCCTCCATGCTGGACGACCCCGACGGTGTGTTCGGGAAGGTCGCTCACTCCCTCCCCCTGGACGAGGCGATCGCCCTGGGCATCGTCGCCCCCTACCAGGTGCTGGTGGCCGACGTACAGGACCCGGAACTCAACGTTGCGCTGCGGACCGCCGGGGACGGCAGCGACGCCGTACGGGGCAAGCGCCTGGCCGCGCTCCAGGCCACGACACTCAACGTGAGCGCGACCGAGGAACTGCGGCGGGTGCTGTCCTTCCACCAGAGGGTCGCCGAAGCCGAAGCGTTCGCGCTCGGCCTGCCCGCCAAGGCCGGGGAACTCCACGCGGAGAACCCGGACCTGTATCCGGCGCAGGAGCAGGTGTGGGCCGAGTGGCTGCACGGCGAACACCCAGCCTCCCACCGGCGAGGTGTGATCGGCCAGTTCACCGCCGGTGTGACCGACCTCGGCACCGAGGCCGCACTGTCGCTGGTGGCGAGCGTGAAGGTCATCGGCGAAGGAGTCGACACCCGCGAATGCGATGCCGTCGTCTTCGCCGACGTCCGCGGCTCCATGCCCGACCTGGTCCAGGCCGTCGGACGGGCGCTGCGCATGCAGCCCGGCGAGGGGAAGATCGCCACGCTCGTGGTACCCGCGTTCCTCGGCCCCGGCGAAAAACCCGACGAACTGCTCACCTCCCCCGCCTACGCCCCTCTCGCCAAGCTGCTGACCGCGCTGCGCGCGCACGACCCGCGCATCGAGAAGCTCACCGACCCGCGCCCCAGCAGCGCGCCCAACCGTGTCCCAGACCCTCAGGACGACACCGACGACCTCGACCAGGAGAACGGGGAGGATGGGGAGGCTGGCGCTCCGGTGAGCCGGCCCGCGAAGGAGCTGCTGCGGTTCTCGACTCCGCGCGACCCCCGCCAGTTGGCCGGGTTCATCGAAACGCGGGTCATCGACCCCGCGCGCGTGCACTGGCGGCGAGGTCTCCAAGCTGCTCAGCACTACGCCAGGCAGTACGGGGACCTGCGGGTGCCGTACGGATTCCGCACCCCCGCCGACTGGGCTCCGACGGACTTCCCCCTCTGGAAGTGGCTCCACGACATGCGCACGCACTACACCGCCGGCCGTCTGGCTCCGGACCGCGCCGCGCAACTCACCTCCCTCGGCATGGTGTGGTCGCTGTACGACGCGGCGTTCGAGAAAGGACTCGCCGCGGCGGCGGCGTGGGCCGAGGAACACCAGGTCGGCCTGGCGGCGCCCGTCGACGCCGTCCACGGCGCCTACCCGGTGGGACGCTGGCTGAAGAACCAGCGGGCCGCTGTCCGCCGGGCCGACGAGGCCCAACGCCCGCGCGCCGACGAACTCCCCGAGCGTCCCGAGCCCGAGAACAGCGGGGCAGCCGCACTCTCCGCGGAGCGCAGGGCGGCGCTGGAGGAGATCGACCCGGGCTGGTGCCCCGCCTGGAGCATCGAATGGCAGCGTGCCTTCCGTCTCGCCTGGGCCCACGTCAAGGCTGTCGGGACGCTCCCCGCCACGCCGGGCTCAGTGGTGGTCGACGGCGAAGACCTGGGTGCCTGGGCCGCCGCGCAAAGGACCGCGTTCGCCAAACTGGCCCCGGCACAGCAGTGGATGCTCACGAAGACGCTCGGTATCACCGCTTCCGCCGCCGTCCCGCGTACCCATGCACAGCGGTGGGAGCGCAACCTCGCCGCCGCCCGCCAGTACCACGACCGGGAAGGGCACGTGAACGTCCCGCGCGGCCACATCGAGCCCTACGACGGCGAGGACGTACGGCTCGGCGCGTGGGTCAGCCAGCAGCGCGTTGCGGCGTCGAAGATGAAGCTGCCGGTCGAGCGCGCCAAGGCACTGGCGGCGCTCAACATGCGCTTGGCCTGACGCGCGAGCGCACCCTCCCCCTCTTGCCCGGTCCCGGCGCCGGTCGACCAGGTCGGCGAGACGGGCGAGGGCCGCACGCTCGGCTGGGGTGAGGTCGTCGACCCCGGACCGGACCCGCAGCCCATGAAACATGATCGTTTCGGCATCAACGACCAACCGGCAGACCGGACGGTCAGCGTGTTCGGCGTGTGCGCGGGAGCGGGTGCATCGGGCTTCGGGGCTGCCCCCGAGCCCGCTCGCCACCACGCATTTCCGGACCAGCGGACGGACATCGCACATGTGCACTGATTGTCGCGACGGTCACATCAAAAACGAACCGAACGAAACGGATGAAACCGAACAGACAGGGCTGTAGCGGGCGTCTCTGTGTTCCCAGGGGTTTGCGCCCGCTGGGAGCGTGCGCAAACCCCGTGTTCCATAGCCGCTGTGAGCCGGAGAGGCCGCCTGTATACGTCCTCTAGCCTGATCTCTGCTCGTCACCCGGTGACGACAAGGGCCGCACCCACACGGGTACGGCCCCCGGTTCGGCGTGCGCAGAAGGGCGTCGTAACTCACCTGCCCACGCCATCCCTATCAGGAGGTCATGATGACACATGAGGCGACAACGCCCGGACCGTCCCGGAGGCGCAGGCATGCACGGCCGCCACGCCGACAGGTGTTGGTGATCTCGCTGCCGGACCGTGAAGCGGTCGCCCATGGCGCCGCCGTCGGCGCGATGGTCCTCACCGTGGGGATGGTCGCGGTGATCGCCGTGTACGGCGCCAGCGCGCTCGTGCGGGGCCGCCGCCAGCGGTAACCGGGGGGGTCTCACCGTGATCGGCCGGGCTTCTGGCCGGTCACGGGCCCTGCGCACCGAGCCCGACCAACAGCCAGGCGACCTGTTTCCCCGATTCGCCGACGAGGGAGGCGCCTGACTGCTCACTCTGGAGTGGCAGTTCACGCTCGGCGGGCCTGGGCCTCGATCGGGTGATCTTCCCGGCTCGGGGCCGGTGCAGCCGCTCACCGTCCTCGATCATGATCGGCATGATGACCCACTTCCGCCGCCGGACCCCGGCGTTCGTCGCGACCGCCCTGCTCGCGAGTCTCACGCTCGTCGGTGCCGTTCCCGCACAGGCCGACTCCGCGCTCGCCCCCGCTTCCCCTGCCCATGCGGAGGTGTCGGCGCGGTCCATGCCGGAGCCGGTCGACGCGGCGGCCGCCCGAGCCCTGCTCGCCGAACTCAGCGTCGCCGACGAGGTCACCCCGCCCGGCTACTCGCGGAGCAAGTTCCCCCACTGGACCACCCAGTCCGGCACCTGTGACACCCGCGAGGTCACGCTCAAGCGCGACGGCCAGGACGTCCAGCAGGACGCGCAGTGCCGGGCCGTCAGCGGCACCTGGTACTCCGAATACGACGCGGCCACCTGGACCGACGCGTCCGACCTGGACATCGACCACATGGTGCCGCTCAAGGAGGCGTGGAGGAGCGGCGCGGCCGACTGGCCGACGGCCCAGCGCAGGCAGTTCGCCAACGACCTGACCCTCCCGCAGATCATCGCCGTCACCGACAACGTCAACCAGTCGAAAGGCGACAAGGACCCCGGCAAATGGACCCCACCGCTGGCCTCGTACCACTGCACCTACGGCCGGGCCTGGATCCAGGTGAAGCACCACTACAACCTGACCGCCGACCCTGCGGAGAAGACCGCGCTCACGGGCATGCTGGACACCTGTAGCTGACGGACGCGGCGCTCCGGCTCCCCGGGGCGAACCGCCCGGTGTCCGGGCTCACTCGTCGTGGAAGCGGTCGAGCCGTTCGTAGAGGGCTTGCACCAGACGGGCCCGGCTCTGGGCGCAATGAGCGGTTCCCTCGGACGGCGTGGACAGGCGGCGGTCCGCTTCGTCTAGCACGATGTCGTTGAGCGCGAGCTGGGGGCTGTCGGCAGGCAGGGTGCTGGTGCGGCGCCGGAGTTCGGCGGCGACGAGGCGGGCGTGGCCGGTGAGTTGCAGGGCGATCTGCTGGTAGTCGTCGGGAGGAAGATGGTTGCCGGTTCTGTCCCAGGTGAGGACCTTCTTGACCAGTTGGACGTGGACGGCCCGGTCCGTCGCTGCTTCGGTGCCGAGTTGTCCTTCGGGGTCGTGAAGGATCGCGTGGTGGTTCACGGGGCGGCCTGCGCGCTCAGGCAGGTGATGACGGGCTCGGCGGAGAGCAGAAGGAGTTGGTCCTTCTCGTGGCGCGGTCTGCTGATCCAGTGGGCCGCCGCGGTGCCGTGCTCGGTCGTCGGAAGCAACAGCTGGTCGCCGGCCGAGAGGGCACGCACGGATCCGTGGCCGCCGGCGGCGATCGCGGCGGTGCCCGGGGGTACGAGGATGTAGAGGACGTCGCGGACCCGGTCCGCGAGAACGGGGTACCCGGCTTCGGGACTCAGTCCCATGGCGGCAAGGGTGCCCAGGCCAAGAGCGAGCGGGGTGACGGCGATGGCGTCCCAGGCGATTCCGCACCGGCTCCACCGGGTCGCGTCGCCGCTCTGGAGCCACAGGGCGCGGCGGCGGTCGGTGACCTCCGCGATCCGGTGCCACGCTGCGGCGTCGTCTGCTCCGTCACCGTTGGGCCGGTTCGGCACGGCACTCCCCTGTTCCTCTGGTGCTGCGGCGGGTTTGGGCTTCCTTTCACATAACCGGCTGGGGCGGGCTTGGGGGGAGGGCAGAAAGCAGGCAGTTACCGGACGGGGGGAGGACAGTTCTGCCCACCGGGCGGCGCGTGCGGGACTACGGTCACCTTCACGTACGCGGACGAGGGGGATCGGGAGGGGCGGATGGACACACGGCGCAACGCGCTTCTCGCCGGCCTGCTGAAGGAGTACGGGTACTCCCACCGGGCGCTGGCCGCCGAGGTGAACAAGGTCTCCGGGCGGCTGTCCGGCCAGGCGGGTTCGGTGACGAACCGGGAGATCCGCCGCTGGGTGAGCGGCTCCGTCCGGTGGCCGACCTCCCGCTACCGGGACGCGCTGACGGAGATCTTCGAACGGCCGCCGGAGGCCATGGGGTTCGTACCGCGCGGCTCGGGCCGCGTACCCGTCCCGCAGGACACTCGCTGGGAGACGAAGGAGGAAAGCCCTGTGCACCGACGCGTGTTCCTCGCCTCCGCCGCGGCTTCTCTCGCCCTGACGCTGAGACTGGAGGAGACGCCGGTCCGCGGGCGCCTTGCGATGTCCGACGTCGACAGGATGCGCCAGACCGTCGGGCGGCTCGACGCGCACTTCAACAGCGCCGGCGGCGGGACGCTCCACGAGACCGCCACCGTCTATCTGTCCCTGCTGAGCGATGCCGTGGAAGGCTGCACGTACGGGCCTCGGGTCGAGCAGGCGCTGCACTCCACGATCAGCGGCCTGTGCTCGTCGGCCGGATGGGCAGCACGGGATGCCGGCCGCAGCGGGCGGGCGCGCGCCCATCACG
The DNA here is from genome assembly GCF_055583685.1 of Streptomyces sp. NPDC104581. Lineage (NCBI taxonomy): Bacteria > Bacillati > Actinomycetota > Actinomycetes > Kitasatosporales > Streptomycetaceae > Streptomyces > Streptomyces sp. NPDC104581. The sequence goes on from NZ_JBVJNN010000042.1 coordinate 21,447, forward strand.
CGGCCGCGCTCCAGAGCGCGCTGCTCGCCGACGATCCGCACGCCCAGGCCCGCGCCTGGTCGGATCTGGCGGTCCAGGCCCGGACCGAGGGCCGCCATCAGGAGGCACTGCGCATCAGCCAGGCCGCTCTGAGCAGCCGTCACGTGCGCCGGACGCCGAGGATCGGAGCGCTGCTTCACGCCCGGCTGGCGATCGGCCGGGCACGTACCGACGACAAACGCGGCGCGGCGAGGTCGCTGCTCGCGGCGGAGGCGGCGTACGACCGGGTCACGAACGACGTGCCGACGCCGCCGTGGCTTCGGTTCGTCGACGCGGCCGAGATCGCCGGTCTCGGTGCGATCGCCCACCAGGCCATGGGACGGCTGCCGGACGCCGAGCTCGCCACGGCCCAGGCCCTGCGGCTCCTGACCCCGGACATGCGGCGCAACCGCGTCTACTACAGCGTCCAGCTCGCCGAGCTCCAGGCCGCCCAGGGCGACATGGCCGGAGCGCAGGCCACCCTCGGCGTCCTCGACACCACCGCGGTCAGCAACCAGCGCATCGTCGACCGCCTCGCCGCCGTCCGCCGCACCCTCGCCGCCTAGGAGCCCCCCGTTGACCACCGGCCTGAGCATCCGCCACCACACCGGCGCCGACGCCGCCGCACTGCGCCCGCTGCTCCTCGATGTGTACGCCGAGGTCTACGCGGCCGAACTCGACGGCCCCTTCACCCGCGTGGAGCGGTTCGCCGAAGGCCTCGACAGCTGGTCCGCGCGGCCCGGCTGGAGCTGTGTCACCGGCATCAGCGGTGACGGACAGATCGCCGGGTACGCCTACGGGGCTCCGCTGCCGCCCGGCTCCCGCTGGTGGGGCGGACTGCTCACCGACGTGCCGGAGGAGACCGTCACCGAGAACGGGACCCGTACGTACGCGCTGTCCGAGCTGATGGTCCGCACACCGTGGCGCAAGACCGGAGCGGCCCGACAGCTGCACGACGCGCTGCTGTCCGCACGGGCGGAGGACCGCGCCACGCTCCTGGTGGACCAGAGCCACCCCAAGGTCACCGCCCTGTACGAGAGCTGGGGCTGGACCGTCCTCGGCGACCTCCGCCCCCGCCTTCCCGACGCGCCCCTCTTCCACGCCATGCTGAAACCGCTCATACCCAACACCTCGACCTGAACCGGCCGTTGCGCCCCCCGGGGGGGGCGGGGTTCTGGTGCGGGACCTGGCGATCGGCCGGCTGCCCGCTCGCGCGACGAGACCGGATACTCGGTCCCTTCAGTCCCTGCCACCAGTCGGCCTGAGGCTCTGAGCTGCCGCTTTCCGCTGCACTGTGCGGGGACTCGACGACACCGGACGTGCCGGGTACCCCACGGGCAGGGGCACGACAGGCGGGTGCCGCTCCCTCCCGGATTTCCCCCGGTGTTGTCAGTGGCCGCCTCTACCGTAAATGGCACGAAGTAAGCAGCGAGGAGCGAACTGTGACCACCACGGCCACCATCGAGACCGACGACCTGCCCGTCTACGCGGCGGGAGACGCGCCTGCACATCTGCGGACGAAGACGGGCCTCAGGGACGACCGGCTGAAGGTCGCGGAAGGCCAGCGGCCCGTGGCGTGGCTGCGGATGTACCGGCGCGGTCACGGGTGGGGCAGGTTCCCGCTGTACGACCCGGCCGGCTCGGCCAAGATGCGCCCGCTGTCGGCGAAGCAGAAGCGGACCGTCCAGGCGCGGCGCACGTGCCCGGAGTGCGGGGAGGTCCGCAACTACGTAGTCCACAGAGCCTGTGCCGAGTGCGTCGAGCAGGCGGAGCGTGCCCGTCGCGAGTTGTACGCCCGCACGTGCTCCCGCTGCCGGCGCGTCTGCGGTGCCGCCCTCCCCGACGACGCGTACGGCAGGACGGCGTGTGTCCCGTGCCGGATCGGCGCCGCTGTCCGCCGCCAGGCCGAGCGGGAGCGCCACGCGGCGTGGCAGCGTACGTGCCCCGGCCGCGACTGCTCGGTGGCGACGGCGACAGCGGAAGAGATCGAAGCGGCAGGCGTGAGGGGATGGGCGCCTCGCTCCTGTCCCCCTTGTGCGGAGCGCCGGACACTGGAGCTGGCCGAGCAGCGCGCGCGGCGCGAGCGGCTGGAGCGGGAGCACCGGGAGGCGGAACAACGGGCCGCAGAGGAACTCCGGGCATGGGCGGCGGCGGCGCTCGCCGCAGCGGACGTGGTCGTCCTTGACACCGAGACCACCGGCACGCACGAAGCCGCGCGGATCGTGGAGATCGCGGTGTACTCGTCCCGCGGGGAACCGCTGCTCAACACCCTCGTGAACCCCGGCGAGCCGATCCCGGCGGGTGCGTCGGAGATCCACGGCATCACGGATGCGGATGTGACCGGGAAGCCGTCCTTCTGCGACGCGCTGGTGGAGCTCACGGAAGTGCTTCACGGCAAGCGGTGCCTGATCTACAACAAGTCGTTCGACGTCTCCCGCCTGCGGCATGAGCTGACGCTGCACTACCTCGACCCCGACGGGCGGGCAGTCCCTGGGGTATCGGGCGGCGCCGTTCCCCCGCCGCGGGCGGAAGCATCGGCTGTGGCCGGACAGCGGGCCGCTGCCTGGCTCGGCCAGGTGCGGTTCGAGGACGTGATGATCCCGTACTCGGAATGGGTGGGCGAGTGGAATGAGTACCACGGACAGGTCCGGTGGCAGCCGCTGAACGGCGGACACAGAGCGGCAGAGGACTGCCTCGCCGTCCTTGACGTTCTGGGCGCGATGAGTAAGGGCGACGAGGGGTGATGGTGCGCACACCGTGGCGCAAGACCGGAGCGGCCGGCAGCTGCACGAGGCGCTGCTGTCTACCGGGCAGTGGGTTGGCAGAGTCAGCCGCTAGCAGCGGATCATGGCGTCGCTAGCGGTTTGCGGGCGGGTCTCCCCTCTCGGCTTTGCCTCGCAGATTCTGGGCCCTCACCTCATTGAGTGCCTCAAGAGGACCTTGAGCGTAGGTCAGACTGAAAAGCTTTCGGCCGTCAGGCACGCCAAGCGTTCCGCCGGTGAGGTGAAACTCAATGGAACGAATCCATCCGTCCCCAAGGTCCGGGTGCCTAAACGGAAAAACGTCCTCCTGGAGGCCGCGCTGGGGGCGAGCCGTTTTGGGGTCGACCGGCGGGAGGCTCCTGATGATCTCGTCGAACTCCCGGACCATGGGGTTGTCTACACTCAAGGCGTCACGCATGGCGTCCACCCGGAGGACTGCTTTGGTCCGGAGATATTTTCCATATTCCAGAAGCTGGCCGTTCCCGCCTCCCAGGCCCCACTTCAAAATGTTGGCCGGAACCTCCCTGTTATTGAACAGGGCCTCGATTCCGTTATGGCCCAGAACGTTGAAGTCGGCATCTGTCGCGTACGTCAGGCGGGAGAGAATTACGCCATATTTCCCGCGGGTTTCCTGGACGGGGATGTCTTGCACAAACTCCAGCAGATGTGCGTCGGAGCCAGGTTCCGTCTTGGGGTAGTGCCCCAGAGTCAGGGCATAGAGTGTGCGCCGGTTCTCGGGATCCAGGGCCAGTGCCTCGGTGACGATCTCAACCTGCGCCTCCGTCCACTTTCCGTTGCCGGCCTCCATGCGTCCGTACGTCGCCGCGCTCACGTTGAGCTTCCTGGCCATATCCTTCTTGGAGACGCCGGGAACGTTCTCCTCCGGGCCGGCGGCTCGCCGCCCGCGTCCCTCCGCCTGCTGCTCCAACCCCATCTGCTCGGGCGTCCGTTGCGCGCGGGCATCCTGGAGGAGCGTTGTCAGGAGGGGCGGCTCCGGTGTCGAGTCGGTTGGCTGCTGTGGCCCGCCGTCCTTCTCGTCCCCCGTGCTGGTGCTCATCGCCCCTTCACCCTTTCTATTCCACGCTTGTGCCGGGCGGGTGCCGGCAGACGGATGACCTCGGCTCCTCCCTACCACCGATGTTGACGTCTGTTCAAAGGTCTGACCGCACATTCTCATGCGCGTCGGCGAATGGTTCACTTACGCCCATTCATAAGCATCTTACTATCGTATTGATAGTTTTGCCTGTTTTTTACTTTTAAGGGATGGGTGGGCGTGTTCGCGTTGTTCGAGCTGAGACGAGGCCCATCGTCGATGACTTCGAATTCGCTTCAGAAACGTGATACCTAAATCGTCTTCCCAAGCCGAGCCCGTGATCGGCACAGTTGGGTATGCGGCGTCGCCACGCCCGGACAACCGTTGGCTAGGCACAGGAGAGGACCTTGTGACTCCGGCACATCGCGCTCCCGGAATCCCGCCCCTCGTCCCGGGGGGCTTCCCGCTCGTGGGACACGGCCCCTCTCTGGTAGGGGGCTCGCGTCGGCTGACGTTCATGGAGGACGTCCGGGCCCACGGTCCGATGGTGCGTATCAAGGCCGGGCCCAGAGACGTGGTGATCGTCAACTCGCCCGAGCTGATCCACGAGATGCTGACAAGCAAGGCCGACGAGTTCACCAAAGGGCTGCTCTTCGAAAAGCTCAAACTCTTCGGCAAGGACGCCCTGCCCATCGCGGAAGGCAAACCGCACCTGCGCCGGCGGCGGCTGATGCAGCCGGCCTTCCACCGCGAGCAGATCGCCGGCTATGTCACGACGATGCGGGAAACCGTGGAGCCGTACATCTCCGGCTGGGAGAGCGGAACCGCGCTCGACCTGAAGACCGAGATGCAGCTCATGACCCAGGGCGTCGTGATGTCGGCGCTCTTCTCCTCGAACCCCCCGCGCGAGCCCGCCAAAACGATCCTGCACAGCGTCGACACGGTTTTCACCACCGCCATCAAGCGCGCCGTCCTGCCCATCGCGCCCCTGGAGCGGCTGCCCACCCGGGGCAACCGGAAGGCGAAAGCCGCGAGCAGCGCACTGCGCGACGCGGTCGCCGACATCATCGCCGAACACCGCGCGCACCCCGGCGAGTACGACGACATCGTGTCTCTGCTGCTCTCCGCGCGGGACGAGACCGGCGAGGCGCTGCCCGACGACGAGATCCTGTCCGAATGCGTCGCGCTGCTCGCCGCGGGCTCCGAGACCACCGCGGTCACCCTCGCCTGGCTCTTCCACGAACTGGGCCGCAACCCGGACCTGGAGCGACGCCTGCACGAGGAGGTCGACCAGGTGCTCGGCGACGACGTCCTCACCGCCGACCACCTGGGCAAACTCCCCTACACCAGGCGGCTTGTCCAGGAAACGCTGCGGATGTACGCGCCGTGGCTCGTCACGCGGCAGACCGTCTCAGAGGTGACACTCGGCGACTACGCCCTGCCGGCCGGCACGGACATCATCTGGAGCGCCTACGCGCTGCACCGGGACCCCGACCTCTACCCCGACCCGCTGCGGTTCGACCCCGACCGCTGGCTGCCGGACCGTCCCCAGCCCCCGAAGGGCGCTTTCATCCCCTTCGGTTCCGGCAAACGCATGTGCATCGGGGACGCGTTCGCCTGGACGGAGGCGACCGTCATCGCGGTGATGATCGCGGAGATGTGGCAGCTCACGCCCGAGCGCGGTGTCGTGAAGGCGCTGGGCGCGATCACTACGCATCCGTCGGATGAGCTGCGGATGATCCCCCGGCCACGGGACCGCTGATGTGCTGGCTGTGGATCATGGCCATCGTCGACACCGCGCCGACGACGGCGCCCTCGGTTTCCACATCATCTGGCAGGAGGAAGGGCCTGCTCTAGATCCCGCTCTACGCGGGCCGTTGCGCGGGTCGCACCGCGCAACGGCCCTCAATAGTTCCCGCCGTCGGTCACAGGGCTCACAACCATCCGACCGGCGCCGGGCCCACCCACCCCCGCACGGCGCTGCCGTGTGGAGACAGGAGCTGCTCCGGTGAGAACTCTACTTCGCGCAACGCCCTTTCGGTGGGCCTTCATTGCGGCTTCTCCCGCCGGCGCGCGACTGGCCTCGGTGGCCTTGCCGGTGCCCGGCACCGCGCCCACCTCGTCCCTCCGTGATGACGCAGAAGATGACAGCGTGAGCCCGGCCCTCGTCGCCGGGATAGCGGCCCGCAGCGCGTACGACCCGCACCCGGCCGCCGACCCGCGGGCCTGCCTGCCGGCCCAGTTGGCGTGGCAGCGCCTCACACCAGACCTGCTGGCGGAGCCCCGCAATGACACTGACGGTGAATGAACTGATCTCCGGTCCGCGACCGGCCTTGCGGTGGGTGAGGGAAACGGCAGGTGCGCGGCCGGACCGGTCGAGGGTGATCGAGCACACGATGGTGTGCGACGAGAACTGGCGGCTGCCGACAGGCGGTCCCCCGGTGCGTGACGTGCTGGCCATCGTCCCGGAGGGGGCACAGCCGTCGGCCGACCTGCGCGGCGTGCTGCGGGAACTCGTCGGCCGCGGTGTGGTCGCGCTCGCCCTGGCCACTCCTTCCGGCACGGCGGCAACGGACAGTGCCGACATCACCGAGGAGGCGGCCCGGGCGGGACTTCCGGTGTTCGTCCCCCTCACCCCGGCGGATTCCAGGACCCTTCACGCCGACGTGCAGTCCCGGCAGATGGCGGCGCTGCGCGCGGCGAACGACCGGCTCAGCGAGCTGCTGCGCACCTCCGAGCAGCTCGCGCTCCAGGGCGCGGGGCCTGAACCCCTGCTTCGGGTCCTCGGGGACGAACTGAGCGCGGACGTCCAGGTGATCGAGCCGGGAGACCGCGTTTGGGCGGAACTCGTCGCGGCCGAGGCAGAGCCGGCCCTCCTTCGAGTCCGCCACGGCCGGGCCGAGACCGCCGTGTTCTCCACGGCCGGGCGCCACACTGCGCTGCACGCCGTGGGCGGCAGAACTCCGCACCCGGTGCTCGCCGCGATCCGGTCCGCTCCCTGGCCCGACCCCCTGCCCGATCTGATCGCGCAGGCCGCCGGACAGGTGACCCTGCTGAAGGGCCTGCTGGGTGAACAGCGGTTGCGCCAGAGCGAGATGGCCGCCCAACTGCGGCGGCGCCAGGATGAGATGGCTGTGCGGCGAACGCTCCTGCGCGTCCTCATGTCCGGTGAGCCGACCACCGCTCGGGTCGGCGTAGTCGAATGCGCCCCCGGCGAGGACCGGACCGCTGCGGCCGACGAGTGCGAAAAGGCCGTCGGCCAGCACGGTGTGGCGGTCTTGTGCCCGTCGGAGAAACTCCACGTCATCGCCGTATGGGGTGAGGACGGCCGAGACCCGACCACGGCGCTCGCCTCAGTGGCGCGCGCAGGCCGGGCCGTGGGAATCAGCAGTGCCGGACCATGGCAGGAGTTCGCCGAACTGTACGAGCAGGGGTTCCACGCCCTGGCCACAGCACGCCATGCCGGTGACCGGATCAGCGTTGACGAGGGACGCCCCCGGTTGGCGTCGCTGCTCGCGCCGACAGCCCGGACGTGGGCAAGGGCACTGCTCGCCCCGCTCAACACCCTCCCCGCGTACTGCCGTGGCGAGTACGCGAAGACCGCCCGTCTGACTCTGTCCAAGGGCGCCCACCACGCCGGTGAACGCAGCGGACTGGCGCCGGAGACAGCCAGCAAGCGGCTCACCGCGGTCATGGAGCATCTCGGGCTCACGCGGCAGTCGCTCGCCGACCAGGCCGTCCTCGAACTCGCCTTCCAACTCGCCAACGACGCACCTGTCCACGACGGCCCCGAGTCGCCGGGGCTGCACCGCCTGTTGCAGGACGCCGTAGAGGCCACGGCCGAGGCGGAACGATTCCTTGCCCCGCTCCTGGACAAGCCGGAGCTGCTCAACCTGCTCGTCACCTGGATCAAGTGCAACGGCAACAACCGCGACACCGCCGACTCGCTGCCCGTTCCGCTGCACCGCAACAGCATCAAGCCCAGGCTCGACCAGGCCGGCGCCCTGCTCTCCCGGCAGCTCACCCACGACGGCACCGGCTTCTTCGATCTGCTGCTGGCCCTGATCCTGACGGGCCGGCTCGATGCGGAGACGGTACGGGATCCGCTCTCTCTGGTTGCGTATTGAGGAAATTGCTGCGGGACGGGTTCACGTCTATTCCGTCGCTCCCCACGGCGGATAATCAGGCCGTGCGGCGCTTTCTGACGGCCCGGAAGATATTTTCCGCATCGTGGGGTGCACGCCCCTCCCGGGTGACGCATAAGTGACTCGCCCCGAGTCATCAAGGGAGCAGCGGGCCGCGTCGGCCCGCTGCCTGCCCTCCTGTGCTTTCTCTTCAGTTGGCCCATCGCTTCCGCCCTGGGGCCTTGGAGAGGGCCATTCTTCCCGTGCGCGGGGAAGGGAAAATGACCGCACACTCTCGCCTCTGAGCTGCTTGCACATCGGCGGGATGAACGCTGCCCCGTTTCACACGATGCGGAAGTGCACAAGGAATATGCGCGTGTGCACACCTTGGCGAGTTCAAATGCGGCGTGATGCGTGAGTGCACAAGCATTATGCGTATGTGCACGTGGTCCTTTCCTTATCCATCCCTTAGCGTCGGGGTTATCGAGAACTCCTGCCCGGCCAATCAGGGGTTTCCGGCCCGCGGTGCCCCGAACCGCTGTTCGTGACGCCCTGGATGTGCCCCAGCGGCCCGAGTGTGCTCTGGCCGGTCGGGCGATAGCCGGCGCACATACCCGACGTCGCCATTGACTCTTCAGCGCCGAACGTCCATGCCGCCATGCCCTCAACACAGAACGGACCAGCCCATGACCGTCGACACCGCCGACAGCGCCGCCACGCTCAGCGGCTTCCGCATCTCGCACACAGCGGATCTGGACCAGTTGGGCGAGGCCATCGACCTCGACCCCGGCATCGTCGCCTACCCCGTGGAATGGTCCAGCCCGAAGGACGGCGGGCGCCCCCTGCCGAGCGCGGTGTACGTGAAGTTCGCCCCGGGCGCCCGCTACCTGGAACCCGATGTCCACGAGGACTCCTCCGAGATCGTGATCGTTCTCTGCGGCCAGTTCAAGCTCGGAGTCAGCGACAGCGACACTGACGTGTACGGCCCCCACACTCGGATCGAGGGACGGCGCGGCAGCTCGCACACCCCCAGCTCCCCCACCGGATGCCTGCTCTACGTCACCTTCCCGGAGCGGACATGAACGCCCCTGTGCCCGCCGGGCATGCCGGGACTCCCCGCGTCGACCAGCGGTCGAAGCGCCGCGAGACCTGGTCCAGCACGACGACAGGGCGTTCATCCCGGTCGTCGGTGGCCGTGAACAAACGAACGCAAGCGGCTCTCGCGCCCACCGTCCCGGTGGTCCGTGGTACAGACCGCAGCGGCCTGCCCGTCGTGCAGGGGTGAGGTCATGACATCCGTTCACTGGGCGTTCGAGGACTCGCAGGAATACGGGCGTGCCGCGCTGATCGGTCATCTGGCTGCGGGGATTCCTGATGTCGCGGGCAGTGTCCGCGCGCTGCAGGTCCTGAGCCGGCATGTGGACGTGCTGGAGGTCGGGCTGGACGACTCGCGCCTCTCCGCTGTCGATGCCGTACGGGTCATCAGCGCGGTCACGGCGAGCGTGAGGGTGCCGGTGCTGCTGAGGACACAGTGGGAGCCGATGAGGCTGCACAGTCCTCGCGCGCTCGCGGCGGCTCTCGCCGGCGCGGAGGCGGCCGGGGTCGTCCTGCCTGATCTCCATCCCTACAGCCGCGGCGCGGGCCAGTGGCTGCGAGTCGCCGCCAAGTACCGGCTCGCCACAGCTTTCTCGGCCTGCGACTCGCACGTGTACGCGGCCGTTGCTGCGTCAACCGGCTGGGTCCGTCTGCCCGTTGCCCCGGCGTACGAACCGTCCGACACGCTCGATGTGGAGGCGGTGCGCGCACATGCATGGATGCTCGCCAGCATCTCCCTGGCCCCGATCTGTGCGAGCGGGTATCTGCGTCCCGATCAGGCGGCGGCGATCGCGCCCACGGTCGATGCCGTCGAAGTCGACGCGCCCTTTGCGCGAGCGGTCCAACTGGCGCGCGGCGACGGAGACTTCGCCCTGCTTGACCAGTGCGGCCACGACTACGCCACGGCCGTCCGTGCTCGCGCCACGGGGCGGCACCTCAGCCGCATGAGCCCTCACACCGCCACGGCCTGGCGAGCAGAGCGCGCTCCGCGTACCAGCCCTCGGCCGCCCCCGCCAGCGGCGTCGCGTCCGGCCGCCGCCGAGCCCGGTCCCCCACCACCGCATCACCGCTGCAGGAACGGATCCGCTCATGACTACCGACACCACACCGCCGCCGCCTGCGGGACGACGGCGCGCCCGGGTGTACGCACACTCCCGGCTCCCCTACCTTCTCGTCATCTTCCCGGATCCGACGTGACGGCCTCCTTGGCCGTCGACGGGCCGGCCACGCGTCTGCGCGCCGCGTTCGAGCGCACCCGGCGCGACGAGCGCGGCGCCCTGATCGGCTGCCTGCCTGCCGGCTTCCCCGGCGTCGAACAGAGCGTCGAGGCGCTGCGGGTCCTGGGCCGTCACGTAGACGTCCTGGAGGTCGGGCTGCCCCACAACAACCGGGACCTTGAAGGCTCCGCCGCCTACGGCGCGTGGGAAGGGACCGTGGCTTCCGGGCTCACCGTCGCCGACGTGCTCGATGTCGTACGGCAGGTGGCGGCCGTCGTGAACGTCCCGGTGATGCTCATGTCCTACTGGGAACCGATCGCACGCATCGGTACCGAGCCCTTCGCCGCAGCGCTCGCCTCCGCGGGCGGCGCCGGTCTCGTGCTGCCCGGCCTCCATCCCAGGGGGCCCGCCGCGGCCCGGTGGCTCGCCGCCGCCGAAGGGCGCTGGCTCGCCACGGCGTTCACCGCTGCCCCCGGGGCACGCCGTGACGCGGCGGAAGTCTCGACCGGGTGGGTCGGCCTGCCGGCCGTCACCCACCGCCCGGCCGACCAGTACGACCAGCCCCTGCGTCCGGTCAGCGACAAACAGAACCTGCCGACGGAACCGGCGGCCCCGGGCGGAGACCTCCTTGACCTGGCCAACCTGCGCGGACGTGCCCGGATGCTCGGACACATGACCACCACCCCCATCTGCGCCTCCGGTGGCATCTACAGCCCGGCGATGGCCGAGGCCATCGCGCCGGGGGTCGACGCAATCGCCGTCAGGAGCGCGTTCGTCCGGGCGCTCCAGCGAGCCCGGACCTTCGACGAGGGACTGACAGCGCTGGACGAACGGGCAGCCCGCTACGCCGTCGCAGTGCGCAGGGGAGGGAGAACGATGCATGCCGGTCCTGACTGCGACGACGACCGGTGCCGTACTTCCTGCGCCGCATGACCTCCCGCTCGCGGGGAGACGGCAGCACCACGAGCAAGGGCCGTTACGCGAAGCGCACTTCGCGTAACGGCCCCGACAAGCCCCCGGTTCGGCCGCCAGGCCTCCAACCAACCGGCCGACCCGGGTTTCACCCATCACCCGCAGGAGACAGGAGCATTTCCTTGCGCACTGTACTGGGGCCACGGGCCTTGCGTACGACCGTCATCGCAGCTGTCCTCGCCGGACTCGGGGGTGGCGGCCTGGTCGTCGCGCCGACCGCGAGCGCGGCCAGGATCTGCCAGACGGACATCCGGAACCACTGGCGCTGGGTCGACAACTTGGCGGACGCCACCGTCCGTTCCGGGCCCGGAACGGCTCATTCGGCGAAGTACCAGCTGTACTACGGCGACTCTTTCCTGGCTGTGTGCAAAACCAAGAACTCGTACGGGAACACGTGGTTCTACGGCAAGGACATCCGTGACCGAAAGGGCTGGATCTCCGCAGACCGCACGATCGCTGAGTAGGACCCACTGCCACCAACGCTGAACCCACCGAGGCACTGCCGCCTGCGGCCCGCGCAGCGCGGTCACACCTCGTTTCACGTATTCACCGGACAAGCCTCCGGCTCGGTCACCAGGCCTCCAACCAACCGGCCGACCCGGGTTTCACCCACCACCGCACGGCGTACTCGTCGTGGCGGAGACAGGAGTTTCTTCCCGTGCGTACTGCACAGCGGCCACGAGCCGCGCGTACCGCCGTCATCGCGGCATCCCTCGCCGGGCTCGTCGGCGGCGCTGTCGTCCTGGCCCCCTCCGCGAGCGCGGTCGGAGTCTCGGCGTGCCAGAGCCCGCACAAGCAGAACGAGCGCGTCACCCAGAACATGAACTTCCGGACCGGACCGGGCACCCAGTACACCTCGCGCGGGATCGTCACCCGCCAGACGGTCGTGTACGTGGCGTGTCTGGCCAAGGGCTACGGCTACATCAAGCCGACCCAGGGTGCCTGGAAGGGCAAGGTCGGCTGGGTGTCCGCCTCTTACCTCACCGGGATGTTCAACCTCTGATCCGGTCGCTCCACCCCTGTCCGCGGTGACGCGGCCACGTACGCGTCGTGAGCGCCTTCGCACCCCCGGCGGGGCGCTCACGACGCTCCTCACGTACAGCCACGGCGGCCGAACGGCCGCCGCTCTGGAGTCCTCACATGCATCTGCCCCCGCTTCGCCGTTCCCGTACCGTCCCCCGCCCCCGCGCCGCGTGGTGCCCCGATCCCCTCGCGGTCCGGTCGTGACCGCCCCGGTACCCGCGCTCCGGGACATCGCGGGCCCCCTTGGCGAACCCACTCCGTACAAGGACATCCCCCTCCTCGCCGACCACGAGGAGCAGGGACACGACCCGGCCGTGCGGCTGAACCTGGGCGAGGCTCACCAAGCCCCTCACCCGGCCCTGGTCGCGGCCATGAACACGGTGCCTGCGCACGCCCACGGGTACCTGATGACCCCCTACGGCTGGCCGGTGCTGCGCGAGGTCCTGCGCACGTACATCACGGCGACGCACCGCCTCACCGGCGCTGCCGAGATGGGGGTCGACTACGACGTCGCCTCGTGCGCCGGCCACACCCGCTCCGTGATGCCGGACTTCGGCCGCCTGCTCATCGAGGAGAACGACCGGGCACGCCGCGGCTCGCCGCTGCGCGGCCTGCGGGCCCGGGTCCGCAGCAGCCGGGCGATCGCGGTCACCTCTGACTACGCCTGGGATTACGCCGGCGCGCTCGCCCCGGTCGGCTTCGAGATGCGGACCTTCCGTGTGTGCCGCGAGGGCCTGTACCAGCCGGACGTCACGGAGGTGACGGAGGTCCTGGCGCGCGCGAGGCGCGACACGGCCGGCCCCGTCACGCTCGTGATCAACCCGCAGCACAACCCGAGCGGGGCGCACTGGTCGCCGTCGGTGGTGCGCGGGATGATCCGCGCCGCGCTCGCTGCCGACGCTGCGGTGCTGATCGACGACGCGTACTACGGCGTCGTGGATCCCGGTGTCGTTCCCACGTCCGCGCTGCGGATCCTGCTTCAGGAGCTGAACGGCCTCGCGCCCGCCTCGCGGCCCCGGTGGCTCGCTGTCCGTTCCCTGGGCAAGCAATTTTCGTGCAACGGGTGGGGCGTTGGCTCCCAGACCGGCTCCCCGGACACGCTGCGCGAGCTCGGCGAGCAGCTGACCCGGCGAACGTATCCGGGCGGGCCGCTGGAGATGGCGATGGCCGCCTGGCTCAGCAATCCCGACAGTGACCGGTTCTTGAACCACCAGAACGAGCGGCTCGCGACGAAGCGGGCCGAGGCCGGACGGCTCCTGGCGGACGAACTCGGCTACCCGTCGGACGCCTACTACGTCGGCGAGTGCGCCACCTACATGCTGATCCGCGTACCCCCGTGGGTCGTTGCCGAGGGACGGGACTACCGGCGGCTGGTCCTCGCGCGAGCCGGTGTGCTGCTGGGCGAAGCGCACATGAGCACCCCCGGCCGGCCGCCGAGGTCCCAGGGCGGTCATGCCCGGCTGTACGTCGGGGCCCCCGAGCAGGTTGTCACCGGGGCGCTGAAATCGATGGCCCGGACAGGGATGGGCTGGGGGAAACCGTCATGGCGATAGCACCCCAGCCGGGCCCGCCCGCCGTGGAGAGCACGGCCCACCCGGACCTGTCGTACACGGACCTCCTGCGCCTGGAGCGCCTGCGGTCCGCCGTACGCACCGACGTGGACCCGTCCATGAGCGTGTTCCTGGTCCCGCATCAGGTATCCGAAGTGTGGTTCGACCTGATGCAGAAGCTCCTCGACTGCGCCGGGAAGAAGATGATCGCGCGGGACAGCCGGACCGCTGCCGATCTGGTGCGCCCGCTGCCGGCCGTGATGGGCGTCGTGGAGAAGCATTTCGAGGTCCTGCGCCAGCTGTCGGTCGAGCAGTTCGAGGACGTCCGCGGGCGGCTCGGGACGGCGAGCGGCATCCAGTCCGCTCAGTGGCGACTCATCGAGTACACCTGCGGGCTCCGCGACGAACGCCACGTTCACACCGCCGGGTTCACCGCGCAGCAGCGCGCGATGCTGCTCCACCAGCTCGATCAGACCCCGCTGGAAGAGCTCTTCGCCGGTTTCGCGGCGGACCTCGGCGAAACGGCGGAGCACGGCGAGCGGGTGGCGCGGATCCGGGCCGATCTCCTCGCGCTCGACGAGGCGGTCCGCCGATGGCGCCAGGCGCACGTGAGGATCGCCAAGCACTTCGTGGGCGAGCGGACCGGCACCGGCGGCTCTAACGGCGTGGAGTATCTGCAATCCGCCGCCGACCGGTCCCTGTTCCCCGGCCTCACTTCGCCCGTTGGCTCACCTCACGCCCTGGAGGCGATGTGACCAGAGTCCGCCCTCGCCCGTACGTCGCCCACCGGTTCCCCGAACCCCTCGCCTACGACGCCTGGGAGCCGCCGACCGCCGCCGACATCGCCGCAGCCTCCGGCCGCGACGGACTCGGCCTGACCGTGGACCAGGTCCAGATGTTCGCGGACATGGCCCCTGCGTTCGCCGGCGCGCACCAGCGCGCCGCCCGCGCGTGGCTCGATGCCCGGCCGTTGCCGCGCGCGATCCCGTCCGCACCGGGACGGGACGTGTGGAACGCCATCGCGTACCAACTCGACCTCGACGGGGCACCCGAGGGGCTGCTCGCCGGTATCAGGATCGCGCTCAAGGAGACGATCTCCGCCGCACCCGGAGCGCCGGTCGGCGCGGGGAGCCCTCTGGTCGCGGGGCACCGCGCCCCTTTCGGGGCGACGATCGCCACCCGCGCGCTCAACGCCGGGGCGTCGATCCCCTACACCGGCCGGGCCGACGACCTGTGCCTGGCGATCAGCGGCGACACCGGCCACAAGGGCAAGGGCGCGGTTCGCAACCCGTGGTCCCCCGGACACACCCCGTGGGGCTCCAGCGCCGGCGCGGCCGCGCTCCTCGCGGCCAGCGCCGTCGACGCCGCCCTCCATGTGGACCAGGCGGGCAGCGGCATGACCGTCGCAGCGGCCACCGAGGCGGTCAGCCTCCTGTGCACCTGCGGCCGTATCCCCACCACCGGCGTCATCGGTTTCCACCCGCTGCTGGACCGGATCGCGGTCTCCGCACGGGACACCCGGACCGTCGCGCTCCTCGCCTCGGTGATCTCCGGCGGCGACGGTACCGATCTCCTCCAGGGCCCGGACTGCCCGCCCGTCGACTGGGTGCCGGGGCTCACCGGAAACGTCGAGGGCCTGCGGATCGGCGTCGTCACCGAGTCCCTCACCACCGGCCCGGACGGCCTGTGCGACCAGGAGGTCGCCGACGTGGTCCGGGCGCGGGCCGCCGAACTTGCCGCCCGGTGCGGCACGCAGCTGCGCGAGGTCAGCATCCCGGACTACACGCTTGCCGCCGACGTCACGATGCTGCTCACCGTCCACGCCGGTGTGCCCTCGCTGCTGGCCGGCCAGCTGGGCACCAGCCCCGTCGTCGCCGACGGCGACCCGCGCCTGGTGCTGCACTTCGCGCAGGCCCGCCGTGAGCACCCCGAGCTGCTGGCGACCACGGTCCAGCTCTCGGCCGCCGCCGCGGGGTTCGACGGCGGCCAGCCCTCCGGGTACTGGCCCGCCGTCGCCCAGGGTCTGCTGCCACGGCTGAGGGCCGCTCTCCTCCGCCCGCTCACCGGCGGATCGGACCAGGTCGACATGTACGTCATGCCGACGACCCCCACCACCTCACCGTCGCTGACCGAGGACCTGACACCCGAGCAGAAACTCGCCCGCGCGCTGGGACCCGGCATCCGCAACACCGGATCGAACTGGAGCGGCCTGCCCAGAATCACCATCCCCGCCGGACGCGTCGGCCGACTGCCCGTCGGGATGCAGCTCACCGCCCTGCCCAACCGCGAAGACCTGCTCCTCAACGCCGCGTACGCGCTGCAACCCCCCGGCGGGTACCCCGCCGCCCCCCACGAACCTCGACAGTTTCAGGAGGACCGACAGATATGAGCACCCCCCGGCGGGCACGCCCGCCTCACATCTCCGCGGCCGCCATCGCCATCACGGTGGCCCTCGCCGTGGCCCTCTTGCTTACCCTCACCGGATGCTCGGACTCGGAGGAGCCAGCAGAGCACTCCACCACGCCCGCCGCCGACTCCGCCCCGCCGAAGGACACCGCCCCCGAGGCGGACTCCGACCTCGGTCCCGCCGGGAAGGCTCTCGCCACCGTCGCTGGCGACGAAGACATGGTCGCGAAGGTCACCAAGGTCGAGCGGACCTCGAAGTACCTGACGGTCACAGCCGTTCTTGAGAACACCGGCACGGAGGATTTCCTCGCTACCGGCTGGAAGGACGAGACCGGCCGCACCCCCTACACGCTGGCCGGATCGTCGTTCGTCGACGAGGCCAACGGAATGCGCTACCTGCCGGTCCTGGACGAAAAGGGCACCTGCGAGTGCACGTTCCAGCTCGGAGGCAAGCTGAACGCCGGACAGAGCACAGTGGCGTACATCCGCTTTCCCGGCGTGCCTGCGGACGTGACCACGGTGGACCTCAAGATCGCCACCTTCCCCCCGGTCGAGCTTCCCCTCCCGGAAGGCGAGTGACGACGTGCGCCGGCCCTTCCTTCTCCTGCTCTCCGCTGTGGCGCTCGGCGC
Organism: Streptomyces sp. NPDC104581; assembly: GCF_055583685.1. NCBI lineage: Bacteria > Bacillati > Actinomycetota > Actinomycetes > Kitasatosporales > Streptomycetaceae > Streptomyces > Streptomyces sp. NPDC104581. The sequence continues at coordinate 38,277 of NZ_JBVJNN010000042.1, forward strand.
CGTAGTGGCGCCTCCCACTGCCGCAGACTCCCCCGCCGCACCAACCACCCCCATCACGAGCAAGTTTCAGCCGTACAAGATGGTCACACGCACGGTTGATCGCCTCACCACGCTCCAGGAGCCTCTCGCAACCCGCCCGTCCGGGGCCCGCGTCTACAAGCTGATCTCCCGGGTCGAGTCCCTCAACGGAACTCAGCGCCGGGCCACCACCAGTTCGACGACGACGTACAGCCTGCAATCCACCCTCCTGTTCGCCAAGGACAGTGCGCGACTATCGCCGTCGGCCAAGAAGGAACTGCGCCGCGTCACGGGACGGATCTCCGCAGCACGCGCGGATCAGGTCGACGTGGTCGGCTACACCGACGACCTCGGCAGCGCCGCGCACGGGCTCACGCTGTCCCGTCAACGCGCCGAAGCCGTCAAGAAGGTCATGGAGAAACAGGCTCCTGGTGTCGATTTCACCGCGAAGGGGCTCGGCGAGCGGAGCCCGATCGCGGACAACGCCACTGAGGAGGGGCGGGTCAAGAACCGGCGCGTCGAGCTCGGATGGCAGGGCCCGTCGTGAGCACCGCCGGCGTGAACACCGACTCCGACCCGCTCCCCCATCAGGGGTACATCGCCGCCGTCGCCGCGGCGGTCGGCGCTGCTCCCCGCTATACGACCGAGCGGTTCGTCGCTCTCCCTGAGTGCGACGGGCTGCTGACGGCGGTGCTCCACTACCCGCCGCACACCGGCAGTGGCCATTCGGCCCTGCCGCACGGGCTGTTCCTGCTCTGGGACCAGCGCGCGGGCTGGCGCTGGATACCAGGCGGGGTCACGACGGCCCGGGAGGTGTCGCTGCCCGTACCGGTCCTGGCCGCACCGTCCGCGCTGGCGCGCCTGCTGCCCGAGCTGCTGGCCGGCCGCACCGGCGAACTGGTCTCCAGCCGTGAGCAGTGGCCGCTGACACCGACGCACCGTCGCCTGCTCGGGCGTCTGGACGTGGTGGAGGGACTGCTGGAGTCCGGATGGACGTGCATCAGCGCCCCGTATCTGCCGGTGGTCCTCACCAAGGGCCCGGCCACCTGGCTGCTGACCGCCCATCACGACATCTGGCGCGACGCGGCCCCGGGCTCCGACTGGCGCGACAGCCGCCTCAGCAGTCCGGCCGGGACCGAGTCCTTCGGCGTCGGGGTCCCCGGCAAGGAGATCCTCGATGCCGCCCGCGATGCCGTCGCCGGCACCTGGACGCCCCGGTCCTTGCCGGCCGGACGCCGTCCCCGTGTTCTGCACGCGGTGCCCCGCCCCAAGGACCCCACATGACCACGACCGCGCTCACACCCCGCGAGGAGCGCCAGGGCGGCGACCTCACCGGCCTGCCGGACATCAGCCTGGACCTGAGCCTGTGTGCCAACCCGCTCGGCCCCTCCCCCCGTGCGGATGAGGTGCTGAAGACGTTCGACGCCCGGGATCTGCTGAGACCGCCGTACGGGGCCGTCGACGAGTACCTGGCCGCAGTCGCCCGCGACCTCGGCGTCAAGGCCAAGCACCTGACCCCCGGGAGCGGCGTCAGCGGCTTCATCACCATGACGTCCCAGATTCTGCGCAAGGAGGCCAAGCGCGGCCGGGTCGCGGTCATCACCCCGGAGTACTCCGGGACACTCAGCCGCTTCCGCCACGCCGACCTGATCGCCCCGCCTCCCGGCACGTATCCGAGCGTCGAGCGGCGGCTGCGCATGGTCCACCGCGCCATGGAGACCCACCGCTACGTTGTCCTGAGTAACCCCTCCAACCCGGAGGGCCTCTATCTGCCTCCTGGGGAACTCCTCGACATCGCCCGCGGGCACCCTCACTCACTTCTCGTGATCGATGAGGAATACGTGCTCTTCCAGCCCGGCGCGGAGACTCTGGCCGGGACGGACCTGCGCAATGTCGTCGTCTGGCAGTCCACCGGAAAGACCTACGGGGTGGTCGGCACGCGGGCCGGTGTCATGTGGACCCGCAACAAGCGGATGACCAAGAGGGCTCGGCGGCTCGTGGCGGACTGGCCGCTGTCCGCGATCGACGTGGCGATCTGCGTGGCCGCCCTCGCCGACACCGCGTGGAGAAAGGACACGCTGCGGCAGATCCGCGGCAATGCCTACCACCTGGAGCACCTGCTTGGCCGCGCGTTCGGCGCCTCGCGGGTCTTCGGCACGGTCCATTTCCGGTTCGTGCAACTCGACGACCCCGCCCCGATCGCCAAGCACCTGGAAGACCAGGGGATCGCCGTACGGACGTTCTCCTCCACGGTGCCCGGACACCTGTCGGGGATACGGTTCCTCACCCCGATCGGCGTCGACGACCGCGAGCGCCTCAGCGAGGCGCTCTCCTCCTGCCCGGCCGACCTGATGCCGAGGTGATGACGTTGCGTTCCGTCGACCCCCGCCGCCCGAGCGCCATCCGGTACGGGCACTACGCCGACCGGGATTTGCCGCGCGTCGGCCGAGGCGGCGTGTAAACGCACGAACGGCTCCCGATGCTGGCCGGCAGGGAGCCGTTCGTTTCTGCTGATTACCAATCCGAGAGTAGCGCGTGACGCGGGCGACCGCCGCCGTGTCCGTGGCAGCTCTCGGAAACGAGGGAGCAAAACGAGCCATGACCGCACACCCACAACAAGGCGACAGCGCCGTCGACTTGATACCGACCGTGAACCGCCCCGCGACACCCGCCCACGCGGCGCCGTACCGGCGGGCGGCCGCCGGCGACGTCCCGCACCACGCCCCTCCACCACCCTCGTCGACCACGAGCGCGACACACGGCCTCACCGCCCGGCTCCGTGGTGCCCGGACCGGGCCCGTGCATCGCCCGGCCTCGCGTATACCAGGTGCCCCCGCCTTTGCGCGGCAGGGTGAAACCGCATGAGCCGGCGAGGGCCCGGTGAGCAGGAGAAGGAACTGGAACCGGGCGCGCAGCAGTGGGGGGACGCGCGCTTTCAACGCGGCCGCCAACCGCTCCACCCCTTCAGCCAGTTGCCCGACTGGGTGGGCTGCGCGGCGATCTCGCCCGGCGCCAAGGCTCTGTACTGGGCGCTCCATATGCACGTCAACCAGGAGCGCAAGGAACGTGCCGGAGACATGCGGGTGTGGCCCGGCCAGCGGCGGCTGCTCGCCATATCCCGCATCAAGTCCAAGACCACGCTGCGCAAGTACCTGCGCGAGCTGCGGGCGATCACGGCCGTGGAGTGGGACACCGGCCGCCACCCGCGCAACCCGCTGCGCGCGCTGACCGTCTATACCGTCCATGAGGTGCCGGAGGACTGGTACACCGGCCCGAGGTCCATGGACGACGTCCCCGACGTATACGAGGACGACGCGTGACGTCCCTGACCTCAGCTCGCGTTGTTTCCCCTGCGAGCCCACGAGTGGGGGTGGAACTTGCTACTCGTGCAGATTCTCCGAGCCAACCAGCATAAGGCGGAAGAGCTGGTTCGGCCCGCCGTGACGGCTGTACTGAACGATCGGCGTGTGGTCGTCAGTGCGTGACTCAAGGACGTCCAGCCGCTTGCCTGCGAACGTCCCGATCTCGAACAGACCCTGGCCGACCGGGTGGAGGGAGAACCGCTGGTTCGCCCCACCGTGGCGGCTGTACTGGACGATCTGTGTGAAGTCCTCAGTGCTGGCACCCTGAACGTCCAGACACTTGCCTGCGAACGTCCTGATCTCATACAGCCCGTCGCCGGTCGGGTGGAAGGTGAACTGCTGGTTCGGCCCGCCGTGGCAACTGTGCTGGACGATCCGCGTATGGTCCTCGGTGCTGACTCCCCAGACGTCCAGGCTCCTGCTGGCGAACGTCCAGATGTGGAACGGGCCCAACGGGCCGCTGTCGAGTTGCCGCAGCGCCCGCGCGAGGGCGGCGGCATCCGGGTACCGCTGGGCGGGGTCCTTGTCGAGCAGGGTCAGCACGAGATCGTCCCAGTCGGGCGGGACGCCCTCGGCCACCGAGCTGGGTGAGGGCGGCTGCTGGGTGGAGTGGGCGGTGATGTAGCCCATGGCATCGGGGGCCTGGAACGGCGGACGGCCCGTGATCATCTCGAAGAGAAGGCAGCCCAGGGCGTACAGGTCGCTGCGGGGCTCCGGGTAGCCGCGTGCCTGTTCGGGGGCCATGTACACGGGTGTGCCCACGATGAAGCCCGTCCTGGTGACCCGAGTCGCAACGGGATCGGCTGCTTTCGCGATGCCGAAATCGAGGACCTTCACGACGCCGGACGGCGTGACGAAGATGTTGGACGGCTTGATGTCCCGGTGCAAGACCCCGGCTTTGTGCGCGTCGTCGAGCGCCTCGCAAATCTGCGCGCCCCACCGGGCCACGTCCGGCAGAGCGACGGCGCCTCGGTTCAACACCGCGTCCAGGCCCTCGCCGCGCACCATCTCCATGACCAGGAACGGGACACGATCGTTCCCCGTCCCGGTCTCGCCGAGATCGTGGACGGTCACCGTGTTGGGATGCTGCAACTGGGCAGTGATCCGTGCCTCACGCAGGAACCTGGCGCGTTCCTGATCGCCGCGACTTCCGCCACCGGCGAGCTGGGAGATCAGTTTGACGGCGACGGGACGCCCCAGCGTCTCGTCCTGCGCCTCCCATACCTGCCCCATGCCACCCTCGTCGAGCTCGCGCACCAACCGGTAACGGCCCCCGAGAAGTTGGTCTCTCACTGCTACGCCTCCCCCGTTGCGAACCGCCAACTTGACCGTACTGCAGGCGACTTCGTGATGCGGGAGAGTTCACAGTTCCCTGCACCGCGCGGCGAAACCCCAGCTCATCCGTGCACGCGAATCTCGACGGACAGGCGGATGACGGTGCCCTCGATGATGGGTACCTAAGCCGGGCTCCAGGGGTTTGACGTACCTGAAGGACGATCGAGCAGGGCTGGATGGTTGCCCGTCTTGCCGCTAAAACTGCCGTGCAGAACGGGTGCTTGCCGGGTCGTACCGAAGACTTCAGCGCGCGATGGCCCGACCTTGGCACTGAGATTCCCTTCAGTGACCGCGCACTCCTCACAGCTCGGCTCGCCCATCTCGGCTGTCGGAGCCGATCGTGCTCGGCGAGGTCTACGGAGTGTCAAAGAGTGACACCCCGGAGAACCAGTTTCTGGCCCTCCGGAGCGCCAGAAACTGACACCCCGGAGGGCCAGAAACTGACATCCGAGACGCTCAATATCTGACCCGGAACTATACGAATTTGAACAAGACGAAGTTGAATAAGACGAACGCATAAGGAGACGAACCCGAACCTTACGAATTGTGGGCCGCTATGCGGGCTCATCGACTGCCGGGGGCTGCCCCGCCCCCAGCCGCCCCCGGCCAGCGCCTTGGATGCGCTGGACCATCCCCAGGTCATGATCCTGCGCTCCGCGCACCGCTTCGCTGGACCATGCCCTCCGATTTCCTGTGGTTGCCCACCGTCGTGGCTGAGAACCCACCTGAGGTAGGAACAGCAACCACAGGACGCGCGATATCCGTGCATTCGTGTCGTGTCGCGTTAGGAGCTTTTCAGCGGCTGGAGCGGGAGCTACGTCTGACGCAGGCGGCGATGGGCGCGTGTTCGCGATCCTTCGCAGGGGTTTGGTGTCCGCTGTTGGCGCGATGGGCTGCGAGCGAATTCGGTTCAGGATCGTGCTACCTAATAGGTCTTCCGAAGCAGGCGCGTGCTCGGCATGCTTGTACAGGAGACACTGCGGCTGTATGCGCCGTGGCTCGTCACCCGAGAGGCCCGCGAGGACGTCCGGTTGGGCAAAGACCGTGATCCCGGGCGGCACCCAGATGATCTTCTCGCTCGGGGCCGCCCCGGTCCGGCGTCGGCCGCCGGCTGCGGCACCAGCCATGTGCCGGTTGCGCCACCAGTCCCCTGCCCGTTCCGGTCCGCGGCTGCCACTGTCGGTAGTGACGGCACCAGAGCATGATCGAGGAGAGGACAACCCCGGCATGATCACCGACCCGACCGGCCCCCACACCGCTCCTCCCCGCGACGTCGTGGTGTTCGGCTCCGCAAGCATCGCCTACGTGCTGACCGACGCGCTCCGCGCCGCGGGGCTCTCCGTAGGGTCCTGGCTGCTGCCAGCCGGCGCGACCCCCGTCCGCGCCGCCACACACTTCTTCCGTGACCTGGACGACGGCTGCACCGCCGCCCGCTGGCACGGCGCTTCCGTCGGGATCAGCCTGTGGCGCTGCCCCCGCGTCGCCGCGAGGATCGACCGCCTCGCCCGCCCCGCCCTCGCAGCGGGGGCGCCCGCCGACGGTGCAGGCCTCCGCTGGCTCGACCTCTCCCCCACCTCTCCGGCCACCCCGCTGCTCGCCGACTGGTCCGCGCACCTGTATCTCCCGTCCGGCACCCGCCACGCGCTGAAGGCCGCCGCACAGGACGCCGACCCGGCCGGCACGTACGCCCGGACCGTCCGCGCCCTCCTGCGCACCCTCCCCGGCCCCGTCGGGACCCCGCTCAGCGCACCCCACTCCCCCGTCGGCCCCGCCGTCTTCGCCCGCTGACCACCGCCCAGGGGCGCCCGCCCCGCAGGACCAGCAGCTCAACATCCGGCCACCAGTTCGCGGTCCGCCGGGGCCTGGCCGGAGCACCCGCCGAGTACACGGGGATCGACCGTGCACAGGGGGCGTGGAGACACCGGCCCGGGGGGGGCAGCCTGGACGCGCTCGGGAGCCGGGCCGCAGGCTGTTGCCGTGCGGACTGTCTCGTCGCCGGACAACGCGCCGGCACCGGGTCCCTCCCCTCCCCCGCGCGATGGCTCCAGCGGCACCGGCCGTGCTCCTCCTCGAAAGGTTGCCGAATGTTCGCCTCACTGGCCAGATTCACCACACACCGCAGCAGGCTGGTCCTCTATCTCTCCGGTGTGCTCCTGGTGCTCGCGGGAGCGCTGGGCGGTGGCGTGATATCGACTCTCTCCGCCGGTGGATTCACCGACAGTTCGACCGAGTCCGCGCGGACGGCCGAGGTCCTGGACGGACGGTTCGGCTCGGGTGCCCCCAATCTGACCCTGCTGGTCTCGGACAAGCGCGGCATTGACGATCCGGCCGTCGCCACGGCCGGCGCACGGCTCACCGAGCGCATCGGCGCCGAGGACGGCATCGAACAGGCGCTGTCCTACTGGACGTTGGGCAAGCCCCCGGCCCTGCGCGGCGAGGGCGGCGACAGCGCCCTGGTCCTGGTGCGGATCACCGGTGACGAGGACCAGGTACAGAAGACGCTGGAGCGGATCCAGCCGGAGTACGACACCAAGGTGGAGGGCCTCGACACGCGCGTGGGCGGTGTCGCGGTCGCCAACAAGGAGATCACGGACACCACCCAGGACGATCTCCTGCTGATCGAGATGGTCACCTTCCCGGTCCTGCTGGTCGTGATGCTGTTCGTCTTCCGGGGTGTGGTCGCGGCGCTGGTGCCGCTGATGGTCGCCGGACTGACCATCGTGTCCGTACTTCTGACGCTCCGTATCCTCACGCTGTTCACCGATGTCTCGGTGCTGGCCACCAACGTCGCGACCGGACTCGGACTCGGCCTGGCGATCGACTACGCCCTGATCCTCCTCAAGCGCTACCGGGAGGAGTTGAACGGCGGCGCCGACACGGACACGGCCATCACGACCGCGCTGCGCACCGCGGGCCGTACCGTCCTGTTCTCCGCGGTGACGGTGGCGCTCGCGCTCGCGGGACTGCTGGTCTTCCCGTTCTACTTCCTGCGGTCCTTCGCGTACGCGGGCATCCCGACCGCCCTGCTGGCGGCGATCGTCTCGATCACCTTCCTGCCCGCGCTGCTGAAGGCGCTCGGCCCGCGCATCGACAAGGGCCGGATCCGCGTCCTGAACCGCGGCAAGGAGGAGAAGCCCCCGAAGCCGGAGGCGGAGCGGTTCTGGTACCGCCTCGCGACGACCGTGATGCGCTTCCCGATCCCCGTCGCGGTCGCGGTGATCGGTCTGCTGCTCTTCCTCGGCTCCCCGTTCCTCAACCTGCACATGAGCCTCGCCGACGACCGCGTACTGCCGGCCGACACCCAGTCGCGGCAGATCAGCGACATCGTGCGGGAGGACTTCAGCGCGCAGGAGTCGCAGGCGCTGAACGTGGTGCTGAACGACACCCCGCCGACCGGGGAGCGGTCGACCGACACGTACGCGCAGAAGCTGTCCACACTCGACAACGTGGCACGCGTCGACAGCGAGGCCGGTTCCTTCGCGGAGGGCAAGCAGGTCGCCCCGCCCGGACCGGGCTCCGACCGCTTCAGCGCGGAGAGCAGCACGTATCTCTCGGTGATCCCCAAGAGCGAGTCGCTGAGCGAGGAGGGCGAGCGCCTGGTCGAGGACATCCGGTCGGCCGAGGCACCGTACGACGTCCAGGTCGGCGGCCCGGCGGCGGAGCTGGTGGACTCGCTGGACTCCATGTACGACGCGCTGCCGATGGCGCTCGCGATCATCGGCATCACGACGTTCGTGCTGCTGTTCCTGTTCACCGGGTCCCTGGTGCTGCCGCTGAAGGCGCTGGTCCTCAACTGCCTCAGCCTCAGCGCCACGTTCGGTGTGCTGGTGTGGGGCTTCCAGGACGGTCATCTGGAGGGATTCGTCGGCGAGTTCACCGTCACCGACACGATCACCTGGACCGTGCCGGTGCTGCTGTTCTGCATCGCGTTCGGCATGTCGATGGACTACGAGGTCTTCCTGCTCTCCCGCATCAAGGAGGAGTGGGACCGCTCGGGCGACAACCAACTGGCCGTAGCACGCGGGCTGGAGCGCACCGGCGCGATGGTGACCGCCGCGGCGGGCCTCATCGCCATCGTGTGGCTGGGCTTCGTCCTGTCGGGGATCTCGTACCTCAAGGCCATCGGTCTGGGCCTGGCCGTCGCGGTCCTGATGGACGCGACGCTCGTACGAGGCGCGCTGGTACCCGCGTTCATGCGCCTCGCGGGGCGCGCCAACTGGTGGGCGCCGGGGCCGCTGGTCCGCTTCCACCGGCGCTTCGGCCTGCGCGAGGCGGCGGACGAGCCGTCGGGTACGCCGGGCGCGCCCGACGGGAAGCCGACGCGCGAGAGCGTGCACTGAAGCAATCCCTGTGACGTCGATACGACCGAGGTACGGGCCCCACGGCGGAGCCAGGGCCGCCGAGAAGATCAGGAGAGAATCATGAGCACCGCCCATCCCCCCACCGCCGCCGAGGACTTCGCCGGCTACCTCCGCGCGTACCACGCCGACGCGTTCGACGGCACCGACGCCGTCGAGGACGTCTGGTCGCGCTACCACGTGCCCGACGGCGACCACGAGGTCAACGGCCGCCGACTGGACCTCAAGAAGATCCTGGGCGGCATCCGCTCCAGGCGTTCCCTGGGCGCACCGTACGAGCTGTACATCCACGAGGTGATCGTGGAGGGGCGCACCGCCGCCGCCCGGTACACGATCGGCACACCCATGCTGTGGAAGGTGCAGAGCGCGACGCATGTGACGCTCTTCGCCGAGATGGCGGAGGACGGGCGGGTCGCGAGCACCACCGGCTTCTCCTCCAGCAGGCCCGGCTGGTCCGGGCCCGGTGGTGAGGACCCGTACGACGACGGGGCCCGGCCGGCCACCGGTTCCGTCCCCGCCCCGCCGCCCGCGGCCGGGGCCGAGCCCACGCCCGCCCAGGACCCCGCGCACTATCTGCGGGCGTACTACCTCGCCGGCTACGACCCGGGGGTCCCGGTGGCCGAGGCCCACGACCACTTCCACACTCCGGACGCGCAGCACCACGTGGGGGGCAAGCTCATGCAGCGCTCCGCCGTGGTCAGGGCACTTGAGGAGGGGCGCAAGCAGGGCCACAGCTACCCCGTGGAGGTGCACCGGACGCTGCGCGAGGGCAACCGCTTCGCGGCCCGGTACAGCACCAGCCGGGACGGAAAGCCGTCACGGACGCAGGAGATCCTGGCCTTCGGGGAGTTCGCCGACGACGGACGCGTGAAGTCGGTCCGCTTCGTACTCGACCCGGGCGTCCACGGCGCCTAGGGGGTCCGGGTTCGGCGAGCAAGGGGCGCTGCGGAGTGAGAGGGACGCATCCCGGGCGAGCGTGACGCTCAGCCGTGATCAGTCCCGCCCGGCGGCCCGGAGCCTGCGCGATTCGCTCGCGGACCTCGCTGCGATGAGGCGCGCGGGGCCGGTCATGGCGTGGTGCATCAGCCAACACTGTGCAAGGTGCGTTCTGGCCTCCCCCTGCATGTGGGGCCCCCTCACTGATGGTTGAGTGCTCCCGAACGGCATCGTCGGTGAGGCGCCGTCACCCTCTACTTCCGACCTGCTGAGGCGGACAGGGCTGGGCGCGAAGTGCGACTCAACTCTTCGAGCAGGGAGCCTGTATGTCTGCATTCGACAATCAGCGGATCGGTGTTCTGTACGGCGGTGACTCGCCGGAGCGTGCGGGGTCGGTCGCCTCTGCCGAGGCTGCCGCCAAGGCCCTGTCCGTGCAGGGGCTGTCCGTGGAACTCATCGACCTTCGGGGCATCGACTTGACCGCGCTGGCGGGCCGGATCGATGTGGCGTTGCTGGCGTCGCACGGCCTCGGCGGTGAGGACGGGAAGATCCAGGGTGCTCTCGACACTCTCCGTATCCCGTACACGGGGTCGGGGGTCAAGGCGTCGGCCGTCGGCATGCACAAGCTGACGCTCAAGCAGATGGCGACGGCGGCGATGATCGACACCCCAGGCTGGGTGGAGGTGAACCCGAGACACACCACGGTGACCGCGATGTCCTTGGCGGGGCGGAATCTTGGTTTTCCGGTGTTCGTCAAGCCGGTCTCCGGCGGCGGGAGCCTGGAGGCGGCCATCGCTCGCGACGAGCGTGAGCTGACCGCTGTGCTGGAGCAGGACCGCGACCAGTCGTACGGCGAGTACATGATCGAGGAGTTCGTGCCCGGAGTGCCGTGTACGGTCGGCGTCCTGGAGGTCGACGGCGAGCTGCGGACGCTGCCGATCCACACGGCCGAGACCGACCGGGAGTTCTACGACTACGCGGCCAAGCACGATCTTTCGCTGAGGCGTGAGACGTGCCCGGCCGATCTGCCGCGTCTGACGGCCACCCGGCTCAGCCAGCTCGCGCTCCGTGTCCACCGGCTCATCGGTGCCCACGGGCTCTCCCGCGTCGACTTCCTGCTGGATCCGTCCGGCCGCACCCCGATGCTGGAGATCAACACGGTTCCCGGTCTCTCCGAGCAGGGGAATCTCGCCACCATGGCGGCGGCCGGCGGCATGCCGTACGGGGATCTGGTCCGACACGTCCTGGCGACCGCGTTCACGAAGCCCGCGTACGTGCCGTAGCGGGCAGACTGTGGGGTCATGAACGGCTCCGCGCTCACTCATCCCGTCCCGTACTACTCGCAGTGGGAATCCGCCGACCTGGTACCGGAGTTCATCACCGGCGCCCGGTCGGCGGCCGACGATCCGCTGTGGCAGAAGTCCGGCGCCGACAGCCGCGAGGAGTACGCCTTCTGGGCGCCGCGTATCTGCGGCATGGCGTGCCTGCGTATGGCTCTGGACCACTGGGGGCATCCGGTGCCGCCGTCGGTACCGCTGCTGCGGGAGGCCCTGGGCGCCGGTGCGTACGTACGCACCGGCGATCAGGTGAAGGGCATGATCTATGCGCCGTTCGCTGACTGGGCCGCCCGGCGCTGGGGTCTGCACGCCGAGGTCCGGCCCCGTCTGGAACCGGAGGAGATCCACTCGGAGATCAGCCGGGGGCAGTTGGTGGTCCTGTCGGTGCACAAGACGATCCGGACCCTCGACCCGGCGCCGCCGGCCCGCGGCGGGCATCTGGTGCTCGCCGTCGGTACCGGCCCCGAGGGGATCCAGTTGCACAACCCGAGCGGTCTGCCCGGCCGCTCCCAGCAGTTCGCCCCCGTCCCCTGGGCCGACCTGGGCCGGTTCTTCGCCGGGCGCGGCGTCGTCCTGGGCCAGCACGTACGAGGAGACCAGTGATCCCCCTTACCCTCGCCGAGATCGCTACGGCAACCGGCGGCACCCTGCACCAGGCGGGTGATCCGCACACCGTGGTCGACGGGCCGCTGTCGTTCGACTCCCGTGCGGTGGCGCCCGGCGGGCTGTTCGCCTGCCTGACGGGCCGTACGCTCGACGGGCACGACTTCGCCGGCCAGGCCGTACGGGACGGTGCCTGCGCCGTCCTCGCCACCCGGCCCGTCGATGCTCCCGCCGTCGTCGTCCCCGACGTTCTGGAGGCGATGGGGCGGATCGCGGCTGCCGTGGCCGCGCGGTACGCCGGTACCGTCATCGCGCTGACCGGCTCGGCGGGCAAGACGACCACCAAGGACATCCTCGCCTCGGTCCTGGCCCTCCACGGGCCCACCGTCGCCAACGAGAAGTCGTTCAACAACGAGATCGGCTTCCCCGTCACCGTCTCCCGGGTCCGGCCCGACAGCCGGTATCTGGTCCTGGAGATGGGGGCGCGCGGCATCGGGCACATCGCGTCGTTGTGCGCGGTGGTCCGCCCCGTCATCGCGACGGTGCTGGGTATCGGCTCCGCGCACGCCGGGGAGTTCGGCAGTCGGCAGGCCACCGCCGACGCCAAGTCGGAGATCGTCCGCGCCCTGCCGTCGAACGGGACCGCCGTCCTGTTCGGCGACGACCCTCTCACCCGGGCCATGGCCGAGGTCACCGATGCCAAGGTGCTCACCTTCGGCACCACCCCGGACTGTGACGTGCGGGCAGGGCAGGCCGGCGTCGACGAGTACGGCCGCGCGTACTTCACCCTCCACCACGGTGCCGCGCAGGCGCGCGTGCAGCTGAGGGTCCATGGGCGGCACAACATCACCAACGCCCTCGCGGCAGCCGCGACCGCCGTCGCCGCCGGCGTGCCGCTCGACCTCATCGTCGCGGGTCTTCAGAGCGCCGAGCTCGCCTCGGGCGGCCGGATGGAGATCATGCCGCGCCCTGACGGCGTCACGGTCATCAACGACGCGTTCAACGCCTCCCCCGAGTCGGTACTCGCGTCCCTCGACGCCCTGGCGGACATCGCCGGGACCGACCGGCGGCGCGTCGCGGTGCTCGGCGAGATGGCCGAGCTCGGAGCCGATGCCGACCAGTGGCACGACACGGTGGCCGAGAAGGTCATCGACACCGGTGTCACCCACATGATCGGCGTCGGCGGTGACCAGGCACAGCGCATGATCACCAACGTACGTGCCGGCGGTGTCGCCGCCACCGAGGCCGAGCGCGAGCTGCCTCTGGCCCCGCAGATCAACGACCTCCTCAAGCCGGGTGACGTCGTCCTCGTCAAGGGTGCCAATGCCCTGGGGCTCGACGTCACGGCGCGCGAGCTCGGGGCGCTGATCGCGAGCTGACGTCCCGGAACCATGACGGCCCGGTTGCGGGCCGTCGCTCCGGTCGTTCCGCATCGCGTCAACTCGCCCAGGAGCACGCCGTGTTCGGCACGCAAGGGCATCTGCCCCCTTGGAGAGCGGCCGGGCGATAGCCTGCCGGGACCGACCGCCGGAGGCGCCCGTGAGCCACATGCCGCATCCAGCGTCCTGCGCCCGCGGTCTGCGCGAACGCCTGCTCGGACAGGCCGGGTCGCCGGACCCGGTGCCCGCCGCTCTCCTCGGCGAGATCGCCGCGCACATCGCGGAGCACTGCGGCCACCGGCCGCTGAAGTGCCGCCGCCTGGCTCAGGGGTGGACCGTCGATGCCGCCCTGCGCGCACTGCGCGCCCTGGCCGACGCCCTGAACCGGCGCGACGCACAGTTCACCGACCGGTCACTCAAGGAGTGGGAAGCCGGACGGCTCCCCACTCCGAGCACACAGGACCTTCTGTGCAGGCTCTACGCCACTGGCCCCGTGCAACTTGGCTTCGGACACGACTACACCCCCGCCGCCTCTGCCGAGGACACCCAGCCACCGGGAGACGCCACGAACCGCCGAACCGCCCTCAAGGTCCTCGGCCTGACGGCCGCCGCCCCCACCGTGACCGACGCGTTCGCCCTCACCACCGAGCTGGAACGCACCGACTTGGGGCCCGGCACCCTCGACCAACTCGACCAGCAGATCACCCACTTCGGCGCCACCTACGCCGCCCGCCCCGCCGCCGAGACCTGGACACCCGTCCGATCCCTTCGCCTCCACACCGCGACTCTTCTCGACGGCCACCACACCCTCGCCCAGCGACGGCACCTCATCACACACGCGGGCATGCTGTCGGTGATCTTGGCGTGGCTCGCGCACGACATGGGCCGCCCCGACGCCGCTCTCGCCTACGCCGCCGACGCACGCGCCCACGGGCAAGCCGCCGATTCGGGCGAGGTCACCGCGTGGGCCGAGGACCTGACCGCGACCGTCCACCTCTACGAGAACCAGCCCGCACTCGCCGCAGCGTGCGCCGACCGGGGGCTCGCAGCCGCGCCCGCCCGCTCCGCTGTTGAGGTACGGCTCGCCGCACAACGAGCCCGTGCTCTCGCACTCACCGGCCACGGCACGGAGTTCGCCGCCGCGCGCCGCGCCGCCCACGGAGCCGCGGAAGAGTTCCCCGTGCACGCCTCCGGACTGTTCTCCGCCGACCAGATCCGCCTCGTGTCCTTCGACGCGACCAGCTACCTGGCCCTGCGACAGCCCGAACAAGCCCGCCGCTGCGCTGAAGAGGCCGTAACGCAGTACTCCGGTGAGATCACACGTTCACCCACCCGCGCCGCCATCGCACGCCTCGACCTCGCCGCCGCCCACGCCGCCCTCGGCGACATCGGCGCGGCCCTCGACGCGGCTCGCCCCGCGCTCACCTCGCCCCGTCCCGCCGCCGCCATCAGCGGCAAAGCCCACGCCCTCGCCCACGCCCTGACCCCCTACCGCCACCCCGACGTCACCGAGTTCACCGACCACATCCGCACACTGAACTGATGCACCGCTGCCCTGAACGCTCGGGGCAGCGGGCCCGGAGGATCGGACCATCGGCAACAACTCCAGCGCCTCGGTGGATTCCGGCGTCCGGTCAGCGCTCAGCACCTCGGCGGGCAGCTCAGCACGGTGAATCGTCTCCACGGGGCGCCGCACGTCCTGCCGTTGTGGCCCAGCAGCCACGCCATATTCGACTCGATGCCCGCTCAAGTCGGGCGTTCCCGTTCACGCGCCATTCCTGGACACCGCGGGGGTCGACGCCTGCCTGTCCGTCCCCGGTCACCAGCGGATGCCGCGACCTCTCCGGCGGACCGCCGGACCGGTTGCAACCACCGGCTTCTCCGTCTTGTCTTCATCTTCATGACAGCCAATCGAAGGCCGCGGTCCGCCCCGAATGACCGGGAGTTACGGCTCTGGAAGGTCGGCCCGGTTCTAGCCCTGGCTTTCATAGCCGCCCTGGTGGTCGCGGGCAGCGTCTTCTACAGCCTGGTGATCCTGCTGGACTTCCAGCAGATCGACACCACTGCCAAGCTCGACGCGAAGACGCTCTTCGAACTGGTGAAGCTGTCCTTCGGCGTGGTCGCCGGGGCCGGTGCGCTCGTCGCCCTGGTCGTCGCCTACCGCCGCCAGCGCGTCGACGAGGCCGGCGCCCACCGCGAAGCCACCCGACTCCACACCGAACGCTTCACCACCGCCGTCTCGCAGCTCGGCGACGACTCCCCGGCCGTACGCCTCGGCGGCGTCCACGCCCTGGCAGGCCTTGCCGACGACGCCCCCGACGACAACCTGCGCCAGACCTGCATCGACGTCCTGTGCGCCTACCTCCAGCTCCCCTTCACCCCCGACCCCGGCAACGACCCCACCGACCAAGAGGCACGCCACCGCTACCTGGCCCTCCGCAGGGTCCGGCACACCATCCTGCGCCTCATCGGCGACCACTACCGACGCCCTCGGGGAACCCACCGCTCCTGGCAGGGCTGCGACCTCGACCTCAGTGGCGTCACCATCGACGGCAACATGAACTTCCGTCGGGCGGTGTTCTCGGTGGGCACGGTGGACTTCACTGGTGCGGTGTTCTCCGAGGGCATGGTGGACTTCTCCGACGCGGTGTTCTCCGGCGACGCGCCGTACTCCGGTGGCAGGGTGCACTTCGGCGAGGCGGTGTTCTGCGGCAGCAGAGTGATCTTCCAAGGCGCGAGTTTCCGCGGCGGCAGGGTGGACTTCGGCGACTCGGTGTTCTCCGGCGGCGTGGTGAGCTTCGGTGGTGCGGATTTCTGCGGCGGCAGGGTGAACTTCATTGCTGCGAAGTTCTCTGGCGGCACGGTGTACTTCGACCATGCGCTGTTCCGTGGCAGCATGGAGTACACAGGCAGCACGGTGTTCTTCGACGACGCGCACTTCTCCGGCAGCACGGTGAACTTCTGCGACGCGGTGTTCGCCAGCGACACGGCGTTCACCAGCACTGCGAATTTCCGCAACGCGGTCTTCCTCGGCGGCACGGTGGACTTCCGGGATGCAATAGGCCCGGCTCCCGGGGCTCTCCTCGCTGCTGTCACCATGTCAGCGCCTGGGCAGGTCGTCCTCCCCTCCGATTGGCTGCCCCCAGCTCCATAGCGCTGAGTGGGCGCACTCCGGCACATCAAATGTCTGACCGCCGCACTCATCGAGCACGTCAGCGGTCTGGAAACGCGAACGCGTCCTGCGCGCCGTTACTCGTTCGACGCCGCGTCGTCACGGCGACATCCGAGGCGGACCGAGCGCCACCGGCGGTCACGGCGGTAGATCAGCCCCTGCTCTTCGAGACGGGCCAGCTGGTAGACGACGGAGCTGGTGCTGGACAGCCCGACGCGGGCTCCGAGTTCGCGCACCGACGGTGCCTCACCGGTGTCGGCGATCCACCCCCTGAGCGCGCGCAGGATCTGCACCTGCCGCTCCGTGGGCGTCCTCACCGGTCCAATCCGTCCCGATCCGGACAGGCGCGGGCGGCCTCCCGCAACCGGGCCCGGTCCGCCGGCCCCGCTTGGCTGGTGGCCCAGTACGGGTGCCAGTGGATCCGTCCCGACAGCCGGAGCAGCCGGCGCCGCAGAGCAGTCCGGTCCTGACTCGGCCGGAGCGCGGCGAGGTCTTCGTACGTCGCGGTGAAAGCTCGGCGGGCCTGCACCAGGTCGTCGGGGAGCGTGCGGGTGTCCATCACCCTATTGGAACGCATGTGCGATTCTTCCGCCATGCCGGGCCGGGCATATTGTCGAACGCGTGAACGAAAAGCTCGGGGATCGACTGGCCATGCTCCGCTTCCTCGAACGCGTCCAGCGGCGGGACCTGGCCCGTACGAGGCAGTGGATCCGGGAGATGGAGCGGCTCATCGCCGAGCAGGCGCGGCGACGTCCACCACCGCCTCCGCCCGACTGGGCGGTGCAGTACGGCATCGGCGGGCGTGCGGTGCGTCCCGCGATGGTGCACACCGCGCAGTGCTGGGTGCCGGGGGGCAGCATGGAGGGCATCAGCCGTACGCAGGCGATCGAGGCGCTCACGCGCGGCGGTGTCCCGCCCTGCATCCTGTGCCGACCGGAGCGGGAGCTCGGCGTGCTGGAGTGAGGGGCCGCGCCGCGCCCGTCCGCCGCTATTCCGCGGGCGTCCGAAGTGAGGCGACGCCGGAGGCCGGCGGGTGAACTCAAAGAGTCCGGGCCACCCCGGCGTAGACGGCGTTGTCCTCGGGCTCGGGAGCGGCCGAGTCCTTGTACCACTCGGGTCCGGTGACGAGGCCCGGCTCAAGGAGGTCCAACCCGTCGAAGAACCGCGCCACCTCATCCCGGGTGCGGCATCGCAGTTCGATACCGCCGTCGCCGTAGGCCCTGACGATCTCGGCCTCCAGCTCCTTGTGGAAGTCGAAGGTGCCGTGCGACAGCACCAGATAGCTGCCGGGCGCGAGCTCGTCGACGAGGGAGCGGACGATGTCGTACGGCCCGTCGTCGTCAGGGATGTAGTGCATCAGCGCGATGAGCGAGAGCGCCACGGGACGCCGAAAGTCCAGACACGCACGCGCTCCGTCGAGGATCGCGCCGGGCTCGCGCACATCGGCCGCAACGCAGTCCATCGCCCCTTCCGCCGTGCTGTACAGCAGCGCTTCGGCATGCCGGAGCACAATCGGGTCGTTATCGGTGTAGACGATCCGGGCTTTCGGGTTGACCTCCTGGACTACCTGATGGAGGTTCGGCGCCGTCGGGAAGCCGACGCCGACGTCGAGGAACTGATCGACACCCTGGCCGGCCACCCACGCGGACGCGCGGCGCATGAACGCACGGTTCTGCCTCGCGCTGCGCCTGCCCAGATCGGGCAGCTGCTTCCCGACCGCTTGATCGACGGGGTAGTTGTCGCTCCCGCCCAGCAGCCAGTCGTACACCCGTGCCGGGTGGGGCTTGCTCGTGTCGACCTGCGTCTGGGGCTGGCGTGCGCTCAAGGGATGCTCCATCGGCAACGTCGGCTTCTTCCGGGACGGAGTCTCGTCGTCGGCCCGGGTGTCATGAACCCGGTCGCGGCTCCGTCATTGCCAACCCTGGCACAGGGCCTGGCGGCAGCGCCGCCCACTCGCACGGCTCCTCTTCCGCGCTGCCGCAGCGGGAACGTTGCCGGGGGCGCGCCGCTGCGCAAGTGGATCGCAGCGGCTCTCCCCCCAGCCAGGCGGCACCACACCCCGGCGCAGCAGAGCAGTCGAGCAAGTAGCAGCTGCGAGTCTCACTCTGTGGCGAGGACCATGGTCATGGTGCCGCCGCCGCGGTACTCGCCGCTGTCGTGCAAGAACAGCCGGCCGTCGGCGAAGTGGACGGGGTCGTCGACGTGCGAGCCGATCATGTCCGCCTCGGGCGGGCTGAGGCTGTCTTCGCGTCGCAGCAGCAGTTTCGACTTACCGCCGGAGATCTGGTGAACCTCCCCGCCGCGCAGCGAGGTGGGCGGCATGTAGGCGATGAGCGCGCCGTCCTGGGCCTGGACCGGGAACAGGGTGCGGGTCACCTCTCTCACGGGAGGGGCGTAGGACCAGGTGGCGCGGCCCGTACGGGTGTCGAACGCCTTGATGGTGCTGCTGGTGTCGGATGTCTCGGGGGTGGCGAGGTAGAGGGTGGAGCCGCGGGCCACGACCCCTCCGCAGTCGGGGCGTGTGTAGCCGCAGCCGGTGACGTACGTCCGGCCCGCCTTCCACGTGGCCTGCACCCCTCCCTTCGGGGAGAGCGACACCAAGCGGCCCGCCTCGGAGCGGTCCGGGTTGTCGTTGAGCGCGAGGATCAGCGGAGCGGTCGACGGAATCCACACATCCGACGTCCCACGCGGCGCGGTGTAGACCCAGTTGATCTTTCCGGTCTGGGCGTTCCGTGTTCCGGCCTTGTACCTGTCGCCGCACATGCTGACGGTGACGAGCACGGCGCCGCCGGCGTGTTCGTCGGCCGCGCAGCCGGACGGGGGTTTCGACCAGAGCTGCTCACCGGTGCTGATCTTGTAGCCTGCCGAGCCGCCGGGAATTCCCTGACCGGGCCAGCCGACGGCGGCGATGTCACCGCTGACAGCCACCGACATGCGCAGGCCGCGTGTCGAACGTTCCTTCGGCAGGGAGGTCTGCCAGGCCACGGCTCCGCGGTTGAGATCGATCACGGCCATCTCGGTGCAACGGCTCGCGAGCTCCCTGCCGTTGGCGTACGCGACGGCGACATGCCCGGTGGTGGTCTGCGTGCGTGATACTGCGCAGATGTTTCCGGCGAGGGGGATGTTCCAGAGTTCCTTGCCCGTGTCGGGGGCGTAGCCCTTCACCGCGTCCGGCGCCCCGGTGACGTAGGAACGGGACGTCAGCCACGCGCCTTCGCCGGTGACTTGACGGTCGGTGATGCCGGCCGGCACTGACGCTGGTGCGTCCACCTGCCACGCCACGTCTCCCACGGTGCTGGTGCGTTGCGGAGACGGTGTCGGTGAGGACTTCGCGTCGGCGGCTCGCGCGGGGGTCTCCTCGGGCCAGGTGGCGATCAGCAGACCGGCGCCGATGAGGACCAGTGCCGTGAGCACGCTGACGACTGGCCAGATGCTCCGCCTGCTGCGGCCGGGCGGGCCGGCGGCAGGCATGTGCTGCTGGTGAGGGGGGTGTTGTGGGGGCGGCGGGTACTGCATGCGTGTAGTCGCTCCTGTTGGCTGATGGTGTGCCCCGCAGGGGCGATGATGGGGGCTCGTGATGTCGTGAAGACCGTACAGATGTCCGCCGGGACGGAGCGGTCTCTGGCGGGGCTCGGCTGTCGGAAGCTGAGCTGAGACAGACTCCTCCCCCAGAGCCAACTCACCGTAGGCATGGCACCACACCCCAGTAAATCGAACTCAAGTTCCCGCATGATCGGATGACCTGGAGCTCGTGGCCAGCTCCCCATGTTCGACTCGATCGCCCGCCAGAAGTGGGGCGTTCCCGTCGACGCGCCGTTCCTGGCCAGAACGCAGAAGAGCCCCGCACTCCTCGGCGTCAGGGGTGCGGGGCTCTTGGATTTCTGGATGCGTTCGTCGCGTCAGGGTGCCGCCCAGGGGGCGGGCTTGAGGCCGTCGGGGAGGTAGAGCGGGTGCTTGGGCTGGCCGGCCTTCGTGACGGCGAGCGCGGTGAGACGCTCCATGCCGGGCAGGGCCAGGA
Source organism: Streptomyces sp. NPDC104581 (assembly GCF_055583685.1). Classification (NCBI taxonomy): domain Bacteria; kingdom Bacillati; phylum Actinomycetota; class Actinomycetes; order Kitasatosporales; family Streptomycetaceae; genus Streptomyces; species Streptomyces sp. NPDC104581. Next base: position 58,795 of record NZ_JBVJNN010000042.1, read on the forward strand.
CTTCGGCGATACGGGCCGCGTCGGCGGACGCCCCCCAGGCGCCTACCAGGGGGGCGTTCGTCTCCAGCGCGGTCGATGCCACGGTGCGGAGGTGCGCGTCGTTGTCCGGGCCGATCGGGTCGGGCGCGAGTTTCAGTTCGGCCCGTTTCGTGGCGCGCCATGCGTAGAGGTTGACGACGATCAGTCCGCCGCAGCCCCAGGCGTCGGCGAAGGTGACGCAGCGCCGGACCGTGGGGTCGTCCTGGGTGCCGTCGGCGGTGCTCGGGTTGAGCATGACCATCACGGCGGCCGGGCCTGGGCCCCAGGTGCGGGTGAGGCGGTACCGGTATCGGCCGCAGTCGGATATCAGCGCGGTGCGGATCATTAGGCGGTCTCCCGCTCGGGGTTCTTTGCGCTCTCGCGGGCTTGCCTCTGGCCGATCTCGTGGTTCCGGTCCTGGAGTTGCTCCAGGGCGATGGAGTCGGTGGCGAGCGTGGCAAGCAGTTCCCGGAGGTGCTGTTCGCCGGCGAGGAAGCCGCCGTGATGCCGGCACAGGTCGTTCGCCTCCATGCAGGCGGCGCAGTCTTCCCAGTCGGTGCTGTTGTAGGGGGCGGTCTCCGGGCCGTTGTCGCCCTGTTGGCGGGGGTCGGCCGGGATCTGGGTGAGGTCGTCGGTCTGGAACAGGTCCATGCGCCATGTCGGCGGCAGCCCGGTCAGGTGGTCGGCGAGGGCAGCGGCGACTGACGGGTAGTTGTCGAACAGCGACGCCCACAAGCGCTGCGCGCCGTCGGCCGGTGTGCCGTCGGGAGTGACGGCGTCGGCCCCGCGGGTGTAGGAGCGGATGCGCTCGCGGCGCTCTTCCCAGCCGGAGGTGTCGATCCCGAGCGCGTCGGCTTTGTTCAGCGCCTGGTCCTCGGTGAGGCCGATGTACTCCGGCCGGAGGTAGCTGTCGGCCAGCTCTTCGGCTTCGGTGGAGCTGCGCCGGTCCAGCCCGGCGAGTGCCCGGTCCGCGAGGGACGCGAGCAGTTGGTAGCGGTAGTCCGTGTTGCCGTAAGCGGTCGACAGCAGCTGTCGGCGGAGCCGCAGCAGGGCCGTGGAGGTGGAGGTGGAGGTGGGCATCGGTTGGTCTCCTTCGGTTTTCGGGCGAGTCAATGACGGTTCGGTCGAGGGCCTCATACGGCTCTCGCTGCTTCGAGAGCGGTGACGGTGTCGGCCGCGTACGGGTCGACGAACAGTTGGTGGTCGCTGACGTCGAACGGCGCGTATCGCACGGAGACGCGGAACCCGGGGACGAAGGTGGTTTCCTTTCCGTCCAGTGCGGCGGTGAGCTGGTCGTGATCCTTCTGGGCGTGCCGGGTCTGGGTGTACGGGCCGAGGCGCAGCAGCGTGAAGCCGCGGAGGCTGTCGTCGCGTTTGCGGGCCTCGACGTACAGGGCGTAGTGCGCGGGGGTCATGCCGGTGTCGTCGGGCAGGTCCAGGCCCGCGGCGGCGTGGGTGAGCGGCGTGTAGGCCGGGTTCCACACTCCGAGGATCGTGGCTGTCTCGCAGCGCAGCCAGCCCTCGCTGGAGTAGCGGAAGGGGTATGCGGCGTACGGGGTGTTGGGGTGGACCAGGGTGACGGCGATCAGGTCGGGTCCGTGGTCGTCCCCGGGCCGGGTGTGTGCGCGTTCGATGAACGGGCCGACGCGCAACGCGATGTCCTGGGCGCGGCCGGGGGCCCAGGGTTCCGGCGAGCGGAGGGCTGAGAGTGTCGCGCGGAGTTGGTCAACGACGGCCCGGTCCTTGGGGATGAGCGCGTCGGCCACGTGGTCGATGAGACGGGACATGCGGCGGATCATCGGGCGGTCTCCTGCCGGGGGTTGGTCGTCCGTGTGCGGGGCGGGTGCGGTGACGAGGGCGGGAGCGGCGACCAGGAGTCGCCGAGGGTGCCGAACTCGATCTCATAGGTGGCCATGCGGGTGTTCTCCCGGTTGGGTCGCGGCGGGTCAGGCGGACTGAGGAGGCTCCTGTGCGGCAGGGGACAACAGGTGGTTGAGCTGCTGAAACTTCTCTTCACGGGTGCCTGCGACGGTGGCGTGCCGGACTCTGGCCACCTGATCGGGGTTGGGGCCCGCATGCCGGGTGACCAGGGCGGCGCAGAGTGGCCGCGCGACGCCGGGGAAGACCCTGGTGGGGACCGGGGCCTGCATGCCCTCGGGACTCAGGTCGACGATCCAGCCCTCGTCTGCGGCGGCGCGTACGGCTGTGCGCATCCCGCTGAACCCGTCGCTGACCGTCCATGCGAGCGGTGAGAGGAACGCGATCGCCGCCGGGCCGAGGCGGGTTTCGAATGCCCGCCACAGGGCCCAGCGCCAGAAGTAGACGTAGAGATTGGACAGCACGTACTGCGAGCGGGTGGCGCCGCCGCGGAATTCGTCGAGGCTCGGGCGCCACAGTTCGTCGGCGGCACGCGCCTTGCCGGGGCTCGGGCGTCGGGCCTCGATCCAGGGTGCCGCGCCTTTGGCTTTGTCCTTGTACGGCGGGTTGCCCAGGATCATCAGCGGGCCCGGGCCGGCGATCCGCTCTGTGAGTGCGGGAGGAAGGTCTCCGTTCAGGGCGTTGCCGACGATGATGTTGTCGTCGAGCCAGTCGATCGGCACTGTCCCGTTCGTCTCCAGCCAGCACGCGGACTTGGCTAGGTCGACTGCTACGGGGTCGGTGTCGATCCCGTAGACGCAGGTACGCATCACCTGGGGCAGGACGGCCCGGACGGTGAGTTCGGCGGGTGTCTGCGTGCCGTACAGCAGACTCACGTAGGCGCTCGCGAGTGTGTGGGCGGCGGCGACGAGGAACACGCCGCCGCCGCATGCCGGGTCGAGCGCGGACACGGCCAGGACGTCGGCCGGGTAGTCGTCCAGGTGCAGGTCGGTCACCTGTCCCAGAGCGGCCCGGGTGAGCGGCCGGGCCGCCTGGGGCGGGGTGTACCAGGTGCCGGAGGCGCTGCGGGAGTCGGAGGCGAGTAACTGCTCGCGCAGGCAGCCGAGTTCGGTCGGGCCCCAGGTGGTTATGTTGTTGAGGTCCTGGAGGAGTTTGCGGATCCGGTGCGCGGCGTCGTCGGGCAGGTCGACGGTCCAGGGCTCGGCGAGCTGGCGTGCGTTGGCGACGGTGTTCACCGCGAGCCGGATGATCTGGCGGTGCCCGTCGGCACCGGGGGCTTCGGCGGCGAGCGCTTCAAGGACGGTGGTGGGAATGTTCATGCCGGGTCCGGGGCGGGCTGTCGGGTACCGGCCAGGAGCCGGTAGAGGTAGGTGTCGGAGAAGCCGAGGTCGGTGGCGATCGCGACGACCTGCTCGCCGGCGGTCTGGCGTCGGCGGATGTCCGCGAGTTGGGAGACGGTGACGCGGCGGCGCGGGACGGCGCCGGCCGCCCGGCCGCGTTCGCGGGCCTGTGCGGTGTAGGCCGTGGTGCAGGGGGTGCACCGGCAGGCGTGGTTGGTGTAGGTGGAGGGCCGGCCGTGGACGATGGCGTGCTGGGGGCGTCCGGTGCGGCGAGCGCCCGCGCGCGTCGGCGGACGCCGCTTGGCCACCGCGGGTGTGGTGGCGGTCCGGGACCCGATCCGGCGGTCCGTGCCCCAGACACGGGAGGGCTGTTCGCCCTCGTGCCACAGGGCGAGGAAACGCTGGCGCGCCTTGGAGATGAGGACGTTGAACGTGCCCGGGGTGACGCCGAGCACTTCGGCGGCGCGGTGGTAGTCCTCGGTCGCGGCGAGCGCGTTCAGCGCCTGCTGCTGGCGTGGGGTGAGTTGGGGAAGGATCTGGGCAAGGGCGTGCCGGTCGACGATCCGGTCCTCGGGAGACGGGGTGGGCGCCGCGATGGTGGTCCAGTAGGCCTCGAAGCGGGGGCGTGTTGTGCCGCCGGGCTGGTGGTGGTTGTGGCCCTGGGCTCGCATGCGCTGTTTGACTGCCTGGTCGCTGCCGCGGAGCCCGGCCTGGAACAGGTCGTGGCGGGTGGGCGGTTCGACGGTGGTGAGCAGGTGCTCGACGATGGCGTGCCAGGCGGTGTCGTATCGGTCCTCGATGTCGCCGGCCGTGTGCCAGCGGTCGGAGTGAACGACGTGCCGGGACAGATGGTGCAGTTCGTCGAGGGTGTAGCCGTACAGCTCGTCCCGGTCGGTCTGGTTCCGGATCTTGTCGTCTTCGGTGTGGGGCGTCAGTGTGAACCCGGCGACGGGCGTACGGGCACGCAGCACCGTTCCGGTCAGGTGGTCGGGGTCGAGGCGGATGTCTACGGTGCGGGAAGCGAGAGCGCCGCGGGCGTGCCGGTGTACTTCCTGTGCCAGCTCGGCAGGGGTCTCGGCCGTCAGGGTCAGGGGCCGGGGCTGTCCTACGACAGTGGGATGTGATGGTTCGATCGTGAGGGTGTACGACGTCAAGGCGGGCCTCCAGAGCGAGGACTGAGAACGTGAAGGCGGTCTGACCGCCTGAGCAGGACGGAGCAGCCCGGGGCGGCCCGTCCGGGCTGGACAAGGAAGTGGGGGGGGGGGGGGGGGGGGGGGGGGGGGGGGGGGGGGGGGGGGGGGGGGGCGTGGGCGATCGGTGCGTATGTATGCGTCCCCCGCGTGCTAATCAG
>NZ_JBVJNN010000043.1:0-60780 GCF_055583685.1 Streptomyces sp. NPDC104581
GCCGGCCGGCCGCCTCCTCGGCGAGGGCCGCCAGCGCGTCGTGGACGGAGCCGAGCAGGGCCGTGGGGGGGGGGGGGGGGGGGGGAGGACAGAACCCCCCCCCCCCCCCCCCCCCCCCCCCCCCTTCTCCCCCCCCCCCCCCCCCCCCCCCCCCCCCCCCCGGGATCCCACCCGACGTACAAGGAGGTGACAGCGTGCTCCACCCACAACTCCGGGACGACGCAGCACGGATGCGCATGCTGCTCTACGGCCAACTCGTGTCGAGGGCGGTCTGCACGGCGGTCGAGCTCGGCCTGCCGGAGGCCCTGGCAGCCGGCCGCCGCTCCGCCGAGGACCTCGCCGGAGAGGTGGCGGCCGATCCATTCGCCCTGCGCAGGCTGCTGCGCGCCCTCGTCCCGTTCGACGTCTTCACCGAAGAGGCCGACGGGACCTTCGCCCTGACCGGGCTCGGCACCACCCTGCTGCCGGACACCCCCGGTACGGCACGCCCCACCGCCCTGCTGCTCGGCGGTGAGGTCGGCCGGACCTGGGCCGAGTTCGGGCACACCGTCCGTACCGGCGACTCGGCGTTCCAGCTGATCCACGACCACGCGCTCTTCGAGCACCTGGAGCGGCGGCCGGAGCGGCGGGAGGTCTTCGACCGGTCGCAGGAGGCCGGGCTGCGTCTGGAACTCGACGAGATCTTCGAGGCGGTGACCTTCGACCGGTACCCGCGGATCGTGGACGTCGGCGGCGGCAACGGCCATCTGATGTGCGAACTGCTGCTCCGCACCCCGGGCAGCACCGGCGTCGTCGTGGACCTGCCCGGCACCGTCGTGCTCGCCGAGAAGCGGATCGTCGAGGGCAACCTCATCGACCGCTGCACCGCCACCGCGGGGGACTTCTTCAGCGACGTGACTCCGGGGGCGGACCTCTACATTCTCAGCCATATCCTGCACGACTGGGGCGACGACAGCGCGGTCTCGATCCTCCGTACCTGCGCGGCCGCGATGCCTCCGCACGGGCGGCTCATGGTGATCGACCTGCTCACCGACGCCGACTCGCCCGAAGGCGGACGACACCGGCTCCCCGCCCTGATGGACCTCTACATGCTCTCCCTCTTCGGCGCGTCCGGCGGCCGGGAGCGCACCGGGGGAGACTTCACCGCGCTGCTGGCAGCCGCCGGACTGGAACACGAGGAGACACTCGTGCTGCCCAGCGGAATGGGCGTCATCACGACCCGTCCGCTCGCCGCCTGAGCCACCTGGGGCCTGTCGTGTCCGGAAGCGCCGGCTCCGCCGGCCCACGGGAAGGGTGATCACCGTGACCCGCCGTTCCGGTGCCGCCGACGCCCGGGCCCGCACCGCCCGGGCGTGGGTCCGGCGTGCCGCGATCCGCCGCCCACCGGGTCCGAAAAACGCTCCCGGGCGGCCGCCGGCCGCTCGGATGGGCTTATCACCCACTCGTCGCTGGATAGGCACTCCGACATGAGCCAAGACGCCACTCACTCCCCGCCCGAGCGCGCCGGAAAACGCGAATGGACAGCCCTCGGTGTCCTCGCCCTGCCGGCGCTGCTCATCACCCTCGACAACACGGTGCTGCACCTGGCGGTTCCGCATCTCAGCGCGAGCATCGACCCCAGCGGTCTGCAACTGCTCTGGATCGTCGACATCTACAGCTTCCTCATCGCCGGTCTGCTCATCATCGCGGGCACCCTCGGTGACCGGGTGGGCCGTCGCCGGCTGCTGCTGATCGGGGCGGCGGGCTTCGGACTGGCCTCGCTGCTCACGGCGTTCTCCAGCAGTGCCGAGATGCTGATCGTCAGCCGCGCGCTGCTCGGTGTCGCCGGCGCGACCCTGATGCCGTCCTCCATGTCGCTGATCCGCAACATGTTCGCCGACCCGCGGCAGCGGTCCGTCGCCTTCAGCGTCTGGATCGCCTGCTTCCTGGTGGGCGGTGCGATCGGCCCCATGGTCGGCGGGCTGATGCTGGAACACTTCTGGTGGGGCTCGGTCTTCCTGCTGAGCGTGCCCGCGATGGTGCTGCTGCTGATCGTGGGGCCGGTGCTGCTGCCCGAGTACCGCGACCCGAACCCGGGCAAGATCGATCCCGCGAGCGTGCTGCTGCTGGTGGTCTCCCTGCTGGCGACGGTCTACGGGCTCAAGGTGCTCGCCGGTGAAGGGGTCGAAGCGCTGCCGGTGGTGCTGCTCGTGGCCGGACTCGGGCTGGCGGTGGTCTTCGCGCTGCGGCAGGGACGCCTCAGCCATCCGCTGCTGGAACCGGCGCTGTTCCGCGAGCGCACCTTCGCCATCTCCCTCGGCGCGATGGCCCTCGCCCTGTTCGTGATGTCGGGATCGCAGTTCTTCATCGCGCAGTACTTGCAGATGGTGGTGGGACTGTCACCGCTGGAGACGGGGCTGTCCTCGCTGCCCGGCAGCATCGGCGGTGTGATGGGTGCCCTGATGGCGCCCGTGGCGCTGCGATGGATGCGGTCCGCGTACGTGATGACGGCGGGCCTCGCCATCGCCGTCGTCGGCTTCGCCGTGCTGACCCAGGTCGAGACGGAGAACGGGCTGATCCCGGTGATGATCGCGCTGGGGCTGCTCAACTTCGGTGTGGCGCCGACGATCGCGCTCGGCACCGACATGATGATCGCGTCCGCCCCGCCGTCGAAGGCCGGCGCGGTCTCCGCGATCTCCGAGACCTGTCATGAACTCGGTCTGGGCATGGGCATCGCGATCCTCGGCAGCGTCGGGACCGCCGTGTACCGCACCGAGGTCTCCGACACCCTGCCCGCGGGGCTGCCCGCCGACACGGCCTCACGCGTCCGGGACACGATCGGCTCGGCCGTGTACGAGGCCGGACGGCTGCCCGGCGAGCTGGGCACGACGGTCCTCGACGCCGCCCGAGTGGCGTTCACCGACGGCCTGTTGTACGTCAGCGTGATCTGTACGGTGGTCACGCTGCTGACCGTGTTCACGGTCGCGATTCTGCTGGGTCCGCTCCCGCAGCCCGACAGCGTGGGCGATGTGGGCGCCGACGGCGGGGACGGCACCGCCGGGGCCGCCGGTTCGCACGCGTCCCTGGAGAAGACCGCGTCCCTGGAGAAGCACGGCGATCCGCGAAGGTCCGAGTACCAGCGTCAGACGACGGCGCCGGAGGACCGCGGCCACTGACCGCCCTCCGCCCGCGTCGGGTCGTCCCGGTCCCGGCGCGGCCGCTCAATCGGTTTGCCGCCGGCCCGCCCGTCGGATAGGAAGCTCGCATGCTGGGGCGGAAAAGTCGGGCTCAGGGCCCGGTACGCGGAAGACATCCCGATCCTGCGGGCCGAGCTGTACGACGACGTGGCCGGATCCGCGCGCGCCGAGAGCAGGCCGTGGCGGCCGGTCACGCCGGGCGCCGAGGACTCCCGTCTCGTGGTGGACGACAAGGACGAGGGGCACGTCCCGTTCTCCGTGGTCGAGTTGGCCGGCGGCTCACTGATCGGCACCGCGACGCTCTGGGGCATCGACAACCACCACCGGTCCGCGCACATCGGGCTGGGGCTGCTGCCCGCCGCCCGCGGCCGGGGCCACGGCACCGATGTGGTCGCGGTGCTGTGCCACTACGGGTTCGTCGTGCGCGGACTGCACCGGCTCCAGATCGAGACGCTGTCGGACAACACCGCGATGCTGCGTTCCGCCGAACGCAACGGTTTCGTCCGCGAAGGTGTGCTGCGCTCATCGGCCTGGGTGATGGGCCGGTTCCTCGACGACGTCGTGCTCGGTCTCCTCGCCGAGGAGTGGCGGCCTGACCCGGCGTAGATCCGGCCGCCCGCCGCACCGACGGCCGTGGTCCCGGGACTTCTCCAACGTCCGCCTCCCCAGCTCCACTTGGCCGTCGGCGGTGGTTCCCCCGGGGCGGGGGCTGACCCCCATATTCCGCTTAAATAGGGAGATCCAAGAATCGTTTTAAAACCAACTTTATGGCATAGGCTTCCGATCGGCTGATGCCGGATCAGTTCGGCGGACGGCCAGGATCCAACTGTGTTCCAGTACATGCGAGGAGTCGCGTACATGTCTGAATTGAACCGCCGTGGGTTACTTACACGTGCCGCACTTGCCGGGGCCGGTCTGGTCGCGGCGGATACCCTAGTAGGTGCTCGGCCCGCGACCGCGGCGGGGAGGGGGAAGGCGAGCGGAGCGTGCACTCCGGCGTTCGACTCCGTCACCATTAAGCCCGGGGACTCCCGCTACGAGAGTTTCGTGCGCGCGCACAACACCCGGTTCACCAACCGGCCCGACCAGGTGACCATCGCGACCACCCCGGCCCACGTCGCCGAGGCGCTCGGCAAGGCCGTCGCGGCCGGCCGGCAGGTCACCGTCCGCTCCGGCGGCCACTGCCTGGAGAACTTCACCACGTGGTCCGGGGTCAAGGACCTCATCGACCTCTCGCAGATGTCGGACGTCTACTTCGACGACCGGCGGAAGGCCTTCGCCATAGGCCCGGGCGCGATCGTCGCCCCCACGCAGAACACGCTCTTCAAGGGCTGGGGCGTCACCATCCCCTCCGCGGGCTGCTCGGAGGTGGGCCTCGGCGGGCACATACTCGGCGGCGGCTACAACTTCTACTCCCGTATGCACGGCATCGCCGTCGACCACCTCTACGCAGTCGAGGTGGTCGTCGTGGGCGCCGACGGGCAGCCGCGCATCGTCGTGGCGACGCGCGAGGCCAACGACCCCAACCGGGACCTGTGGTGGGCCCACACCGGCGGTGGCGGCGGCAACTTCGGCGTGGTCACCAAGTACTGGATGCGTACGCCGGGAGTGGACACCGCCGATCCGTCCAAGCTCCTTCCCCGTGGCTCCGACCAGCGGGTCCGCACGGTGCAGTGGTCGTGGGACACGCTGTCGCAGCAGTCGTTCACCACGCTCATCCGCAACTACTGCCAGTGGTACGAGCGCAACAGCGCCCCCGGGGCCAAGGAGGTCCAGGTATGGGCGTCCTTCTCCGCCTCGCACGTGTCGGCCGGTGTGATCGGTCTGATGGCCGGTGTCTCCAAGTCGGTCGAGGGCGGCGAGGCCCTGCTCGACTCGATGTTCGACGCCGTCACCGCCGGTGCCGGGGTCACGGCCGCGTCGGACTCCAGGTCCGAGCTGGCGTGGATCGACCGGGACAACTGGTTCTGGGGTCCTCCCGGCCGCCAGAAGGACAAGACCTCGGATCTGCGGAAGAGTTACACCGATGAGCAGATAGCGACGATCTACCGCTATCTCCACGACGACTCCATCAGCAATCCCGGTGCCCAGGTGAACCTGGCCGCCCTGGGCGGCAAGATCAACAGTGTCCGCTCGGACGCGACCGCCTATGTGCACCGCGACTCCATCCTGCGCACCTACTTCACCCCCGGTGTGTGGCGGGCGGAGGCGGACGACGCCGCGCACGTGGCCTGGGTCCGCAAGTGCTACCGGGACGTCTACAAGCGGACCGGCGGTGTTCCGGTGCCCGACGCGATCAACGCGGGCGCCTACATCAACTACCCGGACGTCGACCTGGCCGACCCGGAGTGGAACACCTCCAGCACACCGTGGCACGGGCTGTACTACGGCTCGAACTACCCGCGGCTCCAGCAGATCAAGCGGACCTACGATCCGCGCCATGTGTTCCGCCACCCGCTGTCCATCCGTCCCACCTGATCCGGCGTCGACACCGGGCACCCACCGGCCGGTCCTCCGACCGGCCGGTGGGTGCGCCGTGGGCGTCCCCACCGGGAGCCCGCTGCCGTGGGACGGATCAGGAGGACACGGACGGCGCTCGCGCCCCGCGCGACGTCGGAAACGGGCCAGCCTGGCTCGGGCCCGAACTCGGGAAAGCCGCTGAAGCCGGTCATTACCCACCGCTGACCTGTGCTTTTCGGCCGGACCGGCTCGACCGGGGCTGATTCGGACCGCCTTGACACCCCACACCGGTCATGAGTTTGTTTACGCGTCATAGCAAGATTTCGTCCGTCCCGGAGGAAGCTCCCGGCCTCGTTCCCGTGGCCCGTCGAGCCACCGGGGTCAAGGTGTCGCAGACACGACAGGGAGATTGAGATGGCTGCCGAGATGTCCGGCGTTGGCGATGTCGCGAGTTTCTACGAAGGTCTCGGTCAGGTTCTCAACGCCGCCTGGGGTGAGAACCTGCACTACGGCTACTGGGAGGACGACAGCGACGACAGCTCGGTCGAGGCCGCCACGGCCCGGCTGAACGACCTGCTGGTCACCCTGCTCGACCCCGCGCCCGGCGCCGCGGTCCTCGACATCGGCTGCGGTGTGGGCAAGCCCGCGCTCCAGCTCGTCGCCGCCAGGGACGTGCACGTCACGGGCATCGCCATCAGCGACGTCGAGGTGGAGCAGGCCGCCGAACGCGCCAAGGCGGCGGGGCGGTCGGACGCGACCACCTTCCGGAACGCCGATGTGATGGAACTGCCCTTCGCCGACGGCTCGTTCGACGCCGCGTGGGCGGTCGAGTCGCTGCTCCACGTGCCGGACCGGGGCCGGGCCCTCGCCGAGACGGCCAGGGTGCTGCGCCCCGGCGGACGGCTGGTGATCGCGGACACCGCCGAGATTCCGCCGGTCGGTCCCGAAGGCCGCAAGGTCCTGAGCGACATCTGCGCCTCGTACGGCGTGAGTTCGTTCGCCACCGCCGCCGAGTACCTCGAACTGCTGGCCGCCCACGGGTTCGTCGACGTCGAGGTGCGTGACATAAGCGACAAGGTGGTCCGGACAGGGTCGATCATGGCCGATGTCGTCGAGGCCCGGCGCGACGAACTGGCCAGGATCGACGGACCGGAGCCGGTCGACCAGTACATCGACCTCATGCGCCGCGCGGCGGCCACCCCGGACATCGGGTACCTCGTCATCGCCGCGGCGCGCCCCGCGTCCGGCTCCTGACCCCGGCCCGTCGTCCGCGCGGCTGCCCGGCACCCTTCCGCGACGAGGGGCGCCGGGCAGCCGTGGCTTCGCCGTCAGTCGGCGGTGCGGCCACCGGCCTCCTGGAGCTCCGCAGCCCCGCCGGCCTTGCCGGAAGGCCCGGACCTCCCGGCCTCACCTGAGCCGTGCGACCCGTGCTCCCCGTGGGAGCCGTCGGTCCCGGCGAGCGCGGGCACCGCGCGCAGACCCAGCGTCAGGACCGCGGTCAGTACCGTCAGGACCCCGCACACCACGCTCACCAGCACCAGCCCATGGGTGAACGACTCGCGAGCCACCTCCAGCGCGACCGCGGCCGGCCCCTCGGGGAGACGGGAGATCGCGTCGACGGCGTTGCCGATGCTGTCCTCGACATCGGCGACGGTCCCCCCGGGCAGCCCCGGGGGCAGTTCGCCGGAGACCTGATCGCGGTACACCACGGCACCGAGGCTGCCGAGTACCGCGATGCCCAGCCCCAGCCCCAGTTCGTGCGAGGTGTCCGAGATGGCGGAGACCGCTCCGGCCTTCTCCGGCGGCGCGGAGTTCATCATCATGTCGGTGCCGAGCACGACGGTGGGACTGACCCCGATGTTCAGCAGTGCCAGCGCGACCATCACCGTGGCCGGCCCGCTCTCGGGTCCGGCCTGTGCCAGCACCACGAAACCGGCCGCGGCGATCGCGAGGCCCCCGGTCATCACGTACGCCGCACGCGCCCACCGCAGGGCCACCGGCGCGAGCAACGACCCCGCGACACCACCGAGACTGCCCGGCAGCGACGCCAGCCCGGCCTCCAGCGGTGACAGTCCCACCACCATCTGCAAGTACTGCGCGATGAAGAACTGCGATCCCGACATCACGAAGAGGGCGAGCGCCATGCCGCCCAGCGACGCGGAGAAGGTGCGCTCGCGGAACAGGGCCATGTCGATCAGCGGGTGGGTGAGCCGGCGCTGGCGCGCGACGAACCAGAAGCCCAGGGCGAGACCCGCGAGGAGGATCAGCGCGGGGAGCACGGAGACGCCCTCGACGGCGAGCTTCTTGAGTCCGTAGACACTGGCGAGCAGGGAGAGCACCAGCAGGCCCATGCTCGCGAAGTCGATGCTGCCCGGCCGGGGGTCGCGGTACTCGGGGAGCAGCACGGGACCGAGGACCAGCAGGAGCACCATGGCCGGCACGCTCAGCAGGAAGACCGAGCCCCACCAGAAGTGTTCCAGCATCACGCCGCCGACGAGCGGGCCGATGGCACCGCCCACCAGGAAGCACGTTATCCAGACGCTGAGGGCCACCGTCCGCTGCCGGGCGTCGAGGAACAGATTGCGGATCAGCGACATCGAGGAGGGCGTCAGGGTCGCCCCGGCGATACCGAGGAGCGCACGGCTGACGATCAGCATCTCGGCGCTGCTGGAGAACGCCGTCAGCAGCGAGGCGACACCGAACCCCACCGCGCCGATCAACAGCAGCCGGCGGCGCCCGATCCGGTCGCCCAGCGTGCCGGCGATTATCAGCAGGCTGGCTATCAGGAAGCTGTAGATGTCGACGGCCCACAGCAGTTGCAGACCGCTCGGGTTCAGGCTCGCGTTCAGGTGCGGTACGGCGAGGTGCAGCACCGTGTTGTCGAGGGTGATGAGCATGGCCGGCAGCGAGAGGACGCCGAGGGCCGTCCACTCACGTCTTCCGGCACGCACGGGGGTGACGGCGGTCGTTCCTTTTCCAGTCATGGAGGAGAGCCCAGTCGGTGGGAGTGAACGCGCCTCCCGGCCGGGCGGGCCGTCGCCGGGGGCCGGCGATTCCCGGCCCGCGGGCGGCGCCCATGGACCGATGGCCCGCTGACGGGACGGGGCGCCGAACCACTGCCGTCCGTCCGCGCCCCGTCCCGTCAGCGGTGCCCGTCACCGATAACCGGTGGCATCCGCCGGCTTGCCCGTCTCCTCGACCTCGACCAGATAGCGCCAGCAGTCGGGGCGCGAGCCGTCGAGATCGGTGAAGCCGTACTCCTGCGCGAGCTGCCCGCTGGACACCGACTGGCCGTTCCAGCGCGCGACGTCCGTGTCACCCGCCAGCGCCGCGACGGCGCGCCCGACGTAGGCCGGGCTCTCCGAGATGCAGAAGTGCGGCACCTCGGCCAGCGCGTCACGCCAGGTGTCCTCGGTGACGCCGAGCGTCTCGAGCATCATCTCCGAACGCATCCAGCCGGGGCTGAGGGCCACCGCCGTCCCGCCGTGCGACTTCAACTCGTGCGCGAGCACGAACGCCATGCGCAGCACGCTGTTCTTGACCAGGTCGTAGAAGTACGAGTTGCGGTAGCGCGTTCCGTTGTACTCGGTCGTGCCGTCGGTCATCTCGATCACGAGCCCGCCCGGCCTGCGCACGAGCAGCGGCAGCAGGAAGTGGCTGGTGATCGCGTGGGTCGCCACGCCGAGCCGCATCAGCCGCAGCCCGTTGTCGAGGTCGTGCTCCCAGACCGGTTTGTCGAACTCGAACAGCCGCTCCCCGCCCCAGACATCGTTGACCAGCACGTCGAGCCGTCCCTGCTCGGCGTCGATACGGTCGGCCAGCACCCGGACCTGCTCGGGCTCCAAGTGGTCGGTCGGTACCGCGATGCCCTTCCCGCCCGCCGAGGTGACGAGCTCCGCGGTGTCCTCGATCGTCTCGGACCGGTTGTACTCGGAGCGCCGTTCCCGTGTCGTACGGCCGGTGACGTAGACCGTCGCACCCGCCGCGCCGAGCTGGACGGCGATGGCGCGCCCGGCTCCCCGCGTGGCGCCCGCGACCAGCGCGATCTTTCCGCTCAGGTCGGGCGCCGATGTGTCGGGCATGAGTCTCATTGCGTTCCCTATCTATCTGCACGGCCTGGTTCACGTCAGTCATCGACGCAAACCGGTGACTCCATGATCGCCCCGAAACCGGACACCTTGTGTCGTGCTTTTCATCGTTCTGCGCGCGGGCGCCGGGACGCGTGGGCTCCGGGGGACGTCACGGTCGGGGACGGAGCTGTGAGTCGGCGGGAGGCCGTCCCCCGGAGACGCTGGTGAGCAGGCCGGCGCAGAGGTCACGGAGCTTCTGGTTGCGGTGCTGGGAGGCGCTGCGCAGGATCTGGAAGGCCTCGTCCGGAGTGCAGCGCTGCTGGGCCATGATGACGCCGATCGCCTGGTCGATGACGGCACGGGACTTGACGGCTCGCTGGAGGTCGTCCGCGAAGTCCTGGGTGTCGGCGATGCGTTGGGCGATGGCGATGGCTCCGGTGGCCTGGGAGGCGAGCGCGCGCAGGGCCGTCAGGTCGGCGTCGTCGAAACCGTTCGGAACGGGGGAGTACAGGTTCAGGGCCCCGGCGGTGTGGGAATGGGCGGCGATCGGCAGGGACAGGGACGAGCGGCTCCCGTGGGAGACGGCGTAGGCCGGGTACGGTCCCCAGCGCGTCTCGTCGAGCATGTCGCTCACGGAGACCTCCTCGCCGGTCCGCAGGGCCTGGAGGCAGGGTCCGTCGTCCTGCCCGTACTGGGCCTCGTCCAGGGCGGGGGCGCTGGTACCGGCGCTGGCGACCGTCAGGGGCCGGTGGCGGCGCTCCAGGGTGATGCCGCACCCGTTCGCCTCCGACGCGTACGAGGTGGCCTTGTCGGCCAGGCCCTGGAGGAAACCGTCGAGCGTCTCCGTGTCCAGCAGCAGCGCGGACATGTCGGGTGCCATCGTCGCGTCGTTCACCATGGGAGATTTCCGTTCCGGGCCCCTCGGACCCACTTGCCGGCATCGATGTGCCACCGGGGACCACGGATCCCGACCGAAGCGATACCACCAGCGCGTGCACGGCCGCCACGCACCGGGCGGTGCGAGAGGCACGGCCGTCCTCTTCCCAGTCTGCCGCCTACCCGCCGCGCGGCACGTGTCACGGTGCCGGGCCGCCCTGTCCGGTTTCCCGGTGCGGGGTGCGGGGTGCGGGGTGCGGGGTGCGGGGTGTGCGGCGCGCGTCGGGCACGCGCTCGAAATGTGTCCCAGGTCACAGTGTCGGCTGGAGTCCGGTTTCCTGACGGGGGCACACTCGGCTTCGAGGTCAGGAAGCGGCCGTGCCATACAGCCCTGCTTCCACACGGAGTGAGTGTGTTCTTCCTCAGCCACCGCCTCGACCAGACCCAACCGGTCACCCAGGTGCCGACCGCCGTGAACGCCGGCGACGCATCGCCGGTCGGGCCGGAACTGCGGCGTCCGCCGCCCCGCTCCGGTCCACGCACGGTGATCGCGGACATCCCCACACCCCCGGCCGCCTCCCGGCCGCCACGCCGGCGAAGGGAGCGTGCCTCTTCCCGCTGATCGACCGGCTGACCCGGCGGCCGCCCCGGACGTACTCCGCGGCATGCCACCGCCCCCACCTTCCGGAGGTGCGTTGATGTCCCGCCCCACCCGATCCGCCCCCCACACCGATACCCCGCCCGACGCGGGGACCACGCGGTGCTCCGAGCCGGCAGGCCCGCCCGACGGGCTGCCGTGGATCGAGGACCCCACCGGTGTCGCCCCCGCCGACGCCCGGGAACTGACCCCGTTGTTCTTCGCCCGGCTCCGGAGCGCCGAGGAGGGCACCCACGAGTACCAGTACGTGCGGAACACCCTCATCGAGATGAACCTGACGCTGGTTCACCACGTCGCGGGCCGATACCGCAACCGCGGCAACGGCGAGTTGGAGGACCTCGTCCAGGTGGGGACCATCGGACTCATCAAGGCGATCGACGCGTTCGACCTCTCGCGGGGGACCCGCTTCTCCGCCTTCGCCCTGCCGCACATCTCGGGTCAGATCATGCGCTTCTTCCGGGACAGTACGTGGGCCGTCCACGTACCGCGAAGGCTCCAGGAACTCCGGGTCGATCTGATCAGGGCCAGAGGGGACCTGACCTCACGTCTGGGCCGTGAGCCCACAGCGGCCGAACTGGCCGAACGGCTGAATGTGGCCGAGGCCGACGTCCGCGACGGCCTGATGGCGGCGAACGCCTACGTCGCCGGACCGCTCGACGCCCCGCCATCGGGCAGGGACCGCGACGGAGAGGGCGGGGCCGGCCTCACCTACGCGGAGGTGCTCGGCCGTCGCGACCTGGCGCTGGAACTCGTCGAGGACCTCAATTCCCTGGCTCCCCTTCTCGCACAGCTCGACCCGCGCTCCCGGCGCATCCTCGAAATGCGCTTCGGCCAGGAGATGACGCAGAGCCAGATAGCGGGAGAGCTGGGGTTCTCCCAGATGCACATCTCCCGGCTGCTCGCACACATCCTGTCCACCCTCCGGGACGGCCTGCTCAAAGACCGCTGACGGCAGACGAGCCGCCCCGAATCCCGAGACCCGTACCCACGAAGAAGGAGATCCACCGTGCTCATGGCACACCCGGTCGTACTGCGCAGACTGCTGGACCAGTACGAGGCGCTGCGAGCGCTGAACGCCCAGAACGGTGGTCCCGAGGCCCGCCGGCGGATCGACGACATCACCTACACCCTCTGTGTCTCCACCGGCACCCGGGAGGTGCAGGGAGCGCTCGACGCCGCCCGTGGCCGGCTCGGTGTGCCTGACGGCGGCACAGAGGCCCCACAGCCCGGCTGAGATGTCAGGAATCCGCCACCGGGGGCCGGTCGTCACGACGGCGACGACGGCGACGACGGCGATGACGGCGCGTCAGCCCTGAGCTCCGGCTCTCCGCTGCGCGGCGCCCCTCCACCGTCCTCCGCCCCCTGCGGCGAGTGCCGATCTTGTCCGTGGAACAAGGCATAATGAACGGCCGGAGGTCAGGAAGCGGCCCCGCGAAGGTTCTTTTCTGTCTCAAGGAGAGTTCTGTGAGCCGCCGCTTCAGCCGCCGTCTCCACCCGCGCTTCCGCGCCCCTGTCGGCCTGTTCCGGGCCACGGTGCCGCACGGGACCCCTGTGCCCCTCCCGCGCGCTCTCACGACGGCGACGGCGCTGCCCGCGAGCACCCCGTCCGCCTTCCGTCCCCGCCACGGCTCATGGCGCCGCCGGTCCGCGGTGGGGTACGTCACCGGACCTGCCGTGACGACCGGCCGGGTCGCCGCACCGGCACCGCTCCCGCTCGTCGGCTGACTTTCCGCCGCGTGCCGGGCCGGGACTCCGGGCCCGGCACGCGCGGGTGACGACACGTATCCGCGGCGAGGGAAACGCCGCGCCGGCTCTGCCCCGTCCCGAGGGCGACGGGGCACCGCTCAGAACGAGATGAACATGACTGATACGCCTGCTTCCGAGGCGCTGGACGCGACCGCGCTCCTCCTGGAAACCGACTCACTGGACCAGTTCCTGCACGCGCTCGCGCGCAGCGCCCTCCGCCTCGCGGCGGAGGCGGACGGGTGCGGGATCACTCTGGAGCGCCAAGGACGGCCGGTCACGGTCTCCAGCGCGGGCGAGAGCGCCACCAAGCTGGACGAGGCGCAGTACGGGCAGGACGACGGGCCGTGCCTCCAGGCGATGCGGACCGGCCTGGAGGTCAGCGTGCCCGACACGCTCAGGGAGAGCCGGTGGGGCGACTACCCCTCGTACGCCGCCGCCTGTGGCGCCCGCTCCTCGCTCTCGCTGCCGATCGCACCGCACAGCCACACCGCGGGCGCGCTCAACCTCTACGCGCCCCGCCCCTACGCGTTCGACGGCATGGACCTGACGCCCTTGCGGCTGCTCGCGGCGGAGGCGACCGGCGCCATCGCGCTGGCGCAGCGCATCGCCGACAGCCAGGAGTTCGCCGCAGACCTGGAGGCCGCCCTGCGCTCGCGCACCGTCATCGACCAGGCCATCGGCGTGATCATGGGACAGCAGAGATGCACTCCGGAGAAAGCTTTCGACGTGCTGCGCACGGCGTCGCAGCACCGCAACGTCAAACTCCGTGAACTCTGTGCCGAGCTGATCACCAACATCGTCGGCGTCCACCCGGCCGGCCGCCCGATACAACCACGAGGCTGAGACCCGGCGATCCGCCGCGGGCACTGCCCGCGACGAATGCCGCGGTACGGGGCCGGTCGACCGGGTACCGGGGCGACCGGCGCCTGTGACGCGAGGGGCTGAGACCAGCGGTTCCCGCCGACACCACGCCCGAGCGTCCCGGAGCGGGGGGTGGGCCCGATCTACGGTGTGCCGGGTGAGGGGGGCCGGGAGGCCGGTGGCCCGTCGGGGATGCGTGGCGACCGATCCGAAGAACGTCCTGAAAGGCTCACATGACCGACTCACAGCCCCTGCCCGGACAGTACGAATCCTTCTGGATGGCGACCGCCGGTACCACCGGTCACCCGCCGCTGAACGAGGACATCACCGTTGACGTGGCGGTCGTCGGCGGCGGTGTCGCGGGGCTGAGCACGGCCTGGGAGCTGGCCGCCGCCGGCAGGACGGTCGCCGTGCTGGAGGCCGACCGGATCGCGGCGGGGGTCACCGGATACACCACCGCGAAGCTCTCGGCGCTGCACACCCTGGTCTACGACCGGCTGCGCCGGACGCGTGACCAGGACGCCGCGCGGCTGTACGCGCGCTCGCAGCAGGGCGCGGTGGAACGGGTGGCCGAAATCGTCGCCGCACTCGGTATCTCCTGCGACCTGGAACGGGCGCCCGCCTACACGTACGGCACCGGGCCCGCCTCCGTTCCCGGACTGCGGGCCGAGGCCGAGGCCGCCGCGGCGGCCGGGCTCGCGGCCTCGTACGTCGAACGCACCGACCTGCCGTACGAGGTGAGCGGCGCCGTACGGGTGGACGGGCAGGCGCAGTTCCACCCCCGCAAGTACCTGCTCGCCCTCGCCGCGGACCTCCGGGCCAAGGGTGGTCTGGTCTTCGAGCGCTCGCGTGCCACCGGCCTCAGCGAGGGGTCGCCCTGCCGGGTCACGGTCGAGTCCGGTCGCACCGTCACGGCGCGCGACGTGGTGGTCGCCACGCACTACCCCGTGTTAGACAGGGCTCTGACCTTCGCGCGGCTCTCCCCGCGCAGGGAACTGGTGGTCGCCGCTCCGATCGCCGCCGCGATCGCGCCGACCGGTATGTACATCACACAGGAAGACGGCAAGCGGTCCGTGCGCACCGCACCGCTCGACGCCGAGCGACGGCTGCTCATCGTCACCGGTGAGAGCTTCACTCCCGGCACGGGTGACCCCCGAGAGGGATTCCGGCGTCTGGACGCCTGGACGCGCGCCAGGTTCCCCGTCGGCGCCACCGCGTACCGCTGGGCCGCCCAGGACAACGACTCCACGGACACGGTGCCCCTCGTCGGTCCCTTCCACGCCGCCTCCCGCCACACGTACGTGGCCACCGGGTTCGGCGGCTGGGGCATGAGCGGCGGCGTCATGGCCGGCCGGCTTCTGACCGGCCTCATCCTGGGCGAGGAGCCGCCGTGGGCCGCCCTGTACGACCCGCGCAGGCTGGCGAGCACCCTGCGCGAAGCGCCCGCCCTGCTCAGGCATCAGGCCGATGTCGCCAAGCACTTCGTCGGCGACCGGCTGCGCACCACGCACGTCGACTCGGTCGCACAGGTCCCGCCGGGCACCGGAGCGGTGGTGCGTGTCAACGGACAGCGCTGCGCCGTCTACCGGGACGCGGACGGTGTGGCGCACGCCGTATCCGCGCGGTGTACGCATCTGGGGTGCCTGGTGGCCTTCAACGACGCCGAGACCGCGTGGGAGTGCCCGTGCCACGGCTCACGTTTCGGCGTCGACGGCTCGGTCCTCCAGGGGCCGGCCGTCCGCCCGCTGGAGGAACGGGACGTATCGGGCGGCTGACACCGAACGCCGCCGGACGAGGCAGCGGCAGGCGAGGGGTCCGGGCGGGAGGGGACATGGGCGAGAGGGGACATGGGGGCGACCGGGATCGGGCACAGGAGAGGAGCGGTCCCGCCGGGCCGTGAAGAACGGACTCCGGCGCGTCCGCCCCCTCCGGAGGGCGGCCGGGCCGTTTCGGGAAAGTGAGGCATTCGGTGGCACGCGCTGCGCTGTTCGACGTGGACGGAACCCTGGCCGACACGAACTACCTGCACGTCACCAGCTGGTGGCAGGCGTTCCGTGGCGCGGGCCACGAGGTGGCGATGTCCGACATCCACCGGGCGATCGGGCTCGCCTCGGGCGATCTCGTCGCCCACCTGCTCGGCGACGACCGGGACCAGGACCGGGACGGTGCGATCAGTGACGCGCACAGCACGCTGTACGGCACGTACTTCGGCCGGCTGGCGGCGTTCGACTCCGCCGCCGACCTCCTGCGGGTCCTGGCCGACCGGGGCTGGACCAATGTCCTCGCCTCGTCGGCGAGCGGACCGGAACTCGCCGCCCTGCGCCGTGCGATCGACGCGGACGACGTCATCGCGGGAACGGCCAGTGCGGACGACGTACGGCGGGGCAAGCCGGCGCCCGACCCCGTGCGCGCCGCGCTGGACCTCGCCGTGGTGCCCGCGCGGGACGCGGTCTTCGTCGGGGACTCCGTGTGGGACATGCGGGCGGCGTCGCGGGCGGGCGTACGGAGCGTCGCCGTCCTGTCCGGCGGCATTCCGCGCGACGCGCTCGAAGCGGCCGGGGCCGACGAGGTGTACGAGAACGTCGGCGACCTCCTGGCCCGGCTCGACGACAGCCTCTTCGCCCGTATGGAATGAACCGTGCGGACGGCTCGTCCCGCCCCTTCCCGGCGGCGCGCGGACTCACCCGGTCGGGCGGCATCGCCGCGGGACGCCCGCGGATGCGCTCCCGGTCCGGCGCGGCACCGGGGGGCCGGGCTCCGCGGACCGCATCCTTCGATCGGGGCGCGGAGCCGCGCCTGCGACTCGACTGCGCGGGGGACGACCAGCATGCGGGATCACCGGAGCGACGAAGGGGCTCCCCGGCGGGAGACCGGCTCCCACGACCGCGGGCGTGGCGAGGAGACCCCCGAGGAGCGCGCCGACCGGCGCTGGGGCGACCTGCTCCAGGAGCTGCGGGTCGCCCAGACAGGGGTCCAGATCCTCTTCGGATTCCTGCTCACCGTCGTCTTCCAGCAGCGCTTCACCGAACTCTCGGACACCGACCGGCACATCTACACCGTGACCGTGGTCCTGGGCGCCGCCACCGTCGGCGCCCTGGTGGGACCCGTCGCACTGCACCGCATGCTCACCGGACGGCGGCTCAAGCCCGAGACGGTCCTCCTGGCCTCCCGGCTCACCGTCCTCGGCCTGGGCCTTCTGCTGTGCACCATGGTGTCCTCGCTGCTCCTGGTGCTGCGACTGGCGGCCCGGGACACCTGGGCCGCCGTGCTCGTCGGTGTGGTGGCGGCCTGGTTCATGCTCTGCTGGTTCATGGTCCCGCTCTATGCCCGGTACCGCGGCAACCCGGTGGAGGACGACTGAACCGGCCGGCCGCCCGCCCCGGTCGGTGCCCTCCCATGGGTTGTTCGGGGGATGTCCCGACCGGTGACCGAGTGGTTGGCTGATGCGTCGCTCTGCCCCCACTTCTCACCGCGGAGTCCCCATGTCACCCCGTCGCGCCGCCCGTCTCGCGATCGTGTCCGTACTGTCCGCCACCGCCGCCCTGCTGACCGCTCCGATCAGCCACGCGCAGGAAGCCCGGCCCGCGCGGGCGCAGGCCGCGGACACCGTCGCGGTCTACCCACCGATCCAGGGCCCGTCTTCGTGGGACCGGTTCGGGCAGACCCCGCCCTCCTCCCACCACCGGGTCTTCTCCAACTGGGGCTACCTCAACGACTGGTCGGTGGACATCTACCAGAACCCCGGCGCCACGGTCGTCTCCCCGTTCGGCAGCAAGACCTCGGCGGGCAACCCGGT
The DNA here is from genome assembly GCF_055583685.1 of Streptomyces sp. NPDC104581. Taxonomy (NCBI): domain Bacteria; kingdom Bacillati; phylum Actinomycetota; class Actinomycetes; order Kitasatosporales; family Streptomycetaceae; genus Streptomyces; species Streptomyces sp. NPDC104581. The sequence goes on from NZ_JBVJNN010000043.1 coordinate 17,644, forward strand.
GACCGTGAAGGTGGTGACCGTCACCCCCGGCTGTGCCACCGGCAACCTCGCGGACGGGGGCTGGCGCATCGGGCTGGAGGCCAGCGACGGTGCGACGGGCGCCGTCGTGGGCCGTGCCGACGTCATGCACGTCGACCAGAAGCCCGACGCGATCGGCGTCGGCGCCACCGTCGGCCCGTGGACCCGGCTCGGCCAGACCGGCAGGTTCCGCTACTCCTCCTGCTACCAGGTGAACGGCGACACCGGTGCCCACATCCATCTGGAAGTGATCAACAGGACGAAGTACTCCTGCTTCATCGCCCGGCCGGCGGGCACCAACCTCTCCGACGAGACCGCCGTAGGCCGTGTGGGCACTCTCAACTCCGGTCCGCAGCAAGCCTGCTAGGTCCTGCCCGCGAACCGGCGTCGTCCGCCGGGGCGGCAGTGCATCCGGCTCCGCCGTTTCGCGGACGGGTCAGGCGGTTACCGCCAATCGGGCTCACTGAAACCGTTAACATGTCATCCAATGGATGACAGGCGTGCTGTCATCGACCTGAGACTCTCCGGGGAGGTGCCGGTGACAGCAGCCGACCAGCCGCCCACGACCCGTACCGACGCCCACAGCCCGGCGTCGTTCCTCGCCGCCGCGGCAGCCCTCGACGCCATGGACGACGCCCTGCGCGGAGCCCAGCACGAGACCCCCGACGCCGCCGCGCCCGGCCCCGAGCAGGCGCTGGCCTCGCTGATGCTGCTGCGGCAGGTGCGCGAGCGGCTCGCCGGCTGGGAGACCGGGCTGATCGAGACCGCCCGGGACGCGGGCGCCAGCTGGGCCGACCTCGCCGGCCCCCTCGGCGTCGCCAGCCGTCAGGCCGCCGAACGCCGCTACCTGCGCGGGCGACCCGGCGCCGTCGGCACCACCGGCGAGCAGCGCGTCACGGCCACCCGCCAGGCCAGGGCCGCCGAACGCGCCACCGCCGGCTGGGCCCGCGCCCACGCCGCCGACCTGCGACGCCTCGCCGGCCAGATCACCGCGCTCACCCGCCTCGCGCCCGAAGCGCGCTCGGCCCAGGCCGCTCTGCACGCCGCTCTCGGCGCCGCCGACGCCGCCGAGCTCATCGCGCCCCTGGCCGGTATGCGTCCCTACCTCGATGCCCGTCACACCGGCCTCGCCCGATCCCTGGAGGCCCTCGAAGACCGGCATATGACGACAGCGGCCGACGATGACTGACTCCCACCACGCGGAGTCACACCGCAAACGTGCGCCCCGGCCCACCCCGCACCACGCCGACGACGGGCAGTGGTCCGTCCCCGGCCGGACTCCCCATCGATCCATGACGTACCCACAGAAAGAGACCCACATGAGCAGCAGCGTCGAGACGCTGGAATTCCAGGCCGAGACCCGCCAGTTGCTCCGATTGGTGATTCACTCGATCTACTCGAACAAGGACATCTTCCTGCGCGAGCTGATCTCGAACGCCTCCGACGCCCTGGACAAGTTGCGGCTGGAATCGCTGACCGACTCCAGCCTCGTCGGGACCGGCACCACCGACCTGCACATCTCGCTGGAGGTCGACAAGGACGCCCGCACACTGACCGTCCGTGACAACGGGATCGGCATGACCCGGGACGATCTCGTGGATCTGATCGGCACCATCGCCAAGTCCGGCACCGCCGGCCTGCTGGAGAAGATCAAGGAGTCCAAGGACGCCGCCACCGCCGAGAGCCTGATCGGGCAGTTCGGCGTCGGTTTCTACTCGGCGTTCATGGTCGCCGACAACGTCACCCTGCGCACCCGGCGGGCCGGTACCGACTCCGGCACCCAGTGGGAGTCCGACGGCGAGGGCACCTACGGCATCCAGGCCGTCGACGGGCTGCCCGTGGGCACCTCGGTCACCCTGCACCTCAAGCCCGCCGACAGCGAGGACGGGCTCGCCGACTACCTCTCCGAATCGAAGATCCGTCAGATCGTCAAGCAGTACTCGGACTTCATCCGCTGGCCGATCCGGATGGCCACCGAGCGCACCGACGCCGAGGGCGGGACCACCGGCGACATCGACACGCTCAACTCGATGAAGGCGCTGTGGGCCCGTTCGCGCAGCGAGGTCACCGAGGACGAGTACAACGAGTTCTACCAGCAGATCAGCCACGACTGGCAGCCCCCCGCCGAGACGATTCACATGCGCGCCGAGGGCACCTTCGAGTACGAGGCCCTGCTGTTCGTCCCCTCGCAGGCACCCTTCGACCTGTTCTCCCGCGAGACCCGGCGCGGCGTGCAGCTGTACGTCAAGCGGGTGTTCATCATGGACGACTGCGAAGCGCTCATGCCCAACTACCTGCGCTTCGTCAAGGGCGTCGTGGATGCCCACGACCTGTCGCTGAACGTCTCCCGCGAACTCCTCCAGCACGACCGCCAGATCCGCGGTGTACGCCGGCGCCTGGTCAAGAAGGTCCTCGGCGCCCTCAAGACCATGCAGTCCAAGGACGCCGAGCGCTACATCAAGGTGTGGGAGCAGTTCGGCCGGGCGCTCAAGGAAGGTCTGGTCGAGGACACGGACAGCGCCGAGACCCTGCTGGAGCTGGTGTCGGCGGCCTCGACCCACGACCCGGAGAAGACCACCACGCTGCGCGAGTACGTCGGGCGGATGAAGGACGGCCAGGACTCCATCTACTACCTGACCGGCGAGAGCCGCGCGATGGTGGAGAACTCCCCGCACATGGAGGCCTTCGCCGCCAAGGGCTACGAGGTCCTGATCCTCACCGACCCCATCGACGAAGTATGGGTGGACCAGGTCCCCACCTTCGACGGCCACCCTCTGCGGTCCATCGCCAAGGGGCAGGTCGACCTCGACGACTCCGCCGACGGCCAGAAGGAGACCGACGCCGAGAAGGCCCGGCGCGAGGAGGACTTCGCCGCCCTGCTGCCCTGGCTCACCACCACCCTGTCCGAACAAGTCAAGCAGGTGCGCCTGTCCTCACGGCTGACAACCTCGGCGGCCTGCATCGTCGGCGACGCCCACGACGTGACCCCGACCTTGGAGAAGATGTACCGGGCCATGGGCCAGCAGATGCCCCCGGTCAAGCGGATCCTGGAACTCAACCCCGCACACCCGCTCGTCACGTCCCTGCGCACGGCGCACGAAGCGAACGCCGACAACCCCGCGCTGGCGGAGACCGCCGAGCTGATCTACGGCAGTGCGCTGCTCGCCGAAGGAGGCGACCTGCCCGACCCGGCCCGCTTCACCCGGCTGCTCACCGACCGCCTGACCGCCACCCTGTGACCACCCGGCCTCCGACGGCGGCCGTGGATTACAGAGTTGGCGAGATGGGCGGCCTGGGAAAATGCTGAAAGAGGTCATCGCGACCCGCTACGTCACGCCCCTTGCGTGAGGGTGGCTCGTTCCCCGGGATCGTCGAGGCCGACGATCCCGGGGCGTACGTGACGCAGCCGATCCTCCCCAGCGAACGCTGGTTCTTGAAGTGCTGCCGCTGGTGGGGCGTCTCTCACGACCGGCGGAAGCCGGCTACCCGCAGGACTTGGAGGTCGGATCGGTCTGGGAGTTCGCTCGGTCTCCCTGTCGACGCCTCCGGCCGGGCGGGGAGCCGTCAAGTCGTTCGTCGCGAGCGCCGCGAGAGGGCCGAGCCGGCGCAAGCCGTCGACGAGGTGCCGCTCGCTCTCGCGGGGACGGCGTGAACCGGATCCAGCGCAAGCAGTACCGGGCGTATCAGCGCCAGCGGGACTTCGGCTGTCTGTGTCCGCCTCATGATGGGCCGAACACGGAGATCACGAGCGGGCCGTGTCCGTTTCAACGAGCCTGTGACGTTCTTCTGGGCCGAATCGAGCTGTCCCTGCATCCGGAAACCCTGCGGCCGTACCCGAGCGGCTGATCTGCTGTTGAAGCAATCGTGCCGCAGTACTCCAACGGGTGCACCTTGCGGAGAGGTACGGCAACTGGCGGGTTTCCACGACTGTTTGTGGATATCGGCCGTCGACGCTGTGCATGAACACCCGGACGGGCATCCAAAATGTGTGGCGAGGAGTTGATTCCGCCGGTCTTGCCCGGTCGGCACCGCATGGTTCACCATTTGTAATCACACGGACACGGCGGAGTCGAGGCGGGGATGTCGTCGGGAACGGGGATCCGGCGTCGTTGGAGGGCGCGTTGTCCATCATCGCGTCCGGCCCCGAAGGACCCGCCGATCGCGGTTGTACGAGACCAGGAAGGTTCCTGATGAACAGGATCGGCAAGATCAAAAGATGTGTCTCGTCCGCCCTGGCGATCTGCGCGATGGTCGCAGGCTCTGTCGTCGGTGGAGCGGGTGTCGCCTCTGCGACCGACCCGGACGATGCCCCACCCGGCTACGCGGGCCCGTTCTCTTACTGCAAGGGCAGTGAATTCGACGCGATTCACATCGACGGTCCCACGAATGCCTACATCGGGGTCTGGCGTTCGATCGAGGGCAGTGGCACGTTCTGTGCGATGACCATGGATCGCATGGACGGCTTTCACCACATGGAAGTTCGTGTCCGCCGAGTAGGCTGGCAGACCTCCTGGTACGACAACGGCTACTACGACAGGTACGCGGGAGCAATCTATGTCTCCGGCGCCGAGATCCATTGCGCCTATATCTCCGGGTGGGTGGAGATCGGCGGCACCAAGTACTACGGGGCGGACACGGTCTGCAGCTGACGGTCAAGGGCTGCTACGGGTTTCGTCAGCTATGTCATCCCTCGCTCGACGGGCGACAGACGCTCAGCCCGTGAACTCCGGGCCGTCGCAGGTGGCGACGGTCGCGTCGCGTGCCGAGGCGTTCCGGGCGTCGGAGGACGGCGAGGGTGAGCGGATGAGGTCGCGGCCCACTCGAAGGCGGTCGCGCTCTACCTCGGGCGGGCCGTTGCCCAGGGGCCGAGGGCGAACCTGCCACTGTCCCGTCGTATTTCCAGGGCTCCCGCGCCACCGAAGTGCGCGGGAATGAGCAGTTCCCGTTCGTCGGCCGCCCGCCCGAGAATCCGGCGGCGGCTGGCCATCGCTTGTTCCGGGGCCAGGCAGGCGTTGCTGTTGCGGCAGGGATCGAGAATCTGCACCGGGCTGTGCAGCAGATCTCCGACGAAGACAGCCCGGTCGCCCCCGGAGGCGAGTCGCAGCACGGAGGAGCCGGGAGTGTGGCCGGGTGCGGACTCCAGGGTGAGGTGTTCGTCGACGCGGTGGACGCCGTCCCACAGCACGGCCTGTCCGGCCCGGTGGATGGGCGCGATGCTGTCTTCGTAGATCAGGCGGTCGACTTCCTGCGCGCCGTTGCCGTACGCGTTGTCCGGACCGTAGTGGAAGTCGTCGGCGGCCGGAATGAGGTATTGGGCGTTGGGGAACGCCGGTACCCACTGCCCCTCCGCGTCCACGGTGTTCCAGCCGACATGGTCGACGTGGAGATGGGTGTTGACGACGACGTCGACATCCTGGGGGCGGACGCCGGCACTCGCCAGGAGGCCCAGGAAATCGCTCCGGGCGTGGTGGAACGGCCCCATGCCCGGTCGCTCGCGCCCGTTCCCCGCCCCGGTGTCGACCAGGACGGTCCGGCCCGCGCTGCGCAGCACCCAGCTCTGGAGAGCAAGCACCACCAAGTCGTCGGCCGGCTCCCAGTGGTCCGGCGCCAGCCAGTCCTCGTTGTCCTTCCACACATCGGCACCGACTCCGGGGAACATGCCGGAGGTGGGCAGGAAGGGTGCGTGCCACTCGACGACCCGGATGACCTCGACGTTTCCCAACACCATGCTCTGCACGGACTCGTTCATGTTCGTCACGCGACCGACCTCAAGTGGTTCAGCTGTCAGGACGAGAAGACGGTCACCGACCCGACCAAGCTGGACGTCGACCGGCCTCCGCCCCCAAGGTAGTTGTCATTCTCGGTCGGCAGCGGCCCGTCGGGCCCCCGCACCGCGGTGACGCGACCGCGACGCCTACTGAGTACAGGACGCGGGGTCCCCGGCAGCTGAACCCGGGGACCCCGGCCGGCGTTCACGAAGGGCGTCTGAAGCCCTTGGACAAGGGCTGAATCAGGGGCGAACGGTGCAGACAGCCAGCAGGCAGATATTCGCTCCCTGTGTCTGGCTCGGACCGGCGTTCCCTCCGGAATCACCGACGGTGCAGCGTGCCAACAGGCACAGATTTCCCCCCTGTATTCCACGGTAGACACTCGACAACGGCCCTGTGCCAACGCTCTGTTGCCCGCCCGTTTCCGAAGTCGCCATCTTGTGCTCCGAAGCGACGGGACCGAGTGCGTTGGCGCTCGTGGAGACCGACATGAGCAGGGCACCCGCGGCCATCGTCGCGGTGGCAAGGCGGGTGACGGATACCAGAATCCTCAACTGCACTCCAAGTGTTGTACCGAACAAACGTGTTGCGCGGAGATTCGAGGCCAGGTCCCCACAGGTTTGGTCCCCGATCCGTCTGTGATGCAGATCGCGTTCTCCGGACCTTGTGCAGTTGTGAAGGGTGGAATCCGGCTCGTGTGTGCTGGGTCACATGGGCAATCCGAGTCGGTCGTGACTCCGAACTCCCCGTAGCTGGCGCGATTGCGGCGATCTCCATCACGGGAAAGGCATCCGTCCATCTGAGTCTCGTGTTCCGCTTCGCGAGCGCGTACAGCACCTGAGGCGCCCATGTGACGGCGCGGGCCGGACCGAGTCGGCCCTGTTTCAGCCCTTGACCTGCGGCTGCCCCAATCTTTTTCCAGCCGCTACCCCAGGCCCAGCGCAAAGGTGAAACTGGCGTGACCGCATCGCAGGACCCCGCTTCGGCGAAAACTCGCACTCGCACTCTCCCTCTCACTTCCGCGCAGCGTGGCCTGTGGTTCGCGCAGCAGCTCGATCCGGCCAATCCCGCGTACAACATCGCCGAATACGCCGACATACATGGTGATGTGGACCCCGTGCTCCTCGGCAGAGCCGTGCGGCACGTCAGTGAGGAATCGGAAGCGCTGCGGGTGACGTTCGGCGAGAACGACGGGGTCCCTTTCCAGGAAATCCACCCGGACGTTCGAATAGACGTTCCTCTGGTTGATCTCTCCCGTCATCCAGAGCCCCGGCGTGAGGCACAACGCCTGATGGAGGCGGATCTCGCCCGGCCCGCCGACACCGCCACGGGACCGCTGGTGCGGTTGACGCTGTACCGGCTGGCCGAGGAGCGCCATCTCTTTCACCAGCAAGTGCACCACCTTGCGTTGGACGGGTACGGCGCGGCTCTCGCCCTCGCCCGGATCGCCGAGGTCTACACCCTCCTCGTTGCCTCACCCGACGAGCCCGTCGAGTACTGTGCCGCTCCTCTCGGTCCCGTCATCGACGAAGAGAACACCTACCGGTCCTCCGAGAAGTACGTGGCCGACCAGCGTTACTGGGCGGAGCACTTCGACGGCGCGCCCGTTCCGACGAGCTTGCACGACGGTTCGGTGACCGTGTCCGGTCCGGGGCACCGGTTCCTCGCCGTGCGACGGGAGCTCGACGCCATCGGCGGGGAGCGTCTGCGCGCGGCGGCGAAGACTGCGGGCGTGGCCTGGCCGACCTTCTTCATGGCCGCGATGGGCGTCTACCTCCACCGCAGCAGGGGACTGGGCGACGTGGTGCTTGGTCTACCGGTGACGGGCCGCCGTACCGCCGTGGCCCGCACCACCCCGACCATGCTTTCCAACGTCCTGCCGATGCGGCTGGAGATCTCGCCCTCCGATCGGGTGGCGGACGTCGCCAAGCGCTTCTCCGCCGAGGCCCGGATGGTGCTCAGGCATCAGCGTTACCCGTCGGAGAGCTTGCGCCGAGACCGTCGGCGCGACGAGGCGCTCGTGGCCGGAGCTGACCTCGTACGCGAGCCGTTGACCGGCCCGTCCGTCAATGTCCTCGCGTTCGACGACCGGCTTCGCTTCGGCCCGCACACCGCGACCTTGCACAACCTCTCCATCGGCCCCGTCGACGACCTGGTGGTCGCCGTGCACGCGTCGTACGCCGACGGCGGGCTCCGGATCGACCTGCTGGGCAACCCCGGTCTGTACACCCAAGGTGAGTTGGAGCAGCACCACGACGCCTTCTGCCGACTGGTGGAGGCGTTCGCCGACAATCCCACCGGTCAATTGGGCGCTCTGCCCATCGTTCCCGAGGACGAGCGCCGGCGGGTCATTCGGCTCGGCACGGGAGAACCCGCTGCCGGGCGGGGGGAGGGGCCCCGGGCCGCCACGCTTCCCGAGCAGTTCGCCGAGCAGGCGCGGCGGACGCCGCACGACACGGCCGTCGTGTGCGCCGACACCCGGCTGAACTTCGCCGAGTTGGACGCGCGTGTCTCCGCGCTCGCGGCCGAACTCGCCGGGTGCGGTGCCGGTCCCGGTACCCGCGTGGCCGTCGGGCTGCCGCGTTCCACCGATCTGGTGGTCGCGATGCTCGCGGTGATGCGCTGCGGCGCGGCCTATTTGCCGCTTGACCCGTCCTACCCCGCTGACCGCGTCGCGTTCATGCTCGCTGACTCCCGGCCGGTTGCCCTGGTCGCCACCGCTGGTACGGCCGCCACGACCGATCCGGGGCGCACGCTGCCGCTGGTGGACCCCGGCGTGCCGACAACGGGGCCGGACACCGGTCTCGTGCGTGCCGCGATGCCCGGACCGGGAGATGCCGCGTACGTCATCTACACCTCCGGTTCGACCGGCCGTCCCAAGGGCGTCGTGGTCGAGCACCGCTCGCTGTCCAACCTTCTGGAGCACCACCGCGGCGAGGCGCACGCGCACGCGGAGCAGTCCCTCGGGCGGCGACTGCGTGTCGCACTTACCGCCGCGACATCGTTCGACGCCTCCTGGGACCCGGTCTTGTGGATGGTCGCGGGCCACGAACTGCACATCGTGGACGACGAGACGCGCCGTGATCCGCAGGCGCTCGTGGAATTCCTGGTCGAGCGGCGGATCGACGCGATCGAGACCACCCCCACCTATCTGCGGCAGATGATGACCGCCGGGCTGCTGTCCGCCCCCGCGCACCGGCCCCGGGTCATCGCGCTCGGCGGCGAGGCTGTGGACGACGGGTTGTGGAACGAACTCGCCGCTCACCGCGATCTGGTCGTCTTCAACTTCTACGGGCCCACCGAGGCCACCGTGAACGCGGTCACCTCACGCGTCTCGGCCGGCAGCCCCGTCATCGGCCGCCCCGTCGCGGGCGCCCGGGCATACGTGCTGGACGCCGCCCTGCATCCCCTCCCGGTCGGCTCCGCGGGGGAGCTGTACCTCTCCGGCGAAGGCGTCGCCCGCGGGTACACGGGACGTCCCGGGCTCACCGCCGAGCGTTTCCTGCCCGACCCGTTCGGGCCGCCGGGGCGGCGGATGTACCGGACCGGCGACCTCGCGCGATGGAGCGAGAACGGCACGCTGGAATTCCTGGGGCGCGGCGACAGCCAGGTCAAGATCCGGGGCTACCGGGTGGAGACCGGCGAGATCGAGGCCGCGCTGCGGTCGCTGGAGGGGGTGGAGGACGCGGCGGTCGTTCTCCAGCCGTCACCAGGCGGCGCGGAGCGACTCGCCGCGTATCTCGTCACCGGGCCCGGGCGGGCCGGCGAGGCCGTGGCTACCAACGCGGCCGACACGTACGGCGCTTCGGATGTCCACGCCCTGCGCGACGCGCTCGCCGAGGTGCTGCCCGAGCACATGATGCCCACCGCGTACGCCGTCCTTCCCCGGTTGCCGCTGACCCCCAACGGCAAGCTCGACACCGGCCTCCTTCCGGCCGCGGCCCCCCTCACCGCACGCGGTGACGGTGAGCCGCGCACGGCCGAGGAGGTGTTGATGTGTGCGGTCTTCGCCGAGTGCCTGGAGGTGCCGGCCGTCGGCCGGGACGACAACTTCTTCCTGATGGGCGGTCATTCCCTGCTGGCGACACAGCTGGTGAGTCGCGTCAGGGACCGGTTCGGCTCCGAGGTGCCCATCCGGGCGCTGTTCGACCACCCGACTCCCGCCGGGCTGGTCACCACCCTGGACACGAGCGCTCCGGTCCGGCCCCCGGTAGCCGCTGTCGTGCCGCGTCCCGCACGCGTGCCGCTCTCCTTCGCCCAGCAGCGGCTCTGGCTGCTGGAGCGGATGGGCGAGGCAGGCACGGCCTACCACCTGCCGATCGCGCTGCGGCTGTACGGGCGACTCGATCGCGCGGCGTTGGCGGCGGCTGTGAACGATGTCGTCGGGCGGCACGAGAGCCTGCGGACGGTCTTCGGGGAGGACGAGCAGGGGCCGTACCAGCGTGTGCTGCCCGAGGAGCAGGTCCAGGTCCCGTTGGTGACACGGACGTTCCCGACCGGTGGCGGGTCGGTGCGGCCGGACGACTCCTGCTTCGCACTCGGCTCCCAACCGCCGCTGCGGGCCGAACTGTTCACCACCGATCCGGGCTCGGCCGCCGCCGGCCCGAGCGAGGAGAGCTCCGAAGGACCGCCCGACGAGCACCTGTTCGTGCTGACGCTCCATCACATAGCCGCCGACGGTTGGTCCATGGGTCCGCTGATGCGTGACCTGTCCGACGCGTACCAGGCACGCCGGCATGGCAGCGCGCCCGGCTGGACCCCGTTGCCGGCCCAGTATGTCGACTACACCCTCTGGCAGCGTGAACTCCTCGGTGACCCCCGAGAGGCCGGCACCCTCGCCGAAGGGCAGCTCACCCACTGGTCCGCCGCGCTCGACGGTCTCCCGCCCGAGGCGACCTTCCCGGCCGACCGGCCGCGACCCGCCCGCCACTCCGGCCGGGGCGGAGCCGTACCGGTGCGGATCGACACGGTCACCCACCGGGCCCTCGTACGGCTCGCCAGGGAGTCGGGCGCCAGCACTTTCATGGTCCTGCACGCCGCACTGGCCGCGCTGATGACCCGGCTCGGCGCCGGCGAGGACATCACCGTCGGCACTCCCGTCGCCGGCCGCCCGGACGACCTGCTGGCCGACATGGTCGGCTTCTTCGTCAACACCCTGGTGCTGCGCACCGACACCTCCGGCGACCCCGACTTCCACGAGTTGCTGCGGCGGGTCCGCGCGGCGGACCTGGCCGCCTACGCCCACCAGGACCTGCCCTTCGAGCGGCTGGTGGAGGAGCTACGGCCGTCCCGCTCGTCGTCCAGGCACCCGCTGTTCCAAGTGATGCTCAGCCTCAACAACGCGCCCGCCGCCCGTGGTTCACTCGCCGACCTCACCGTCCGCCACGACACGTCGATCGGCCGGTCCGGCGCGAAGTTCGACCTCACCTGGGACCTGACCGAGCACCAGGACGCCGGAGGCGAGGCCGCCGGTCTTACCGGTGAACTGGAATTCGCCGACGACCTCTTCGACCGCAGGACTGCCGAACGGTTCGCGGTTCACTTCGCCACACTCCTGAGCACGCTGGTGGAGAGTCCGGACCAGCCCGTCACCGACTCTCTCTTCCTGTCGGCAGAGGAGCACAGAGCGGCCGTCGACGAACTGCCGCGGGCGACAGCCGAGCCGTCCACCTCCTCCGGGATGCTCGTCAACTCGGGCGCACACGGCCCCGACTGGACCATCACCGACATCTTCACCTCGCGGGCCACAGCCGATCCGGGCCGCACCGCCGTGGTCGACTCGGAGGGCTCCCTCACCTTCGGTGAACTGCTGGCGCAGAGCGAACAGATCGCCAGGACGCTGTCCGAGGCGGGCGTGGCACACGGCGACCGGGTGGCCGTCGCGCTGCCCCGGACAGCGCGGTACGTGGCCGCGCTGCTGGGCGTGTTGCGCGCCGGGGCGGTCCATGTGCCGCTGGATGCGGCCCACCCCCGCGCCCGTAACCAGCTCATCCTCGACACCGCCGATCCGCGGGTCGTGCTGACCACCCGCACGACCCGGGACGCACTGCCCGCGACCGGCCACCGCAGGCTCGACCTCGACGGGACATCCGCCCCCGGGGACCCGGCCGGCCCGCTGCCCGGGCCGCCGCGCGCGCAGGACGCCGCGTACGTCCTCTACACCTCCGGCTCCACCGGTCGCCCCAAGGGTGTCGTGGTCGAGCACCGCTCGCTGGCGAATCTCTACGTGAGCCACCGGGAGAGGCTGATGGGCCCGGCGGAGGCCGCGAACAACGGCCGCCCGCTGCGGGTCGCCCTCACGGCGGCCACCACCTTCGACGCCTCCTGGGACCCGCTGCTGTGGATGGTCGCCGGGCACGAACTGCATTTCGTGGACGACATCACCCGGCGCGACCCGGAGGCGCTCACCGGCCTCCTGCACCGACGCGCCGTCGACGTCGTCGAGACCACCCCCTCGTTCCTCGAACAGCTCCGCGCCTGCGGACTGTTCGCCCAGGGCAGGCCACGCCCGCGAGTGCTCGCGCTCGGCGGCGAGCCCGTCAACGACACGCTGTGGGAGGAACTCGGCGCACTGCGCGATGTGATCGTCTGGAATCTGTACGGACCCACCGAGGCCACCGTCGACAGCGTGATGGGCCGGATCACGCCGGGCACCCGCCCGCACATCGGACACCCGGTGGCCCGCACCCGCGCACGGGTGCTCGACGCGAGGCTCCAGCCCGTGGCACCCGGTGCGACGGGGGAGCTGTACCTCGCCGGCGCGGGGCTGGCCCGCGGGTACGAGAACGCGCCGGGCGCCACCGCCGCACGCTTCCTGCCCGACCCCTACGGTGCTCCCGGCACCCGGATGTACCGCACCGGCGACCTGGTGCGGCGCCGCGAGGGACGACTTGAATTCACCGGCCGTGCGGACGGACAGACCAAGGTGCGCGGTTTCCGGGTGGAGGCCGGCGAGGTCGAGGCCGCGCTCCTCCGCCACAGCGACGTGGTCCAGGCCGCCGCAGCGGTGCGGCCCGACGTCACCGGCGCGGGACGCCTCGTCGCCTGGGTCGTTCCCTGCGACGGGCAGCGGCTGACCCCCGATGCCCTGCGGGCCTTCGCCGCCGAACGGCTGCCGGAGTACATGGTGCCCTCATCGGTCGTGCCCGTCCCCGGCCTGCCGCTGACCGTCCACGGCAAGGTCGACTTCGACGCGCTGCCGCACACGGCGGCGGACGGGGAGCGGGACAGCACCGACCGTCCGGACGGCGGAGCACCGCGCTCGGCACAGGAAGAGATCCTCTGCGCGCTCTTCGCGGAATGCCTGGAACGTGAACAGGTCTCCCGCGACGACGACTTCTTCGAACTCGGCGGTCACTCGCTCCTCGCCGTCCACGTCATCGGCCGCATCCGGGGTGCCTTCGGTGTCGAGCTGTCGGTGCGCACCCTCTTCGAGGCGACGACCCCGGCCGCGCTCGCCGAGCGGCTGGACGAGGCGGGCGCCGCACGTCCCGCCCTGCGGCGCGCCACCCGGCCCGAGCGACCGCCGCTGTCCCCCGCCCAGCGCAGGCTGTGGTTCCTGCACGACATGGCATCCGACGACACCGACGCGGATGCCGCGTATCACATACCGATCGCCGTACGGCTGACCGGACGGCTGGACCGCGACGCGCTGCGTGCCGCACTCGGCGATGTCGTGGCCCGTCATGAGAGCCTGCGCACGCTGATCCGGGAAAGCGACGGCGAGCCTTTCCAGGCCGTGCTCGACCCGGGCGACGCACGCCCCGAAATGTCCGTGACGTCGCTGGCCGGGACGGCCGGGCCGGCACCCGGCGGGACCGCTGACGACATACTCGACGCGGCGCTGCGGGCCTCGGCTGCCCGGCGGTTCGATCTGGCGGCCGGCATACCGCTGCGGGCCGAGCTGTTCGAGCTCGCTCCCGAGCAGCACGTGCTTCTGTTGACGGCCCATCACATCGCGGCCGACGGCTGGTCGATGGGCCCTCTGGCCCAGGATCTGGCCGGCGCCTACGCGGCCCGTGCGCGGGGCCGTACCCCCAACTGGGCACCGCTGCCCGTCCAGTACGCCGACTACACCCTCTGGCAGCGGGCCCTCCTCGGCGCCGACGACGAGGCCGACTCCCTCTCCGCCCGTCAACTCACCTACTGGTCCGGCCAGCTGCGCGGCGCCCCCGAGGAGACCGCGCTGCCCGTCGACCGGTCCCGGCCCAAGCGGTCCACCGGCCGCGGCGGCACCGTCGACATCGGCCTCTCCGCCGACACGACCCGCGCTGTCGCCGCGCTGGCCAAGCAGTCCGCCACCAGCACCTTCATGGTCCTGCACGCGGCGCTGGCGGCGCTGCTGAGCCGGCTCGGCGCAGGAGACGACGTCACGATCGGGACTCCGGTCGCCGGGCGCACCGACGAGGCACTGGACGGACTCGTCGGCTTCTTCGTCAACACCCTCCCGCTCCGGGTCGGCTGGGACAGTGCGGCCGGCTTCCGCGAGCTGCTGGCCCAGGTTCGGGAGACGGACCTCGCCGCCTACGCCCACCAGGAACTGCCCTTCGAACGTCTGGTGGAGGAGGTCCAGCCCAGCCGCTCACTGAGCCGCCACCCCCTCTTCCAGGTCATGCTCACCCTCAACAACACCCGCACACCCCGGCTCGACCTGCCCGGACTGCACGCCACAATGGACGGCGTCGAGACGGGCGGCGCCAAGTTCGACCTGTCGTTCAGCTTCACCGAGCGGTCCGGGACCGACGACGGTGAACGGATCGACGGCACACTGGAATTCGCCCGCGACCTGTTCGACGAGTCGACGGCGCTGCGCATCGCCGACTGGTTCCGCCACTTGGTGGACGCCGCCGTCACCGCGCCCGCGACGCCCGTTCGCGACCTGCCGCTGTACCCCGGCGGCGAGGAGGCGCAGCTCATCGGTGACACCGAGGCACCCCCGGCCGTCGAGCACACCGTCCTGGACCGTTTCGCCGAGACGGTGGCGCGCTCCCGCAGTGGCGACATCGCCGTGACCGCGCCCGACGGCAGGCTGTCCTTCCCCGAACTGGCCGCACGCTCCGACCGCGTTGCGCAGTTGCTCGCCTCGGCGGGCGTCGCGCCCGGTGACCCGGTCGCGGTGCTGCTGCCCCGCTCGACCGACTCGATCGCGTCACTGCTCGGTGTGTTCAAGGCGGGCGCCGTCTACACGCCGATCGATCCGAGTCTCCCCGCGACCCGCATCAGGGCGATCCTCGATGACGCCCGCCCGCGTCTGGTGCTGACGGCCCCGTCCACCGGGGAACTGGTCCCGCCCGGGAGCCCTCGCCTGGTCCTCGGCGGGGACGAGGGGACAGACGAGGGGACAAGTGGGCCGGTGGACGTAGTCGACCCCGGACTTCGGGACCGCGGCACAAGCCGCCGTACCCCCGCCCCTGACGACCCCGCCTACCTCATCCACACCTCCGGATCCACCGGGCGGCCCAAGGGTGTTCTTGTCGGGCACCGCTCCCTGGCCCGGCTGCTGGAGCATCACCGGCGGGATCTCTTCGCCCCCGCCATGCGCCGCACGGGCAGAAGGCGGCTGACCGCCGCCCTCACCGCCGCGCTGTCCTTCGACGCCTCATGGGACCCGGTGCTCTGGATGATCGACGGTCACGAACTCCACTTGCCCGACGACCTGACCCGCCGCGACCCCGAGGCGCTCGTTGCCGCCGTACGAGCACACCGGCTCGATGTACTGGAGACCACCCCCAGCCACGCACGCCAGCTCCTCGACGCCGGAGTGCTCGAAGGCGACCACCGGCCCGCCGTCCTGATCCTCGGCGGCGAGGCCGTACCGCCCGCGCTCTGGACCGAGTTGCGCCAGATCCCCGGCCTGGATGCACGCAACTTCTACGGACCCACCGAAGCCACCGTCGACACCCTGACCGCCCAACTCAGCCACCATCAGCGGCCGGTGCTCGGCACGCCCGTCAGCGGAACACGGATCCGGGTCCTCGACGAAGGGCTGCGGCCGGTACCGACCGGCGTCACCGGTGACCTCCACCTCGCCGGGGACAGCCTGGCCCTCGGCTACCTCGGCCGCCCCGGCGAGACCGCCGCCCGCTTCCTGCCCGACCCCTATGGTCCCCCCGGCACCCGGATGTACCGCACCGGGGACCGGGTCCGCCGGTCCGCCGACGGCGGACTGGAGTTCACCGGACGGTC
Organism: Streptomyces sp. NPDC104581; assembly: GCF_055583685.1. Lineage (NCBI taxonomy): Bacteria > Bacillati > Actinomycetota > Actinomycetes > Kitasatosporales > Streptomycetaceae > Streptomyces > Streptomyces sp. NPDC104581. The sequence goes on from NZ_JBVJNN010000043.1 coordinate 33,615, forward strand.
GGACGGCCAGATCAAGGTGCGCGGCTTCCGGGTCGAGGTCGACGAGATCGCCGCCGTACTGCGCCGACATCCCGACGTCGCGCAGGCAGTCGTCGTTCCGGTGGCGGACGTGGACGGTGGGGCGGACACCCGGCTCGTCGCACACCTCGTCCCCGCCGCCGACGACAACACGGCCGTCAACCACGAAGCCGTACGCGCGCACGCCGCGCGCCACCTGCCCGCCTACATGGTCCCGTCCGCCTGGACGACCCTGCCCACGATCCCGCTGACCGCCAACGGCAAACTCGATCACGCCGCGCTGCCCGCCCCCGCCACCGCGCGACAGACGGACAGCACCGGCCGCGGTCCACGCGGCCCCCGCGAGGACATCCTCTGCACCCTCTTCGCCGAAGCCCTCGGCGTCGAACAGGTCCTGATCGACGACGACTTCTTCGCGCTCGGGGGACACTCCCTCCTCGCCACCCGGCTCATCGCCCGAATCCGCGCCACCCTCGGTGTGGAGGTGAGCATCCGCGCCCTCTTCGAGGCACCGACCGTCGCCGCCCTCGCCGAACGCCTCCGAGAAGGGAGCGGAGACGCCGCCGACGGCAGCTCCCTCACCACGTTGCTCCCGCTGCGCACCACCGGCACCAGGCCGCCGCTGTTCTGCGTCCATCCGGCAGGCGGCCTCGCCTGGTCGTACGCGGGGCTGCTGCCCCACCTGGACACCGACCAGCCCATGTACGGCCTCCAGACCCCGAACCTGGACGGCACCGCGCCCTTCCCCGACAGCATGGAGGAGATGGCCGCGGTCTACGTGGCCGAGCTGCGCCGCGTGCAGCCGCAGGGCCCCTACCACCTGCTGGGCTGGTCCTTCGGCGGCAACCTCGTCCAGGAGGTCGCCGTCCAGCTCCAGGAAGCCGGCGAGCCGGTCGCGCTGCTCGCCATCCTGGACGCCTTTCCCCTTGCTCCCCTGGACGATCTCGACAGCGCCAGCCGCGACACCGTCTTCCGCGCGCTGCTCAGCAACCTGGGCGTCGACACCGAGGAGCTCGACGGGGCAACAGCCGTGGACGCGGCCTCCGTGCGCGACGAGTTCCGCCGCATCGGCAGCCCGCTCGGCGCGCTGGAGCCCGTCACCATCGACGCGATGGTCGACAACTTCGCCGGCCAGGCACGTCTGATGCGCCTCTACACCCCACGCGTCTTCCAGGGACCCGTGCTCTTCTTCACCGCCACCGAGGGCCGGCCTCGCGACACCTTCGCTCTCGACCTCTGGACCCCGTACATCACCGGCCACATCGAGAACCACGATGTCGCCTGCGCCCACGCGCAGATGATGCAGCCCGCCGCGCGCGAGCAGATCGGCGCCACCGTGGCGGCCGCCCTGCGCGCAACGCACCACACCACACAAGGAGACCTGTCATGACGAACCCCTTCGACGACCCCCGCACCCAGCACCGCGTCCTCGTCAACGACGAGGGCCAGCACGCCCTGTGGCCGTCCTTCGCCGCGCTCCCGGCCGGCTGGGAAGAGGTCTTCGGCCCGGCGGAGCAAGGTGTCTGCCACGACTACGTCGAGCGGAACTGGACCGATCTCACGCCCAAGAGCGCACGCAGCACGACCGTCTGACCCCCGGCGACCGCTCCGGTCGCCTGCCGCAGCCGAAGAAAGGCCCAGATGACGTCCTCACCCATGCCGCCCGTGGCGCCGCCGCCGCCCCGACGGAACCCCCATCCGGCGGGACAGGCTCAGGGCCACGCGATCCGCGCCGAAGGGCTGACCAAGAGGTTCGGCGACAAGCAGGCCCTGGCCGGGGTCGACCTGGAAGCGAGCCCCGGGACGGTCCTGGGCGTACTCGGCCCGAACGGTGCGGGCAAGACCACCACGGTCCGTATCCTCTCCACCCTGTTGCGCCCCGACAGCGGCCGGGCCTGGATGGCCGGCCGCGACGTACTGAGAGACCCGGAGGGCGTGCGCAAGAACCTCGGCCTCTCCGGGCAGTACGCGGCCGTCGACGAGAAGCTCACCGGACGCGAGAACCTGTATCTCGTCGCCCGCCTCTACGGCATGCGCCGCACGACTGCCAGACGCAAGGCAGCCGAACTCCTCGCCCGGTTCCGGCTGGAGGACGCCGCGGACAAACCCAGCGGCACGTTCTCCGGTGGTATGCGCCGCCGGCTCGACCTCGCGGGAGCTCTCGTGGCACGCCCCGCCGTCGTGGTCCTGGACGAGCCGACCACGGGCCTCGACCCACGGGGCCGAGCCGACACATGGGTGTCGATCCAGGAACTCGTCGCGGCCGGCACGACCGTGCTCCTCACCACCCAGTATCTGGAAGAGGCCGACCAACTGGCCGACTCCATCGTCGTGATTGATCAGGGAGCGGTCATCGCACGAGGCTCGGCCGCCCAGCTGAAAGCACGGGTCGGCGGAGAGCGGCTGACCCTCACCGTCGCGGACCGGCAGGCGTACACCCGGACGTACGAGGTGCTTGACGCACTCGGACCACACCGGCCCGAACTCGACACCCGGACCGGCCGGTTCACCGTCGCGACCGAACACGGGGCGCAGACACTGGAGACCGCGCTGAGCCGTCTGCGACTGGCGGGCGTAGCCGTGCGGGAGGTCGAGCTCGCGCCACCCACCCTCGATGACGCGTTCCTGGCACTGACCGGACAACTCGCCGCCGGCCCGCCCGCACAGCCCGATGAGTCGGTCGAGTACCCGCCCGCCGGTCCGCCGTCGAACGCGCCCGCCGAGACACCCGGCGAACGCACTGTGCAACTCCTTGTCACCGGACGGCGTTCGTGAACCGTATAGCACGCGACGCGTGCATCATCGCGTGGCGAAACCTGCTCAATCTGCGGCGTACCCCCGGCTCGGTCATCGCCGCGCTCGTCCAGCCGGTCATGTTCGTCCTGCTGCTTGCCTACGTCTTCGGCGGCAGCCTCGGAGGCGCCGACTACCGGACCTTCCTCATGGGCGGCATCTTCGCCCAGGCCGTCACCTTCAACGCCGCTTTCACGGCGCTCGGGCTCGCCAACGACATGGACAAGGGAATCGTGGACCGGTTCCGCTCGCTGCCCATGCCCCGCATGGCGGTGATCCTGGGCCGTACCCTGTCCGACCTCATCATGAGTGTCGTCACCCTTGCCGTCACATCACTCTGCGGACTGCTGGTCGGTTGGCGCATCGGGACGTCGTTGCCTGAAGCCGCGCTGGCCTACTTCCTGATCCTGCTCTTCGCGTTCGCCATGTCCTGGGTGGGCGCCACCATCGGACTGATGGCGCGCAGTGTCGAGGTGGCACAGAGCGCCGGCCTGATCTGGCTGTTCCCGGTCACCTTCGTCTCATCCGCGTTCGTCTCCACCGCAACGATGCCGGGCCCGCTGCGTACGGTCGCCGAGTGGAACCCGGTGTCGGCCACCGCCACGGCAGTACGGCAGCTCTTCGGCAACCCGCCGCCCGCCGGCATCCCGGCCGGTACCGCATGGCCGGTCGTCAACGCGCTCCCGTACGCCCTGCTGTGTGCGGCCGTCATCACCGCCGCCTTCATGGGGCTGGCGCTGAGCAGATTCCGCAGGATCGTAGTGAGCTGACACCACGACACGCACCTCAGCGCTGCTCGACTCCTTCACGCGGGGGAGGAGACCCGTACCGTCGACACGCCCTCCTCGGTGGCCGGGGAGCTGAAGCGCCACGTCGAAGCGTTCCCACCGGCGGAGTCGGAGCTTCCGCCCGCGTCGGCTGAGGCCGGCATCATCCCGCCGCGTGCTGGGGAGCGAAACCCCGGCAATGGGCGGCGGCCCCGAAGGACGGCCTCCACACGCCGCGGCACACCTGTGCCTCGACCATGCCGGAAGTCGGAGGCCGGTCGTGACCTCGGCGCGGTGGCTCGGGCGCTCCTCGCCCGCGATCACCCTCGGTTACTATGCTCACTTCATGCCGGAGGCCGGACGCAAGGGGCGCACCGCCATCGACGGACTGCTCGGGAAGCGGGGAGATCGGCGGACCGGCCGAAACTCCCCAAGTTCTCCCCGGGTCCGTCGGCGGGTGATTCCCGCTGACAGGTCCCACCAAGGGTGGCCGTGGACCGCAAGGCAGAAGAGATGGGCAGCCTGGGAAATGCTGAAAGAGGTCATCGCGACCCGCTACGTCACGCCCTTGCGTGAGGGCGGCTCGCTCCCCGGGATCGTCGAGGCCGACGATCTCGGGACGTACGTCATGAAATTCACCGGCGCGGGGCAGGGCCGCAAGACGCTCGTCGCGGAGGTCATCTGCGGGGAGCTGGGGCGGCGGCTCGGGCTCCGGGTGCCCGAGCTGGTCACGATGCAGCTCGACCCCGTCATCGGGCTCGGGGAGCCCGACCAGGAGGTGCAGGAACTGCTCAAGGCGAGCGGCGGGCTGAACCTGGGCATGGACTTCCTGCCGGGATCGCTGGGGTTCGACCCACTCGCCTACGAGGTGGGGGCGGCCGAGGCCGGCAGGATCGTGTGGTTCGACGCGCTCATCAACAACGTCGACCGTTCCTGGCGCAACCCCAACATGCTCGTCTGGCACGGGGACCTGTGGCTCATCGACCACGGTGCCACCATGATCTGGCAGCACAACTGGCCCGGCGCCCAGGCTTCGGCGGCCAAGCCGTACGACGCGTCCGACCATGTCCTCGCGCCGTTCCGGCCCGACATCGCCTCGGCCGCCGAGGAGCTCGCGCCGCTGGTCACCGAGGCACTGCTGACCGAGGTCGCCGCCGACGTGCCGGACGAATGGCTCCTGGACGAGCCCGGGTTCGACTCCACCGACGCGCTGCGCGCCGCCTATGTGGCGGCTCTGCTGCCGCGCGCCGCCACCATCCATGAACGCCTCACCTTCGGCGCACCCGTCAAGGAGCGCCCCTCACAGGCCCCCGGCTGGCTGACCGAGCACCTGACCCCCTGGCCGCACCCCACGAAGAAGGGCGGAGGCGAGGGCCGGTGAACGGGCGCGACGTGTTCGAGTACGCGCCGCTGCGCGTGGTGCCGAGGGTCGAGCGCGGTGAGTTCATCAACGCGGGCGTCCTGGTCTACTGCCGCGCCAGGTCGTTCGTGGCCGCCCGTACGCACCTGGACGAGTCCCGGCTCAAGGCGCTGGCGCCGGACGCCGACGTGGCGGGGGTACGGGCCGCGCTGCGCGCCGTGGAGGGCGTCTGCGCGGGCGGCGACCCCGCGGGACAGGCCGCGCGTGACGACGCGGGCCGGCGGTTCCGCTGGCTGATCGCGCCGCGCTCGACGGTCGTCCAGCCGGGTCCCGTACACACGGGGCTGACGGCCGACCCGGCGGCCGAGGCCGAGCGGCTGCTCGACCTGCTGGTGCGTTAGGCCGTGTCTTCGAAGTAGCGCCGTCCGCCCGCAGGACGGGGCGGGACTGTGAAGAGACGACCCAGGTACCCGGGGCGGGCGTACGCGGGTGGCCGTTCGCGGTGTGACATACGTTCGGCCGCCCCGTGGGCCGTTGACACCGGGTGTCAGGGCTTCTAGCGTCACGGCAGCTGAATACTAAGCGGTCGCTCAGCAGTCGTGCCGGCGCCGCGATCCAAGGGCGAGGAGAAGCAGCATGTCCACCACCGAGCAGCGTGTCGCCGTCGTGACCGGGGCGGCGCGGGGCATTGGCGCCGCGAGCGCGGTACGTCTGGCGGCCGAGGGCCGGGCCGTCGCCGTACTCGACCTGGACGAGGCGGCCTGCGCGGAGACCGTCGGCACGATCACCGCCGCGGGCGGCAGGGCGCTCGCCGTCGGCTGCGACGTCTCCGACGCCGCCCAGGTGGAGGCCGCCGTCGGGCGCGTCGCCGCCGAACTCGGCGCCCCCACCGTCCTCGTCAACAACGCCGGGGTGCTCCGCGACAACCTCCTCTTCAAGATGACCGAGTCCGACTGGGACACGGTCATGAACGTGCACCTCAAGGGCGCGTTCCTGATGTCGCGCGCCTGCCAGCGGCACATGGTGGACGCCTCGTTCGGCCGGATCGTCAACCTGTCGTCCAGCTCGGCGCTCGGCAACCGCGGCCAGGCCAACTACGCGGCGGTCAAGGCCGGACTCCAGGGCTTCACCAAGACCCTGGCCAAGGAGCTCGGCAAGTTCGGCGTCACGGCCAACGCCGTGGCCCCCGGCTTCATCGTCACCGACATGACCGCCCAGACCGCCGCCCGTGTCGGCATGGGCTTCGAGGAGTTCCAGGCCGCCGCCGCCACCCAGATCCCCGTCCAGCGGGTCGGCGTCCCCGACGACATCGCGAACGCGATCGCCTTCTTCACGGGAGAGAACGCCGGATTCGTCTCCGGTCAGGTGCTGTACGTCGCCGGCGGACCCCTCAACTGAACCGGAGAGTGACGGACATGACGCAGCAGCCGAAGGACGGCGGCAGGCCCGACAGCGGCAAGGTCGCCCTGATCACCGGTGCGAGCCGCGGCATCGGATACGGCATCGCCGAGGCGCTCGTCGCCCGGGGCGACCGGGTGTGCATCACCGGGCGGGGCGAGGACGCCCTGAAGGAGGCCGTGGAGCGGCTGGGCGCGGACCGGGTGATCGGCTTTCCCGGCAAGGCCCATGACGAGGCCCACCAGGCCGCCGCGGTCGAGCGCACCATGGAGGCGTTCGGCCGTGTCGACTATCTGGTGAACAACGCCGGGACCAACCCCGTGTTCGGCCCCATGGCCGAGCTGGACCTGGGTGTGGCGCGCAAGGTCTACGAGACCAACGTCATCTCGGCACTCGGCTTCGCCCAGCTGACCTGGCGCGCCTGGCAGAAGGACCACGGCGGTGCGATCGTGAACATCGCGTCGATCGCCGGGGTGTCGGCCTCACCGTTCATCGGGGCGTACGGGATGAGCAAGGCGGCGATGGTCAATCTGACCCTCCAGCTCGCCCACGAGTTCGCGCCCGGCGTGCGGGTCAACGCCATCGCGCCCGCCGTGATCAAGACCAGGTTCGCGGAGGCGATCTACGAGGGCCGCGAGGCGGAGGCCGCGGCGTCCTATCCGCTGGGGCGCCTCGGTGTTCCGGAGGACGTCGGCGGCGCCGCCGCCTTCCTCACGTCCGACCAGTCGGACTGGATCACCGGGCAGACGCTGGCCGTCGACGGCGGAATTTTCCTCAATGCTGGTGTGCACTGACACGTTTTGTCGGTAAATGCTTCAAGTGCCCCATCGGACCTGCATATTGAACCGATGGGGCGCTGCGGTATGGTCGCCCGACTCGTGGCTGAACAAGGAGCGTGCACGTGTTCAAGCGGACCAGTCTGCAGGCCGCTGCGGCCCTCGCGTCCATATCCCTGCTGGCCGGATGTGGCCTGTTCTCGTCGGACAGCGCCGAAGCGGATCAGAAGATCACGGTCGGCACCACCAGCGAGCCGAGCACGCTCGACCCGGCCGCCGCGTGGGACAACTCCTGGGAGCTCTACCGGAACGTCTTCCAGACCCTGGTCGCCTTCCCCACCGGCAGCACGACTCCGCAGCCCGACGCCGCCGACAACTGCAAATTCACGGACTCGACCAACAAGGTCTACCGCTGCACGCTCCGCGACGGGCTGACGTTCTCGAACGGCCACGAGCTCGACGCGGACGCCGTGAAGCACTCCTTCGACCGCATCGTGAAGATCGACGTGAACGGTGGTCCCAACGGACTCCTCGCGTCGCTCGACAGCGTCGACTCCGACGGCGAGCTGACCGTCACCTTCAACCTGAACAAGCCGGACGCCACGTTCCCGTTCGTGCTCGCCGCGCCCGCCATGTCCATCGTCGACCCGGCGGAGTACCCGGCCGACAAGCTCCGGGACGACGGCGAGCTGACCGGTTCCGGCCCGTACACCCTTGAGTCGTACACGGTCGGCAGCGATGCCGAGCTGGCGCAGAACTCCAGCTACAAGGGTTTCGCCGACCGCAAGAACAAGGCCGTCACCATCCAGTACTTCCAGGACTCCGACAAGATGTTCGGAGCCCTCAAGAAGAAGGAGATCGACGTCATCTACCGGGGTCTGACCTCGGAGGAAGTCGTCGAACTCGAACAGAAGAAGGAGGAGAACGACCACCTCCAGCTGGTCGAGACGGTCGGCGCCGACATCCGCTACCTGGTGTTCAACCCCAAGGACGAGTCGGCGGCCAAGCTTCCCGTGCGGCAGGCGGTGGCCCAGGTGGTCGACCGCGACGCGCTGGTGGCCAAGGTCTACCAGGGCACGGCCGAGCCGCTGTACTCCATGGTCCCCAAGGGCATCTCGGGGCACGCCACGAGCTTCTTCGACCAGTACGGCGACCCGGACGTCGACAAGGCGCGGGCGATCCTGGAGGAGGCCGGCATCGAGACGCCCGTGCCGCTGACGTTCTGGTTCACGACCGACCGGTACGGCTCCGGCACCGTGGCCGAGTTCGCCGAGCTCAAGCGGCAGCTCGAAGCGTCCGGCCTCTTCGAGATCACGCTGAAGAGCAAGCCGTGGAAGGACTTCCAGGCGGGCTTCCAGAAGGGCGAGTACCCGGTCTTCGGCCGTGGCTGGTTCCCCGACTTCCCGGACCCGGACAACTTCGTGGCCCCCTTCGTCGGCAAGAACAACGCCCTCAGCACGCCCTACGAGAGCCCCGAGATCACCACGGAGCTGCTGCCGCAGTCGCGGCGCGAGAGCGACCGCGGCGCGGTCATCGAGCACTTCGAGCGCGCCCAGGAGATCTTCGTCGACGACGTGCGGCTGCTGCCGCTGTGGCAGGGCAAGCTCTACGTCGCGGCCTCGGAGGAGATCAGTGGTGGCGAGCGGGCGCTCGACCCCCAGACGGTCATGCAGCTGTGGGAGTTCAGCCGCAAGGCCAGCTGGTAACCGCGGGAGCCGCGATTGTCAGTGGTCACCGGTAGGTTCAGCGGCGTACCAACTGATCGCTTACCGGAGGTTGTTGACGTGACCGACACCGACATGCTGCCCGAGTCCTGGCGCGGCGTCCTCGGCGGGGAACTGCAGAAGCCCTATTTCAAGGAGCTCACCGAGTTCGTCGAGGAAGAGCGGTCGAAGGGACCGGTCTACCCTCCGCGTGAAGAGGTGTTCGCCGCGCTGGACGCCACGCCGTACGACCAGGTGAAGGTCCTGGTCCTCGGCCAGGATCCGTACCACGGCGAGGGCCAGGGCCACGGACTCTGCTTCTCGGTGCGGCCCGGTGTGCGCACGCCCCCGTCCCTGCGGAACATCTACAAGGAGATGAAGGAGGAGCTCGGTCACCCGGTGCCGGACAACGGATATCTGATGCCGTGGGCCGAGCAGGGTGTGCTGCTGCTCAACGCCGTTCTCACGGTGCGCGCCGGCGAGGCCAACTCGCACAAGGGCAAGGGCTGGGAGCAGGTGACCGACGCGGTGATCCGCGCGGTCGACGCCCGCCCCGATCCCGCGGTCTTCGTGCTCTGGGGCGCCTACGCGCAGAAGAAGCTGCCCCTGATCGACGAGAGCCGGCACGTGGTGGTGAAGGGCGCGCACCCGTCGCCGCTGTCGGCGAAGAAGTTCTTCGGCTCGCGTCCGTTCACGCAGATCAACGAGGCGATCGCGGCGCAGGGCCACAAGGCGATCGACTGGCGCATCCCCGACCTGGGCTGACCGGTTCCCGCCGCCCACGCCGCACGCGGCGCGGCCCGTGCGGACACCTGCCCGGCGGTCCGCGCCGGGCGGGTGAGCCTGTGCGCGATTGCCGTCGACTGCGGTTAGCGTCGGGCGGACGGGATCGACCGGACGGGCGCGGGAGGCGGCGGCGATGGGGCAGCGCGAGGTGGCGGGGGACGGCGTCCTGACCAGGATCGGACAGGCGGTCATGCTGCTGCACGGCGGTGACCGCGAGGAGGCGCGCAATCGGTTCGGTGAGCTGTGGACCGAGATCGGCGAGTCCGGAGATCCGCTCCACCGCTGCACGCTCGCGCACTACATGGCGGACACACAGGACGACCCCGGCGACGAACTGGCCTGGGACCTTCGCGCGCTGAGCGCCGCGGAGGGACCGGTCACGGCACCCGCCTCGCCGGCTGTACGGGCGTTCTACCCCTCCCTCCATCTCAACCTGGCCGCCGACTACGTGAAACTCCGGCGCCCGGACGCGGCGCGGCTCCACCTCTCCCGGGCACGTGCGGCCGTCAACGCGCTCGGGGCGGACGGGCACGGGAGCGACGGCGTACGGACCGCGATCGGGCGCCTGGAGCGGGAACTGCTGGACGAGTAGGGCGGGGACCCGGGCCCGGGGCGGATCAGCCGCCGTACACCCCCTCGCAGAGCCGCCTCTCCGGGCTGTCCGGCGCCCAGCCCCCGTACCGGCCGCCGAGCGCGCACACCCCGTCGGTCGAGTCCGGTAGGTCCGGCAGCGCCGGCGGGGTCACCGGGGCGGGGACGGGCGGACGTACGGGCCGCTCGCGCGGTGGCGGCACGGCGTCCGCCACCGCACGCGGCCGCGCGCGGGTACGGATGGACGGTTCCGCGGCCTCCAGGACCTCACGGGCTGGCGGCTGGGTGATCCGCGGCCCGGCCGGGCCGCGCGGCGGAGCCGCCCGTACGGTCCCGGCATCCGCGACCGCACCCGTCACCGCACCCGTACCCGCCCCCGTCCCGGGCTCCACCGCCACACACGCCGGGATACCGCCGACGGCCACACCGAGCAGAAGCACCGCTGTCGTTCTCGTTCGCCGCGTCACCCGGCCCACTCTGTCGGCCCGGCGCCGCGCCGGGACCCCTAACCGCTGGGCGTTACCCGCACGGGTGACGCCCAGCCCCCGGCCGGTGACCCCCGCGGCGCCCTTATGCTGCACGGAAGCGCTCCGGCGCGTGAGATTAAAGGTCCGCGGCGAGGCAACAGGGAGACGCACGTGAAGCTCGGCTGCATAGGGCTCGGGGACATCGCCCGGAAGGCGTATCTGCCGGTACTCACCACGCTGCCCGGGACGGAGCTGCACCTCCAGACCCGTACCCCCGCCACCCTCACCCGGGTGGGCGAGACCCACCACATCCCCGAGGGGCGCCGCCACGCCGAACTCGACTCGCTGCTCGACCAGGACCTGGACGCCGCGTTCGTCCACGCGCCGACCTCCGCCCACGCCGGGATCGTCACCCGGCTCCTGGACGCCGGTGTGCCGACCTTCGTAGACAAGCCCCTCGCCTACGAGTTCGCCGACTCCGAGCGTCTGGTCGCGCTCGCCGAGGAGCGCGGCACCAGTCTGGCGGTCGGCTTCAACCGGCGTTTCGCGCCCGCGTACGCCCAGTGTCTGGAACACCCGCGCGAACTGATCCTCATGCAGAAGAACCGCGTCGGCCTGCCCGAGGACGCGCGCACCCTGGTCCTCGACGACTTCATCCATGTCGTGGACACCCTGCGCTTCCTGCTCCCCGGCCCGGTCGAGCACGTCGACGTCCGCGCACGGACCCGCGAGGGCCTGACGCACCACGTGGTGCTCCAGCTCTCCGGCGACGGCTTCACCGCCATCGGCATGATGAACAGGATGAACGGCTCGACCGAGGAGATCCTCGAAGTCTCCGGACAGGACACCAAGCGCGCCGTCCACCATCTCGCCGAGATCGTCGACCACAAGGGCCAGCCCAGCGTCCGCCGGCGCGGCGACTGGGTGCCGGTGGCCCGGCAGCGCGGGATCGAGCAGTGCGTACTCGCCTTCCTGGACGCCGTACGCGCCGGAAGGACGCTCGGCGCGCGCGACGCGCTGGCTACGCACGAGTTGTGTGAACGGGTGGTACGGGCGGCGCGGACGCAGGCCGCCTGAACGACCGCGCGCCCTCGCCCGCGCAGAGGACCGCCAGCACCGCCAGCGCTCCGTAGACCGGCCAGTCGCCGTACTTCACGTACGCGGTGGTGCCGCGGGTCAGCGGCAGCTCGTACACGGCGCCCGCGCTGCTGTCCGTACCGAGGCGGGCGCCGGTCCGCTCGCCGCCGGGGCCGTACACCGCGCTGACACCGGTGAGGGTGGCGTGCACCATGGGACGGCCCGTCTCGGCCGCCCGCAGCGCCGCCAGCGAGGCGTGCTGCTCCGGTGCCCAGCTGTGCTGGAACGTCGACGTCGACGACTGCGCGACGAGCAGCCCCGCGCCGTCCCTGACCAGTTGCCGGCTCATGTCGGGGAACGCCGACTCGAAGCAGATCAGCGGGCCCACCCGCAGCCCGCCCCGGCCCTCGCCGGGCAGCACCATGACCACCTGGCGCGTGCCGCGCCGCCGGTCCTCGCCCGCCGCCTTGCCGACCGACGTGGCCCAGCCGAGCGCCGCGCGGGCCGGGACGTACTCACCGAACGGCACCAGCCGCATCTTGTCGTACCGGTCGCCCGTCAGGCCGTACGGACCCACCAGCACCGCACTCTTGAAGATCCCGGTGCGCCCCGCCCCGTCCTGGCCGGTGGCGTCCACGTTGACCAGGACCTCGGCGCCCACCTGCCGTGACAGCACGGCGATACGGGCCGCCAGATCGGGCCGGGTGCCGAGATCGTCACCGACGCTGCTCTCGCCCCAGACGACGAGATCGAGGTCCCGCCCGGCCAGCGAGCGGGTCAGCTCCTCGCTGCGGTCGAACCGGCGCTCCACACCGTCGGGCCCGGTGAAGACCCCCGGCTGGACGACGGCGACACGCGCCCGCCCCGTGCTCTCCACCCGGGGCGCCCACACCCAGGCGCAGGACACCCCCACCGCGCACGCCACGAGCCCCGTGGCGACGACCGTCCGGGCCGCGGCGACCGCCAGCAGCGCCGTCAGGGCGGTGTTCACGGCGACGACCAGCAGAGTGACCAGCCAGACACCGCCCACCGAGGCGAGCCGCAGCGCGGGGGCGACCTCCCACTGACTGGCGCCCAGCAGCCCCCAGGGACCGCCGAGGCCCTCCAGGGAGCGCACCGTCTCGATCATCAGCCAGCCGGACGGCACCACCACCAGCGAGGCGGCCGTACGCCGGGGCGACGGCCGCCCGCCGAGCATCAGACGCACCAGCCAGCCCCATGGTGCCCACAGCAGCCCCAGCAGCGCGGCCAGCACCACGATGAAGACATGCAGGCTCGGCATCAGCCAGTGGTGGACGGCCAGCACGAAGCCCAGCCCGCCGAGCCAGCCGTCCAGGATCGCGCGCCGCCCCGTCGGCGCCGTACGCACGAGCAGCATCCAGGGCACCAGGGCCCCGTACGCGAGCCACCAGAGGCCCGGCTCGGGAAAGGAGAGCGCGGGGAGCGCGCCGGCCGTCACGGCCGCGGCGCCGCGCCACACCGGCGACCCGGAGCGCCGGACCCATGCCTCGTGGCCGACGTCCGGAGCCCACCCCGTCCGCCGCCCGGCCGGAACCCGCATGCGCCCCCCTCGTCCGCCCGTGAGCGGTGCAGATCGGCGGCACCGGCCGGCGGTGCCGGTGAGCGGTGCCTCTGCGATCAGTGTGCGGGAGGGAGCGCGCGGGACGACAGAGCGCCCCCCGGCGCGTCAGTTCTCGTCGTCCCGGTGCCCGGCCGTGCCGTCCGCGCCGCGCGGGGCGCTCCGCCGCACCACGACGCCGTGCAGCAGCCAGCCGTCGTCCGTCCGGGAGAGCCCGAAGGTGTAGCGGCTGACGGCGGTGGTCCTCTCGCCGGAATCCCGGAACATCGTGGTCAGACAGTCGGCGCGCACCTCGGCGCGGTCGCCGGGATATCCGCCGCCGTCCTCGAAGGTCAGCCGGCGGTTGCCGATCAGATGCTGGCGCACGGGGAAGGGGCCCAGGACCCCGGCGAGCCAGTCGGCCACCTCGGCGGCCGATCCCTCGATCCCGCCGGCTTCCCGGTGGTCGGCGCGCCCCTCGGGCGTGTACAGGGCGAGGAATCCCGGCCAGTCGGCCTCGTCCACGGCCGCCGCGTAGCCGCTGATCACCTCGTCGACGGCCAGGCGGTCCATCACGGTCGCGAGATCCACACGCTGCGTCATCACGCCAGTCTCCGGCAGCGGGGGGCCCGGGCCAAGGCCCGTGCGGCTCCGCCGGCCGACCGGCCGAGCGGCCCCGTCCACGTCGCCGGGCGCCCGGACGCCCCGTTACACAGGGGAGAGGCCCGGTCCCGCGGTGTCACCGCGGGACCGGGCCTCTCCGTCCGAACTCTCGGGACGCGCGCCGGGCGTAGCCCCTACGCGGCCTCGTCGACCCCGTCGTGCAGGGCGGCCGCCCACTCGAGCAGCAGGACTTCGTACTCCTCGGCCGGCCACGTGCCGTCGGCCGCGTCGACCAGGGCGCGGATGCGCTCGTTGGCCGCGACGGCGCCGGACGCCGCGGAAGCGGAGGAGGAAGTTGTTGACATACGGCAACGGTACGGGCCGCCGAGGCGTTCTCGTGCCGATCCGGGAGCGGCATAGCTCACACATGGAGAGGGCAACCCCACGGTGTGTCAGCTGTGAGCCCTGTTCCGCCAAGGGTTCTGGGCCCCGTACGGCAGTTGGGGACGGCCCGGACTGGAAACGTGTCCTTGAGCACACCGGGCGTGAACGGCGCCCGTCAGCCCGCCGAATCGCCCGCGTGCGGGCTCAGGGTGTCCGTACCGACGAGGAAGAAGATCACCACGCCGAGCAGGATGCGGTAGATCACGAACGGCATGAAGCTCTTGGTGGTGATGAACTTCATGAACCACGCGATGACGGCATATCCCACGACAAAGGCGATGACGGTGGCGAAGATGGTCGGCCCCCACGAGACATGTCCCTCGCCCGCGTTCCTCAACTCGAAGGCACCCGAGGCCAGTACGGCGGGAACGGCCAGCAGGAACGAGTAACGCGCCGCCGCCTCACGGGTGTAGCCCATCAGCAGACCGCCGCTGATCGTGGCACCCGAGCGCGAGACCCCCGGAATCAGCGCCAGGGCCTGGGCGAACCCGTAGATCAGACCGTCCCTGACGCCCAACTCCTCAAGCGACTTGCGCTGCTTGACGGCACGGTGCTTGCCGCCGGACTCGTCGCGCGCGGCCAGCCGGTCGGCGATGCCGAGGACGACGCCCATCACGATCAGGGTCGTCGCGATCAGCCGCAGATCACGGAAAGGCCCCTCGATGTGGTCCTTGAACGCCAGCCCGAGCACACCGATGGGGATCGAGCCGACGATCACCAGCCAGCCCATCTTGGCGTCGTGGTCGGAGCGCATCGACTTGTCCGTCAGCGAGCGGAACCACGCCGAGACGATGCGGGCGATGTCCTTGCGGAAATAGATGAGGACCGCCGCCTCCGTGCCGATCTGGGTGATCGCGGTGAACGCCGCGCCCGGATCGTGCCAGCCCGCGAACGCCGCGGTCAGCCGCAGATGCGCGCTGGAGGAGATGGGCAGGAACTCGGTCAGCCCCTGGACGAGTCCGAGGATGAGTGATTCGAACCAAGACATTGGGTGCTACGCCATCCAAGAAAAGATCGTGCACCGGCCGCGGCGAACGCGGTCCGGTGGCGGAATGTGTACCGGCGGGCGGGGTGCGGAGCCGTTCATATGGAGCGGGGTGTGGATGTGCTCACGCGGACTCATCACTGCTCGCAGGAGTACTCGAAGGGATGGCGGTGCGGCGCCGGCGGCGCGACGGATATCCACTCCCCTTCCCGGGAGGAGCGGTCGCGCGCCGGACGGGGGCAGCGTAGCCGTTGCGGGTTACGAGGCGGCGTCAGGCCCCGGCGACGGGCCCGTACAGGCCCGGAACCGTTCCCGGCGGCATCCGGGTCCGGGGGCGCGTAGGGGGCGCTCGGGGTGGCTTCCAGGGGGTGCGTGGAGGGGAGTTCAAGGTCACATCGGTTCAACCTGCTAACCGCCGAACGCGCTGCCCTAACATCTCGGCATGACGCTCCTGCCCGACAGCGGGCTTTCGCTGGCAGCCGAGTTCCCCGAACCCACCCATGAGCAGTGGCAGGGTCTGGTGGAGGGCGTACTCCGGAAATCCGGCCGGGACGTCTCGGGCACCGCCGCGGAGGACGCACTCTCGACCACGCTCGAAGACGGACTGACCACTCGTCCCCTCTACACCGCGGCCGACGCGCCCGGCGACGGCGGCCTCCCGGGCTTCGCGCCGTTCACCCGGGGCGGCACCCCCGGCGGCCCCGCGCCCGGCGGCTGGGACGTGCGCCAGCGTCACGCGCGCACCGACCCGGCACGCACCAACGAAGCCGTACTCGACGACCTCGCCAACGGCACCACCTCCCTCTGGCTGACGGTGGGCTGGTCCGGGGTGCCGGTCTCCGGCCTCGCCGACGCCCTCGCCGGCGTCTATCTCGACCTCGCCCCGGTCGCACTCGACGCGGGCGACGAATGCCCCGAAGCCGCAGCCGAGTTGCTGCGCCTGCACGACGAACGCGACGTCCCGCGCGGGGAGGTGCGCGGCACCCTCGGCGCCGACCCGGTCGGCCGCCTCGCCCGCACCGGCCACGAGGGTGCCGGCCTCCGGGACGCCGCCGCCGAACTCGCCACGCTCTGCCACCGCGAGTACCCGCGGCTGCGTGCCCTCGTCGTCGACGCCCTGCCCTACCACGAGGCGGGCGGCTCGGCCGCGCAGGAGCTCGGCTGCTCGCTCGCCGCCGGCGTCGCCGCGCTGCGCGACCTCGACGCCGCGGGGCTCTCCGCCGAAGCGGCCTGCGGCCAGCTGGAGTTCAGGTACGCCGCCACCGCCGACCAGTTCCTCACCATCGCCAAACTCCGCGCCGCGCGCCGGCTCTGGGCCCGCGTCGCGGAGGTCAGCGGAGCCGGACCGGCCGGCGCCGCCCAGCGCCAGCACGCCGTCACCTCCTCGGTGATGATGACCAGGCGCGACCCCTGGGTGAACATGCTGCGCACCACCGTCGCCTCGCTCGCCGCCGGGGTCGGCGGCGCCGACTCCGTGACCGTGCTGCCCTTCGACCACGGCCTCGGACTCCCCGACGCCTTCGCCCGGCGGATCGCCCGCAACACCTCGACCATCCTCATCGAGGAGTCCCACCTCGGCCGCGTCATCGACCCGGCCGGTGGTTCCTGGTACGTCGAGCGGCTCACCGACGACCTCGCGCACGCCGCCTGGTCGTGGTTCCAGGAGATCGAACGGGCCGGCGGCCAGCGCGCCGCGCTGCGCGACGGCCTGATCGCCGAACGCCTCGCCGCGACCTGGGCTTCGCGCTCCGAGAAGCTGGCCCGCCGGCGCGAACCGGTCACCGGCGTCAGCGAGTTCCCCCACCTGACCGAGGCGCCCGTCGTACGCGACGCCGCACCCCCGGCCCCGGCCGGCGGACTGCCCACCGTCCACCGCGACGACGCCTTCGAGGCCCTGCGGTCCCGCTCCGACGCCCACCTCGCCTCGACCGGTGCCCGGCCCCGTGTCTTCCTGGCCGCCCTCGGCCCGGCCGCCGCCCACACGGCGCGGGTGGCCTTCGCGTCGAACCTCTTCCAGTCCGGCGGTGTCGAACCGGTCCACGACCCCGTCACCGTCGACGCCGCCACCGCCGCCGGTGCCTTCGAACGCAGCGGCGCCGCCATCGCCTGCCTCTGTTCCAGCGACCCGCTCTACGCCGAACAGGCCGCGGACGTCGCGGCGGCACTCAAGACCGCCGGTGCCACCCGCGTGTACCTCGCGGGACGGCCGGGCGAACTGCGCGAGACCCTCACCCGGTCCGGCGTCGACGAGTTCGTCGCCGCGGGCGGGGACGCGGTCGCCCAACTCACCTCCGCCCTCGACCACCTGGGAGTGGCGCCATGACCGTCCCCGACTTCACCGGAATCGACCTGGGCCCCGCCACACCCGCGGGCGGACACGAGGACCAGTGGCGCGCCGCCGTCAAGGAGAGCACCGGCAGCAGCGACGCCGATCTCGTCTGGAACACCCCCGAGGGCATCGACGTCAAACCGCTCTACACCCCGCAGGACCTCGCCGGCCTCGACTTCCTCGGGACGTACCCCGGCATCGCGCCGTACCTGCGCGGCCCCTACCCGACGATGTACGTCAACCAGCCCTGGACGATCCGTCAGTACGCCGGGTTCTCCACCGCCGAGGAGTCCAACGCCTTCTACCGGCGCAACCTCGCCGCCGGGCAGAAGGGCCTGTCCGTCGCCTTCGACCTGCCCACCCACCGCGGCTACGACAGCGACCACCCGCGGGTGACCGGTGACGTCGGCATGGCGGGCGTCGCCATCGACTCCATCTACGACATGCGCCGGCTCTTCGACGGCATCCCGCTCGACAGGATGACCGTCTCCATGACGATGAACGGCGCCGTCCTGCCCGTACTCGCCCTCTACATCGTGGCCGCGGAGGAACAGGGCGTACCGCCGCGGAAGCTGGCCGGGACCATCCAGAACGACATCCTCAAGGAGTTCATGGTCCGCAACACCTACATCTACCCGCCCGCCCCCTCCATGCGGATCATCTCCGACATCTTCGCCCACACCTCGCGCGAGATGCCCCGCTACAACTCCATCTCCATCTCCGGCTACCACATCCAGGAAGCCGGCGCGACGGCCGATCTGGAGCTGGCCTACACCCTCGCCGACGGCGTCGAGTACCTGCGCGCCGGACTCGACGTGGGCCTCGACGTCGACGCGTTCGCCCCCCGGCTCTCCTTCTTCTGGGCCATCGGCATGAACTTCTTCATGGAGATCGCCAAACTGCGCGCCGCCCGGCTCCTCTGGGCCAGGCTCGTCAAGAAGTTCGACCCCAAGAACGCCAAGTCCCTGTCGCTGCGCACCCATTCGCAGACCTCCGGCTGGTCCCTCACCGCACAGGACGTCTTCAACAACGTCCCCCGCACCTGTGTGGAGGCGATGGCCGCCACCCAGGGCCACACCCAGTCGCTGCACACCAACGCCCTCGACGAGGCGCTCGCCCTGCCCACCGACTTCTCCGCGCGCATCGCCCGCAACACCCAGCTCCTGCTCCAGCAGGAGTCCGGCACCTGCCGGGTCATCGACCCGTGGGGCGGCAGCGCCTACGTGGAGAAGCTGACGTACGACCTCGCGCGCCGGGCCTGGCAGCACATCGAGGAGGTCGAGGCGGCCGGCGGCATGGCGCGGGCCATCGCCGAAGGCATCCCGAAGCTCCGGATCGAGGAGGCGGCGGCCCGCACCCAGGCCAGGATCGACTCCGGGCGCCAGCCCGTCATCGGTGTCAACAAGTACCTGGTCGGCACCGACGAGCAGATCGAGGTCCGGTCGGTCGACAACTCCTCCGTACGGACCCAGCAGATCGCCAAGCTGCGCCGGCTGCGCGAGGAGCGGGACGAGGCGGCCTGCCAGGACGCGCTGCGCGCCCTCACCGGCGCCGCCGAGGCGGGGTCGGCCCCGGGGCCCGAGGGCAACCTGCTGGCCCTCGCCGTGAACGCGGCCCGCGCCAAGGCCACCGTCGGCGAGATCTCCGACGCCCTGGAGAAGGTCTACGGACGGCACTCCGGACAGATCCGTACCATCTCCGGTGTGTACAGGAACGAGGCCGGCACGTCACCGGCGGTCGAGAGCACCCGTGACGCCGTCGAGGAGTTCGAGCGTGCCGAGGGGCGGCGCCCGCGCATCCTCGTCGCCAAGATGGGCCAGGACGGCCACGACCGAGGCCAGAAGGTCATCGCCACCGCCTTCGCGGACCTCGGCTTCGACGTCGACGTCGGCCCGCTGTTCCAGACGCCCGGTGAGGTCGCGCGGCAGGCCGTGGAGGCCGACGTGCACATCGTCGGTGTCTCGTCGCTGGCCGCCGGACACCTCACGCTCGTGCCCGCCCTGCGCGAGGAGCTGGCGCGCGAGGGCCGCGAGGACATCATGATCGTCGTCGGCGGGGTGATCCCGCCCGGGGACGTCGACGAGCTGCGCCGCGCGGGCGCCGCGGCCGTCTTCCCGCCCGGCACCGTCATCCCCGAGGCAGCACGGGACCTCCTCACCACCCTGGCCACCGCTCTCGGCCACGAGCGGTGAGCCGGTGACAGCCCGGACCGGCATCGACATCGACACCTACACCAAAGGGGTGCTCGACGGCTCCCGTTCGGCCGTCGCGCGCGCCATCACCCTCGTGGAGTCCACCAGGGCCGACCACCGCGAACTCGCCCAGCGGCTGCTGACCGCGCTGCTGCCCCACTCCGGAACGGCGCGCAGGATCGGCGTCAGCGGCGTACCCGGCGTCGGCAAGTCGACCTTCATCGACGCACTCGGCACGATGCTCACCGGCCTCGGGCACCGGGTCGCCGTCCTCGCCGTCGACCCGTCGTCCACCAGGACCGGCGGCTCCATCCTGGGCGACAAGACCCGGATGGAGCGTCTGTCCGTCGACCCGGCGGCCTTCGTCCGGCCCTCGCCCACGGCCGGCACCCTGGGCGGCGTCGCGAAGGCCACCCGCGAGACCATCATCGTCATGGAGGCGGCGGGCTACGACGTGGTCCTCGTCGAGACCGTCGGCGTCGGCCAGTCGGAGACCGCCGTCGCCAACATGGTCGACTCCTTCCTCCTGCTGAGCCTCGCCCGTACCGGCGACCAGCTCCAGGGCATCAAGAAGGGCGTGCTGGAACTGGCGGACCTCATCGCCGTCAACAAGGCCGACGGGCCGCACGAGCGCGACGCCCGGTCCGCCGCGCGTGAACTCGCGGGCGCGCTGCGCCTGATGCACCCCGCCGACGCCGCGTGGACGCCGCCGGTGCTGAG
Organism: Streptomyces sp. NPDC104581; assembly: GCF_055583685.1. Classification (NCBI taxonomy): domain Bacteria; kingdom Bacillati; phylum Actinomycetota; class Actinomycetes; order Kitasatosporales; family Streptomycetaceae; genus Streptomyces; species Streptomyces sp. NPDC104581. The sequence continues at coordinate 54,182 of NZ_JBVJNN010000043.1, forward strand.
TTGCAGTGCCCGTGAGGGCACCGGGCTCGACACCGTCTGGGAGCGCCTGGAGCAGCACAGGAAGGTCCTCGACACCAGCGGACGCCTCCGGCACAAGCGTGGCGAGCAGCAGGTGGACTGGGCCTGGTCGATGATCAGGGACCATCTGCTGGACCGGCTGCACGGCCATCCGGGCGTACGCGAGCTGGCTCCCGCGCTCGAACAGCGGGTGCGGGAGGGTTCGCTGACGGCGACGCTGGCCGCCGAGCGGATCGTCGAGGCGCTGGACCTGCCGGCCGGGGGAGAGGACCGATGACCGCACGGCCTCCTACGGAGGACGAGACCGTCCTCGTACGCCGCGACGGACGCGTGGGGCGGCTCACGCTCAACCGGCCGCGCGCCCTCAACGCCCTCACCCACGCCATGGTGTCGCGCGTCGACGCCGCGCTGACCGCCTGGGAGGCTGACCCGGACGTGCGCGCGGTGGTCCTCGACGGCGCCGGCGGACGGGGGCTGTGCGCGGGCGGCGACATCCGGGCCATTCACGAGGACGCGCGTGCGGGCGGCTCGGCGTCGCCCGCGTTCTGGCGCGACGAGTACCGCCTCAACGCCCGGATCGCGCGCTGCCCGATGCCGTACGTCGCCCTCATGGACGGCATCGTGATGGGCGGCGGGGTGGGCCTCTCGGCGCACGGCGACGTCCGGATCGTCACCGAACGCTCCCGGGTCGCCATGCCGGAGACCGGCATCGGCCTCGTACCGGACGTCGGCGGTACGTATCTGCTCTCCCGGGCACCCGGCGAACTCGGCACGCATCTCGCCCTCACCGGCACGGCGGTGGGCGCCGCCGACGCGATCCTCTGCGGGCTCGCCGACCACTACGTGCCCTCCGGGCGGCTGCCCGAACTGGCGGCCCGACTCGCCGACACGGACGTCCCCGTGGCCGTACGGCGCCAGGTGTCGGCGCCGCCCGAGGGGGAGTTGGCGGCCGACCGCGAGTGGATCGACACGTGTTACGCCGCCGACTCGGTCGAGGAGATCGTGGACCGGCTCCTCGCCGGCGGGAACCACCGGGCGAAGCAGACGGCGGAGACGATCCTGGCGAAGTCCCCGACCGCGCTCAAGGCGACGCTGGCCGCCGTGCGGTGGGCGCGGACGGCCGAAACCCTGGAAGAGGTGCTGGAGGCCGAGTACCGGGCGTCGTGCGCGGCGCTGAGGACGCCGGACCTCGTGGAGGGGATCAGGGCGCAGGTGATCGACAAGGACCGGACGCCGAGATGGGCGCCGGGGGAGCTGGGCGATGTGACGCGGGCGGACGTGGCGCGCTTCTCGGCGGTGCCGCCGAGTGGTGACCTGAAACTGCCGCGCGCGCTCCCCTGAGCCCGTCCGGCGGCCGAGGGGGACCGGTCAGGCGACCGGCTCCGGGACCCTGGCCTCCGCGGACTCCGTGGTCTCCGTGGGTTTCGGGCCCGCCGGACGCAGCCGGTGGCGCTTGAACCACGCCAGCACCCCCGCTCCCGTCCCGGTCAGCACGATGAACCCCATCGCCAGCAGGAACGCGGGTGACGTCGGCGATCCCGCCTCGCTCCCCGCGATCACGTACGCCGCCGTGTTCGGTACGCAGCCGATGGCCGTCGCCAGCAGGAACGGCGGCCAGCCCATCCGCGACACCGCCGCACAGTAGTTGGCGGCCACGAACGGGACCCCGGGGAAGAGGCGTACCGCCATCATCGAGCGGAAGCCGTGCCGGCTCAACTGCCCGTCGGCCGCGAGCAGCCAGCGGCCCCGCAGCAGCGGACGCAGCGCGTCCTGGCCGAGGAAGCGGCCGAGTCCGAAGGCGATGCCCGCGCCCAGCACCGTCCCCGCGATCGCCGCGGGGAGGCCGAGCTGCGTACCGAACAGCGCGCCCGCGGCGAGGTTGAGCAGCGGACGCGGCACGAAGGCCGCCGTGCACACCCCGTAGGCGGCGGCGAACAGCACCACGGCGGCGCCGCCGCTGAGCTGCGGCCAGCCGGCCGAGACGAATCTCTGCGGCTCGTAGACCAGCACCGCGGTCCCCGCGCACGCCAGCAGGAGCACGAGGAGGGAGAGCCTGGACCAGGGTGAGAGCAGCACCCTCGTACAGCGGACCGTGAGGCCGGTGGACGGCCTGTCGACGTGGTCGAGCATTCGGGGAGACTAACCGACGACGCGATGTGATTGTCGTCAAGAGCCTTGAGACAACCGCCACTCGGCCGCCCGACCGGCCCGTCCGCGGCCGTACGCGGACCACCGCGAACGGGCGGTGGCGCCGCGGAAACCGCACGTCATGACCCTCGCACCGCCGCCCGGCGCTCGCGCGGACACCGTGCCGGCGCGCCTCGTCGCCGGCCGCACGCCCGTAAATCCGTCGACGCCGCGTCGCCGGTCGGACATCATCGAGGGCATGTTCCGGTACGCCTTCCACGCAGCGTCGTCCGCGGTCGCGGACGCGCCGAAGGCTGCCGGGTTCCTGGCGGCGCACGCGGAAGCAGCCGCGGCGCAGGCCCCCGCGGCGGCGCTGCTCGACGGCGCCCGAAGCTGACCCTTCCCGGATCGTCCGGCGGACCCCACAGGGGGAGGGTCGGCAAGGCACCGGGGTCCCCTTCACGCTTCGAGTTCCTGGAAGGAACACGTCAGCCATGCCCAAGACGGCATACGTGCGCACCAAGCCGCACCTCAACATCGGCACCATGGGCCATGTCGACCACGGCAAGACCACCCTGACCGCGGCCATCACCAAGGTCCTCAGCGAGCGCGGGAGCGGCACGTTCGTCCCGTTCGACCGGATCGACCGGGCCCCCGAGGAGGCCGCGCGCGGCATCACCATCAACATCGCGCACGTCGAGTACGAGACGGACACCCGGCACTACGCGCACATCGACATGCCCGGCCACGCCGACTACATCAAGAACATGGTCACCGGCGCGGCACAGCTCGACGGCGCGATCCTCGTCGTGTCCGCGCTCGACGGGATCATGCCGCAGACCGCCGAGCACGTCCTGCTCGCCCGCCAGGTCGGCGTCGACCACATCGTCGTCGCCCTCAACAAGGCCGACGCCGGCGACGACGAACTGACCGACCTGGTCGAGCTGGAGGTGCGCGAACTGCTCAGCTCGCACGGGTACGGCGGCCAGAACGTCCCCGTCGTCCGGGTCTCCGGACTCCGGGCGCTGGAGGGCGACCCGCGCTGGACGGACGCCGTGCGGGCGCTCCTCGACGCGGTCGACACGTACGTACCGATCCCCGTCCGGTACACCGACGCGCCGTTCCTGCTCCCGGTGGAGAACGTCCTGACGATCACCGGGCGCGGCACGGTCGTCACCGGCGCCGTCGAGCGCGGCACGGTGCGCGTGGGCGACCGGGTCGAGGTGCTCGGCGCCGAGTCCGGGCCGCAGTTCAGTACGGTCACCTCGCTGGAGACCTTCGGGAAGCCGATGGAGTTCGCCGAGGCGGGCGACAACGTCGCCCTGCTGCTGCGCGGCATGCCACGCGACGCGATCCGCCGGGGCCATGTGGTGGCCGCGCCGGACAGTGCCGTGCCGAGCAGGCGGTTCACCGCGCGGGTGTACGTCCTGTCGGCGAAGGAGGGCGGACGGACGACGCCGGTGACTTCGGGCTACCGGCCGCAGTTCTACATCCGCACCGCGGACGTGGTCGGCGACATCGACCTGGGCGAGTTGGCCGTCGCGCGGCCGGGTGACACGGTCCCGGTGACCGTCGAGCTGGGCCGGGACGTGCCGCTGGAGTCCGGGCTCGGCTTCGCGATCCGCGAAGGAGGACGCACGGTCGGCGCGGGCACGGTGACCGGGCTTCTCTGACCGCCCGCCGGACGGCGGCGCCCGTCTCCCGCCCTCCGCGGGGACGGGCGCCGTCGGGTCCACCGGGCACGGCACGCACAATGGGACGGTGAACGAAGCCATCCCCGTCGTCAGGACCGTCGACCGCGGCACGGCCCGGCTGCTGCCGGACGTGGACCGGGAACGCGCGTGGCTGCTGACCGTCGACGGCGCGCCGCAGTCCTACGTCGACCTGGACGACCCGACCCATCTCGAATTCGAGTACACGCGGCGCCTCGGGCATGTCGTCGACCGCGTCGCCGGCGAGGGCGAGCCGCTCACCGTGGTCCATCTCGGCGGCGGGGCCCTCACCCTGCCCCGCTACGTCGGCGCCACCCGGCCGGGCTCGGCACAGGACGTCGTCGACGCGGACGGCGCGCTGCTCGCGCTGGTCGCCGAGGAGCTGCCGCTGCCGGACGGGTCCGGGATCACGGTGCACGACGCGGACGCCCGCGAGTGGCTCGCCTCGGCGCCGGCCCGCTCGGTGGATCTCGTCATCGGCGACGTCTTCGGCGGCTCGCGGGTCCCCGCCCATCTGACGTCCGTGGAGTACGCCCGCCTCGCCGAACGGGTGCTGCGGGCCGACGGCCTCTACGCGGCCAATCTCGCCGACGGCGCGCCCTTCACCTTTCTGACCTCCCAACTGGCCACGTTCGCCTCGGTGTTCGAGGAGCTGGCGCTCATCGCCGAGCCGTCGGTGCTGCGCGGGCGCCGCTTCGGCAACGCCGTAGTCCTCGCCTCGCACGCCCCGATCGACACGGCGGCCCTCGCCCGCCGGACCGCGTCCGACGCCTTCCCGGCACGTGTCGAACACGGGGCGTCGCTGCGGCGGTTCACCGGTGCCGCGACGATCGTGCGGGACGCCGGCGCGGTGGCGTCGCCCGAGCCGCCCGAGGGAGCGTTCGGCATCGGCTGAGCCCCGGGCCCGGCGCCAGAGGCGGGGCCCGGGGCTCGGCCCGTCCGGACCGGTCGGCTACTCGGCCAGCCGGACCGTGCTCATGATCTTCATCAGTGTCTCGTCGGGGATCTCGTCCTCGACGCCCCTGGCGCCGTAGAGGACCCACGTCGTGAAGTCACCCTTGGCGTTGGTGAAGGTGAACGCGATCGACTTGCCGTCGGTGTCGCACTTCTCCTTCTTGGGCAGGCCCGTGCTGGCCGCCGTCGAGTAGTGCCCCTTGAGCCCCGCCTCGGTCGTGTAGGGCTTGGACTTCTCGACCTTGATCGCCTTCTGCTGCTGCGCCTTGGTGGCTTCCTGCGCGTACGCGGCCCAGACCCAGCTGCCGGACTCGTTGCTCGCCGCGGTCGCGGTGTCCTTGGCGCCCTTGCCGCCCTTGGTGCCGGTCCCGCCGAGACTGACGTCCTCGATCTCGCCGTCCTGGTCCGTGTCCTGTTCGCACCAGGTGGACTTCAGGAAGGCCGGCGCGGAGAAGGTGATGGCGGGCGAGCCGTCGCCCTTCTCGACGTCCTCGAAGCCCGAGAAGGTGTCCGGCTTCTCGACCACCCAGTCGGCCGGGACGTCGAACTGCGTCCCGTGGTTGGGGTTGGTCACGACCTTCCAGCCCGCGACGGTGGGCTTGCCCACGCCGGAGCCGTCGCGCGGGTTCTCCTCCTCCGTCGGTTTCGGCTTCGCCTTCGAGGTGTCGGAGGCGGACGCCTTGGGATCGTCCGCGACGTTCGAGCTCCCGCCGTCGTTCCCGAGGACGAAGAAGCCCGTGACCGCCGCCGCGACGACGACCGCCGACGCGGCGACGATGGCGACGATCTTCGTCCGCTTCTTGTCCTGGGACGGGTCGGGACCGCCCGGCCCGCCGCCGTGCGCCTGTATCGCGTACTGCTGCGGCACGGTCGGCTGCTGGTACGGATTGGGCGGCTGCTGCCCCGGCTGCTGCGGGTAGCCGGGCTGCTGATAACCAGGCTGCTGCTGGTACCCCGGCTGCTGATAGGGATTCGGCTGCTGGTACCCCGGCTGCTGGTAAGGGTTGGAATTCGGATCCTGCGGGTTTTGCTCGCCCCCGGGCGGCTGCTGTCCTGGCCACATGGCGAGTAACGATAGATGGGTCGTCCCCGCACTGCTACGGCCGCCCTGTCGCAGGATGGCAACTGACGCTACTCGTGAGTAATATCGAGCCCCATGAGCTCCGATCAGATGACCGTCGGCGAGATGCTCGCCGCCACCGTTCCCATGGCGAGGACTCTCAACATGGAGTTCCTCGAAACCACCGCCGAGCGCGCCGTCGTACGGCTCCCGGACCAGGCCGCCTTCCACAACCACGTCGGCGGCCCGCACGCCGGCGCGATGTTCACCCTCGGCGACACCGTCAGCGGCGCCGTCGTGCTCGCCGCCTTCGGCGACCAGCTCGCCCGTGCCGTACCGCTCGTCGTCAAGGCGGAGATCGGCTACCGGAAGCTCGCCATGGGCGTCGTCACGGCGACGGCCACCGTGGGCCGCCCGGTCGCGGACGTCGTCGCCGAACTCGACGGGGGCGGGCGCCCGGAGATACCCGTCACGGTCGTCTTCAACCGGGAGGACGGCGCCGTCACCGGCGAGATGACCATCGTCTGGACGCTGCGCCCCAACACCTGACAGGGCCGCCACCGACGCGCCCGGCGGCGCGGCCGGCCCCGGCCGCCGAAGCGTGTACCACCCAGGTAGGCTGCCCGGGGGGGGGGGGGGGGGGGGGGGGGGGCAGGAGGGAGGGGGGGGGGAGGGGGGGGGGGGGGGTGGGATTGGGTGGGAGGGTGGGGGCGGCGCGGGTACGGAGG
>NZ_JBVJNN010000044.1:0-56712 GCF_055583685.1 Streptomyces sp. NPDC104581
ACGGTGCCGGAGTCGAAGATCGTCGAGACCCTGATCGAGGAGGCCCTGAAGATCGCCGCGGAGATGGAGGCCGACGGAGTCCCCTCCGGCGAGCCCGAGGTCTCCATCAGCTGAGGATCGCCCCGGGGCCCCCGCCGGGCCGCTCGCCGGCCGCCGCCTGGCCCCGACCCTCCTCGTCGCTGCCACGTCTCCGTACGGCCCCGCATCCCACGCCTCAGGCGTCAGGGGAGCGGGGCCTTTCGGTGTACGCGGCACGGCGCGGAAGCGGCGGGTACAGTGCGGAGAATCAGCAGACGTATGGTGAGGCCCCTCTCGTGTTGACGCAGACCACCACCCGGGTCCTCGATCCCGGCGAACTCGGCGCCGCGCTCGCCATCCTCGAGAGTGAGCCCGTCGCCAACGCCTTCGTGGCTTCCCGTGTCCAATCGGCGGGACTCGACCCCTGGCGCCTCGGCGGCGAGATGTGGGGCTGGTACGCGGACGGGCGGCTGCGCTCACTGTGCTACTCCGGCGCCAACCTGGTCCCGATCTGCGCGTCCCCCGACGCCGTGAGGGCCTTCGCCGACCGCGCCCGCCGTACGGGGCGCCGCTGTTCGTCCATCGTCGGGCCCGCGGAGCCCACGGCCCAGCTCTGGCGGCTCCTGGAGCCCAACTGGGGCCCCGCCCGCGAGGTCCGCGCCCATCAGCCGCTCATGGTCACCGAGCGGGCGTCCGAGACGGTGCGGCCCGACCCTCTCGTACGCCGCATCCGTAAGGAGGAGCTGGAGACGATCATGCCCGCCTGCGTGGCGATGTTCACCGAGGAGGTCGGCGTCTCCCCGCTGGCCGGCGACGGCGGGCTGCTGTACCAGGCGCGGGTGGCCGAACTGGTCGGCGCCGGGCGGTCGTTCGCCCGCGTCGACGACGGCAAGGTGATCTTCAAGGCGGAGATCGGCGCGGCCACGTCGCACGCCTGCCAGATCCAGGGCGTCTGGGTCGCCCCCGAATTCCGCGGCCAGGGCCTCTCCGAGAGCGGTATGGCCGCCGTCGTCCGGTACGCGCTCGCCGACGTCGCCCCCGTCGTCAGCCTGTACGTGAACGACTACAACACCCCCGCCAGGGCCTCCTACCGACGGGTCGGCTTCCGCGAAGTGGGCGCGTTCATGAGCGTCCTCTTCTGAAAGTAGGGTTCGGCCATGCCGAGCGTGCCGAGCTACCCCGGGAACCACCGCCGGATTCCCGACGTGCGCGTGGGGCCGATCGACCTCGCCCCGCGCGTGGACGAGGCGCTGGCCGTACAGGCGCTCGCCTTCGGGCTCAGCGAGGCCGAGATCGGCGTACGCCGCCAGATCGTGCTGCGGCACCTCCTCACGCCCGGGGCCCGCGCGTACGGGGCGCTCACGGCGGAGGGCAGGCTCACCGGCTTCGTCTACGGCATGCCGAACGACCGCTCCCACTGGTGGTCCACGGTCGTCGAGCCGTATCTGCGCGCCGAAGGCCGCGACGGCTGGCTCGACGACTCCTTCGTCATCACCGAACTGCACGTCCACCCCGCGTTCCAGGGCCACGGCATCGGGCGCACCCTCATCACCACCATCACCGACGTCGCACGGCAGCCCCGCTCGATACTGTCCGCGATCGACATCGAGAGCCCCGCCCGCGGCCTCTACCGCGCCCTCGGCTACCAGGACCTGGCGCGCCAGGTCATCTTCCCCAGCGCGGCCAAACCGTACGCCGTGATGGGCGCCCAGCTGCCGCTGCGGCGGCGCTGAGGGCCTTACGGTGCGCGCTTACTGATTTCCGCCCGCCGGTGTGCCCCGGATAACCTCCTGGCACCAGCCGAGTAGAAAACGCAGGAGTGCTCCCCATGTCCCAGGTCCAGCGCATGTCCCGTTTGATGGCCAAGACACTGCGCGACGACCCGGCGGACGCGGAGACCCTGAGCCACAAGCTTCTCGTCCGCGCCGGGTACGTACGCCGCACCTCCGCCGGCCTCTGGAGCTGGCTGCCGCTCGGCAAGAAGGTGCTCGACAACATCGCGCGCGTCGTCCGCGAGGAGATGGACGCCATCGGGGCGCAGGAAGTACTGCTGCCGGCCCTCCTTCCCAAGGAGCCCTACGAGGCGAGTGGCCGCTGGGACGAGTACGGCGACCTGCTCTTCCGTCTCAAGGACCGCAAGGGCGGCGAGTATCTCCTCGGTCCGACGCACGAGGAGATCTTCACCCTGGTCGTCAAGGACCAGTGCACGTCCTACAAGGACCTGCCGGTGATGCTCTACCAGATCCAGACGAAGTACCGGGACGAGGCGCGGCCCCGCTCCGGCGTGCTGCGCGGCCGTGAGTTCCAGATGAAGGACTCGTACTCCTTCGACGCCACGGACGAGGGCCTCGCCGAGTCGTACGCGCTCCACCGCGCCGCGTACCAGAAGATCTTCGCGCGCCTGGGGCTCGACTACCGCATCGTCTCCGCCGTCTCCGGCGCCATGGGCGGCTCCGCGTCCGAGGAGTTCCTGGCACCGGCCGCCGCGGGTGAGGACACCTTCGTCGACTGCCCCAACGGCGACTACGCCGCCAACACCGAGGCGGTCACGTTCACCACGCCCCCCGTCGACGGCTCGGCGCACGGGCCGATGGAGGAGCTGGACACCCCCGACACCCCGACCATCGAGACCCTGGCCAAGTTCCTCGGCGTGCCGGCCTCGGCCACGCTCAAGAACCTCCTGGTGAAGGTCGACGGTGAGATCACCGCCGTCGGCGTCCCCGGTGACCGCGAGGTGGACCTCGGCAAGCTCGGCGAGCACCTGGCGCCCGCCGTCGTGGAACTGGTGACGGCCGAGGACTTCGAGGGCCGTCCCGAGCTGGTGCGTGGCTACGTCGGCCCCCAGGGGCTGAAGATCCGCTACATCGCCGACCCGCGCGTCGCGCCCGGCACCGCCTGGGTCACCGGCGCGAACAAGGCCGACACCCACGCGCGCGACGTCGTCTGCGGACGGGACTTCGAGGTCGACGACTACCTCGACGTGGTGGTCGTCGAGGAGGGCGACCCCTGCCCCGTGTGCGGCACCGGGCTGAAGCTGGGACGCGCGATCGAGATCGGCCACATCTTCCAGCTCGGACGCAAGTACGCCGACACCTTCCAGCTCGACGTCCTCGGGCAGCAGGGCAAGCCGGTGCGGGTGACGATGGGCTCGTACGGCATCGGCGTCTCCCGCGCCGTCGCCGCGCTCGCGGAGCAGACCGCGGACGAGCAGGGCCTGTGCTGGCCCCGTGAGATCGCCCCGGCGGACGTGCACGTCGTCGCCGCGGGCAAGGCCCTCCAGACGGAGCTGGCGGTCGACGTCGCCGACCAGCTGGCCGCTGCGGGGCTGTGCGTGCTGGTCGACGAGCGCCCCGGCGTCTCGCCCGGTGTGAAGTTCACCGACGCGGAGCTGATCGGTGTGCCCAAGATCCTGGTCGCCGGGCGGCGCGCGGGCGACGGAGTGGTGGAGCTGAAGGACCGCCGCACCGGGGAGCGCGAGGAGCTGACGGTCGCGGAGGCGGTCGCGCGCCTGACGGCCGACGCCTGACGCCGACGCCCCTACGGGGCGGGTACGGCGGGCCGAGGACGAGTACGACGGGGTACGGGGCGGGCGGGACCGGGTCCGGGGCGACCGGGCTCTCCCGCCCCGTACCCCGTGGCCGCCCGGACCGCCCCGTGACGGGGCTCGCGGAGTACGTGGCACGGGTGGTGCGTACGGTCGGCGGCGCCAACTCCCCGCCCCGTTACAGCCAGTCGGCGAACTCCAGCAGCAGTTCCGCGTCCTGGCGACGCCCGGCCTCCAGCGCGCGCACGCCCGATTCCACCGCGCGGAAGAGCGTCCAGCCACGCAGCCGCTCGCGGTCGACGTCCAGCGAGTCGGCCAGTTTGTTCACCCGGCGCCGCGTCGCGGCGGCGCCGGACGACGCGGCGACGAGATCCTCCACCCGGTCGCGTACCAGCCGCGCCAGGTCGAACGCGCGCTCGCCCACCACCGGCACGGGGCCCACCGCCAGCCACGGCGCCCGGTCGCCCGACAGCACCTTGCCCTGACGGAACGCGCCGTGGAGCAGCATCAGCTCCGCCGTCCCCGCAGCGAGAAGGTCCTCGCGTGCGTCGAGTGCCGCCGCGACGAGCGGAGCGACCTGTGGGTCCGTCGCCCTCCGCATCGCCTCCGCCTGCCGCGTCGTCCGCTCGGCGACTGTCTCGAAACCGTGGCCGGCGACCGGCTCGACCCACAACTTCCGCACCGTTCCCGCCGCTTCGAGCAGTGCCTTCGCCTCGGGCAGGGAGCGCAACGACGTCTCGGAGTGCAGCCGTTCCAGGAGCAGCGCACCGTCGGAGCCCGAGATGAGCTCCACCGAGCCCCAGCCCTTCCAGTGCGTCAGCGCCGCCCGCTCCGGCTCCGGAGCGGCGAAGGGGGGGACCACCTTGAGCGCGGCCGGCGCCCCGTCGGGGCGCCGTACGAGCACCACGAGGCTGCTCCCGCCGCCAGGCGCCACCACCCGCTCGACCGTCAACTCCCGCCGCTCCACCGCTTCCTGGGCGATCCCGGGCAACCGCCCGAGCCACGGTGCCGCGACGGATTCCCCGTACGTCTCGCTCAGGGTGCGTACCAGCCGCCGTGGCGGTTCGAAAGCCATACGTGCCCAGAGCCCTTCCTGTGGATCGGGCTCACAGACGCTCGGCGAGCCCAGGAAAGGCTACGCCGCTGCCCCGCCAGCGCACCGCCCGCACCGCCGCCTCGCGCAGCGCCCCGGCGGCGTCCTGCCTCAGCGGCCCCTCCGAGGCCCGTACGAGGTCGGAGTAGACCCCCGCGATCCGATCCTCCAGATCGGCCGCGAGCGCCGTGGCCGCGGCGGTGTCGGGCACCTCGAAGGGCAGGGCGTAGGCCGCGGCGGCCGCGGCCGGTTTCCCGCCGAGATCGCGCACCGTACGCGCGAGGCCGTCCCGCCGGGCCCGGTGCGCGTCGTACGCGGTCGTCGCCTCCGCGCGGCGTTCGTCGCCGACACGTCCGCCGACCACGCCGTACCCGTACACCGCCGCGTGTTCGGCGGCGAGGGCCGCCTGCGCGGCGTCCAGGACCCGGTCACCGCTCACGAGGAGAATCCTTCCGCCAGCAGGTACGCGTGGGCGGCGGCGGCCGCGGCGAGGGAGGCCAGCAGCCGGGCCAGTTCCGGCGGGGCGTGGACGAGGGCGTCGGCGTGCGCCTCGGAGACACGGCGCTCGGCCGCGGCCAGCTCCTTGATCGCGGCGCCGGGATCCGCCGGAACGGACGGCGCGGGACCGGAAGCCGCTACCCCGGCGTTCATGGCGGCCGTACCGACAGACGCCGCCGACGACGGCGCCGGAGACGGAGCGGAGGAAGCCGGCAAGGAAGGAGACGGCTTCGCCGACCCGTTCTCCGTCTCCTTCTTGGAAGGCCGCGGAGGCGACAGCGCGGTCACATGCCGTGCGACGGCGCCCCGCAGCGGCGTCAACCGCGTGGCCTGATCCGGATGCCGTTCGAGCACCGCGTCGTACTGCCGCAGCAGTTCGCGGCTCGTCCCGGCGGACTTCACCCGCAGCTCCTTCGCGGCCCGGACGGCCGCCGCGCTCGCCGGGCCCCGTGATCCGTCGTCGCCGTCGGTGCAGGCGGTCAGCAGACCTCCCGCCGCGGCGCCGACCGCCAAGAGCGCACCCCTACGTGTCGTCCCCGTGCGCCCCACGCGTGTCTCCCTCGGGCCTCGCAGTGATCACCGCAGGCGAGCGTACCTGCGCGTCAGCCCCAGGTGGACGGCAACACCCCTTGCGACCGGATACCCTTTCCCTGACACGCGACGATCCCACAACAGCACACACGCGGCCGAGGAGTCACCCGGATGAGCACCACCCACAGCGAGAGGCTGCGCGGACTGCTGGAACCGCTCGTCAGCGCGAAGGGCCTGGATCTCGAGGAGATCGAGGTGTCCCGGGCGGGCCGGCGTCGTGTGCTGAGAATCGTGGTCGACTCCGACGACGGCGTGGATCTGGACGAGTGCGCCGAGCTGAGCCGCACCGTCTCCACGGCTCTCGACGAGACAGACGTGATGGGCGAGGACGAGTACCAGCTCGAAGTGACCTCCCCGGGAGCCGACCGCCCGCTGACCGAGCACCGTCACTACGTGCGCGCCGTCGGCCGTCTGGCGAAGATCCAGCCTCATGAGGGCGACGAATTCGTGGCCCGTGTCCTCGCGGTGGACGAGGGAGGACTCGACCTCGAAGTGCCGGGTGTGAAGGGGCGCAAGCCGACCGCCCGCCGGATCGAGTTCGCGTCGATCGCCAAGGCGCGCGTGGAACTCGAGTTCAACCGCAAGGACAAGAAGGAAGAGGAGGCGTAGCCATGGACATCGACGTAAAGCTCCTGAAGGGCTTGGCACAAGAGAAGGAGATCCCGTTCGAGCTGTTGGTCGAGGCGATCGAATCCGCCCTCCTCATCGCCTACCACCGCACCGAGGGGAGCCGCCGCCTCGCCCGTGTCGTGCTCAGCCGCGACAACGGTCACGTAACGGTGTGGGCCAAGGAGGACCCCTCGGAGCTGGAGGAGGGCCAGGAGGCGAAGGAGTTCGACGACACCCCGTCGGACTTCGGCCGCATCGCCGCCACGACGGCGCGTCAGGTCATCCAGCAGCGGCTGCGGGACGCCGAGAACGACGTGACATTCGGGGAGTACGCGCGCCGTGAGGGCGACATCGTCGCCGGACAGGTCCAGCAGGGCAAGGACCCCAGGAACATCCTGGTGCGGCTGGACGACAAGCTGGAGGCCATCCTCCCGGTGCAGGAGCAGGTGCCGGGCGAGGAGTACACGCACGGTCTGCGGCTGCGTACGTTCGTGGTCCGCGTGGCCAAGGGCGTACGGGGCCCCTCCGTGACACTGTCGCGCACCCACCCCAACCTCGTGAAGAAGCTCTTCGAGCTGGAGGTCCCGGAGATCGCGGACGGCTCCGTGGAGATCTGCGCGATCGCCCGTGAGGCGGGCCACCGCACCAAGATCGCCGTACGGTCCACCCGCTCCGGCCTCAACCCCAAGGGCGCCTGCATCGGCCCGATGGGCTCGCGGGTGCGCAACGTGATGGCGGAGCTGCACGGCGAGAAGATCGACATCGTCGACTGGTCGGACGACCCGGCGGAGATGGTGGCCAACGCGCTGTCGCCCGCCCGGGTCAGCAAGGTCGAGGTCGTCGACCTCGGCGCTCGCTCCGCGCGGGTGACAGTGCCGGACTACCAGCTGTCGCTGGCGATCGGCAAGGAAGGGCAGAACGCCCGCCTGGCCGCCCGTCTCACCGGCTGGCGCATCGACATCCGGCCTGACACGGAGCAGACCGACGGGGCGGACGACACCGGGGCGGCCATGGGTCCGTCGCCGCGCGGCGACGGCGGCTGACGGGGCGGCGCGGCCGCACCGGGACCGGCGGGCGAGCCGGGTCGGCTCGGGTCCGTTCGGCGCAGCGGCGGGCGGTGCGGAGCGGCGTACGCGGCGCGATCCCGCCCGGTACGCCGCGGTGCGGGGGAGCCCCGTACGGTCGCGGATCGCTCCGTGCGGCGCGCGACCGCCCCGTACGCGCCGTACAGCCGCGGCATCGCCCCGTACGCCACGTACACCCCGCGCCGTCGGGGCAGCGTGATCCGGGCGTCGTCCGCCGGGTGCATCGCATTCGGCCATCGGGTGCCGGATGTCGGCCACCGACGGTGCCGGCTGATCGCGGTGGATCACGGCTCGCCACCCCGCCCGAGCCCGCGCGGGGCCCGCGACGTGCGGGCGACGTACGACGACGGACGGCGCGGAGATCAACCGAGTCTTTTTGGCCAGCAAATGTTCGACCATTGCCCCAAAGGGGTGAGGTCGGTACGGGGAGGTAGACTTAAGGATGTCTGGCCGGACGCACGCCCGCGCCTGCCCTGAGCGAACCTGCGTGGGATGCCGGGAGCGAGCGGCCAAGAACGATCTGCTGCGCATCGTGGTGGTCGAGGGTGCTTGCCTCCCTGATCCACGCGGTACGCTGCCCGGCCGGGGCGCTTATGTACACCCCGCCTCGTTCTGTCTCGATCAGGCGGTCCGCCGCCGGGCGTTTCCCCGGGCCTTCAGGGTCAAGGGACCGCTCGACAGCGCGGAACTGCTCCGATACGTCGAGCAGGCAGCAACGCACGAACACGTACGGCACGGAACCCCGTGCGATTCAGGTACCTCGCGAGTTGGAAGTAGGTCGAGATTGCGATGAGCACTCGATGAGTACGCGATGAGTACGCCCATGAAGTAGCGACGGTCCGGCGGTAACCCGGACCTAAAAGGAGCGAAGTGGCTAAGGTCCGGGTATACGAACTCGCCAAGGAGTTCGGTGTGGAGAGCAAGGTCGTCATGGCCAAGCTCCAAGAACTCGGTGAATTCGTCCGTTCGGCGTCGTCGACGATCGAGGCGCCGGTCGTACGCAAATTGACTGATGCTTTGCAGGGCCCCGGCGGCAACGCCGCCAAGCCCGCCGCGAAGCCCGGGGCGCCGCGTAAGGCGACCCCCGCGAAGCCCGCCGCGCCCTCCCCGGCGCAGGCGGCACGTCCCGCTGCCCCCAAGCCCGGCGCCCCGGCCCCCAAGCCGGCCGCCGCCGAGGCCCCGCAGAGCAGCACCCCTTCTTCTCCGGCTCCGTCCGCGACGCCCGCCCCCGGCCCGCGTCCCGGTCCGAAGCCCCCGGCGTCGAAGCCCGCGCCGACCCCGGTGCCCGCGGCCGAGTTCTCGGCCCCGGCGCCGGCCCAGCCCGCGGCGCCCCAGACCCCGGCGTCCCCGCGCCCCGGTTCGGCCACCCCGGGGCCCCGCCCCACCGGTGGTCCGGCCGCCCGTCCGGCTCCGTCCGGCGGTCAGCGCGACGGCGGCCGTGACGGTGGCCGCGGCGGCGAGCGCCCCGCGCGTCCCGCGGGACAGGGCGCCCGTCCGGGTGCCCGTCCGGCGGGTCCCCGTCCGGGCAACAACCCCTTCACCTCGGGTGGTTCCACCGGTATGGCGCGCCCGCAGGCGCCCCGTCCGGGTGGTGCCCCGCGTCCCGGCGGTGCCGGTGCGCCCGGCGGCCCGCGTCCGCAGGGCGCCGGTCAGGGCGGTCCCCGTCCGCAGGCCGGTGCCGGTGGTCAGGGCGGCCGTCCCACCCCCGGTGGGATGCCTCGTCCGCAGTCCCCGCGTCCCGGCGGCGGCCCCGCCGGTAACCGTCCGAACCCGGGCATGATGCCGCAGCGTCCCGCCGCGGGTCCGCGTCCCGGCGGCGGCCCCGGCGGAGGCCGTGGTCCCGGTGGTGCCGGCCGTCCCGCCGGTGGCGGCGGTCGTCCCGGTGGCGGCGGCGGTTTCGCCGGCCGTCCCGGTGGCGGTGGCGGCGGTGGCTTCGCCGGTCGTCCCGGTGGCGGCGGCGGTGCTCCGGGCCGTCCCGGCGGCGGTGGTTTCGGTGGCGGCGGTGGCCGTCCCGGTTTCGGCGGACGTCCGGGTGGTCCCGGTGGCCGTGGTGGAACGCAGGGCGCGTTCGGCCGTCCCGGCGGACCGGCCCGTCGTGGCCGCAAGTCGAAGCGGCAGAGGCGCCAGGAGTACGAGGCCATGCAGGCCCCCTCGGTCGGCGGCGTGATGCTGCCGCGTGGCCAGGGACAGGTCGTCCGGCTGTCGCGCGGTGCGTCTCTCACCGACTTCGCGGAGAAGATCAACGCCAACCCGGCGTCGCTCGTCGCCGTGATGATGAACCTCGGCGAGATGGTCACCGCCACGCAGTCCGTCTCCGACGACACCCTGCACGTGCTCGCCGGCGAGATGAACTACGTCGTCGAGATCGTCAGCCCGGAGGAGGAGGACCGCGAGCTTCTCGAGTCCTTCGACATCGAGTTCGGTGAGGACGAGGGTGGCGAGGAGTTCCTCGTCGCGCGTCCGCCGGTCGTGACCGTCATGGGTCACGTCGACCACGGTAAGACCCGGCTCCTCGACGCCATCCGCAAGACGAACGTCGTCGCGGGCGAGGCCGGCGGTATCACGCAGCACATCGGCGCGTACCAGGTCGCCACCGAGGTCAACGACGAAGAGCGCAGGATCACCTTCATCGACACCCCGGGTCACGAGGCGTTCACCGCCATGCGTGCCCGTGGTGCCAAGTCCACCGACATCGCGATCCTCGTGGTGGCGGCGAACGACGGTGTGATGCCCCAGACGATCGAGGCGCTGAACCACGCCAAGGCGGCCGACGTGCCGATCGTGGTCGCGGTCAACAAGATCGACGTCGAGGGCGCGGACCCGACCAAGGTGCGCGGTCAGCTGACCGAGTACGGCCTCGTGGCCGAGGAGTACGGCGGCGACACCATGTTCGTCGACATCTCCGCCAAGCAGGGTCTGCACATCGACAGCCTGCTGGAGGCCGTGGTCCTCACGGCGGACGCCTCGCTCGACCTCCGGGCCAACCCGGAGCAGGACGCGCAGGGTATCGCCATCGAGGCGCACCTCGACCGCGGTCGAGGCGCCGTCGCCACCGTGCTCGTCCAGCGCGGCACGCTGCGCGTCGGCGACACGATGGTCGCCGGTGACGCGTACGGCCGTGTCCGGGCGATGCTCGACGACAACGGCAACAACGTCGAGGAAGCGGGTCCCGCGACCCCCGTCCTGGTCCTGGGACTCACCAACGTCCCCGGCGCCGGCGACAACTTCCTGGTCGTCGACGAGGACCGCACCGCGCGGCAGATCGCCGAGAAGCGTGCCGCCCGTGAGCGGAACGCGGCGTTCGCCCGCAAGGGCGTCCGGTTCTCGCTGGAGAACCTGGACGAGGCCCTCAAGGCCGGCCTGGTGCAGGAACTCAACCTCATCATCAAGGGCGACGCGTCCGGTTCGGTGGAGGCCCTCGAGTCCTCGCTGCTCCAGCTCGACGTCGGTGAAGAGGTCGACATCCGGGTCCTGCACCGCGGCGTCGGTGCGGTCACGGAGTCCGACATCGACCTGGCGATGGGCTCCGACGCCATCGTCATCGGCTTCAACGTGCGCGCCGCGGGGCGTGCCTCGCAGATGGCCGACCGCGAGGGTGTCGACGTCCGCTACTACTCGGTGATCTACCAGGCCATCGAGGAGATCGAGGCGGCCCTCAAGGGCATGCTCAAGCCGGAGTACGAGGAGATCGAGCTCGGCACGGCGGAGATCCGCGAGGTCTTCCGCTCGTCCAAGCTCGGCAACATCGCGGGTGTTCTCATCCGGTCCGGCGAGGTCAGGCGCAACACGAAGGCCCGGCTCGTCCGCGACGGCAAGGTCATCGCGGAGGACCTCAACATCCAGGGTCTGCGCCGCTTCAAGGACGATGTCACCGAGATCCGCGAAGGCTTCGAGGGCGGTATCAACCTCGGGAACTTCAACGACATCAAGATCGACGACGTCATCGCGACGTACGAGATGCGCGAGAAGCCGCGCGGCTGACGTACCGCCGCCGTACGGCTGACGAGGCCGTACGGCGGACGGTGCGCCGTCACATGACCGACGTCGCGACCCACGTCGCGACCGACGTCATGTGACGGGGCGCGCGGTGCGCCGATGCCGCCCGGGTCCCGCTCGGGCGGCATCGCCGGTCCGGGGCCGGTCGGCGGTGCTTAATCCGTCGATCGGCCCCGGCCGTTCCGTGTACGGTTTATGTGCCCCTGCCAAGCGCTGGCGGGCCCGAACCCGTACCGGCGGGACATCCGGAAACACATGTATGTGGGGACATTGTCCTTCGACCTCCTCCTCGGCGACGTACGGTCGTTGAAGGAGAAACGCTCGATCGTCCGGCCGATCGTCGCCGAACTCCAGCGGAAGTTCGCGGTGAGTGCGGCGGAGACCGGCGACCAGGACCTCTATCGCAGGGCCGAGATCGGCCTGGCGGTGGTGTCCGGGGACACGGGGCACCTGAGGGACGTCCTGGACCGGTGCGAGCGCATGGTCGCGGGCCGTCCGGAGGTGGAGTTGCTGTCGGTACGGCGGCGGCTGCACGGGGACGACGACTGAACGTCGAGACGACTGAGCGGCCACAGCCGGCCGCGCCCGACCGTCCCGGTCGGGTCGGTGACGGCCGACAACGGTCGTGGCAGCAACAGCAGCAGACAAGAAACCCAGAAGGAAGAGTGACGGACCGGTGACCGACAACGCGCGGGCCCGCAAGCTGGCCGACCGCATCCAGGTCGTGGTCGCGGAGACCCTGGACCGGCGTATCAAGGATCCGCGGCTGGGCTTCGTGACCATCACGGACGCCCGGGTCACCGGCGACCTGCGGGAGGCCACGGTCTTCTACACGGTCTACGGGGACGACGAGGAGCGGGCGGCGTCCGCCGCCGCCCTGGAGAGCGCCAAGGGCGTCCTGCGGTCCGAGGTGGGCCGCCAGACCGGTGTGCGGTTCACGCCGACGCTGGCGTTCGTCCCGGACGCCCTGCCGGACAACGCCCGCACCATCGAGGACCTTCTCGACAGGGCGCGCGCCAAGGACGCGGAGGTGCGGGAGGTGTCGACCGGTAAGACCTACGCGGGCGAGGCCGACCCTTACCGCAAGCCCGGTGACGAGGGCTACGAGGAGGAGGGCGCGGGCGACGCCGGTGCCGCCTCCGAGGCCGGAGCGGGGTCCGGCTCCGGGTCCGGCGAGGACGGTGCGGCCAAGGCGGCCGAGGCGGGCGACGGCGGCGTCGGCCCGGCAGGCGACGACACGGACGGTGCCGCCGCTAAATGACACAGCGACTCCCCACGACGCCCGACGGCCTTGTCATCGTGGACAAGCCGTCGGGCTTCACTTCGCACGACGTCGTGGCCAAGATGCGCGGCATCGCCAAGACCCGCCGCGTCGGTCACGCGGGCACGCTCGACCCCATGGCGACGGGCGTTCTCGTCCTCGGCGTGGAACGGGCCACCAAACTGCTGGGGCACCTCGCCCTGACCGAGAAGGAGTACCTCGGCACCATCAGGCTGGGGCAGGACACCGTCACCGACGACGCCGAGGGCGAGATCATCTCGTCCACCGACGCGTCCGGGGTCACCCGGGAGGGCATCGACGCCGGGGTGGCCGCACTCACCGGCGCGATCATGCAGGTGCCGTCCAAGGTCAGCGCCATCAAGATCGACGGGAAACGGTCGTACGCGCGCGTACGGGGCGGTGAGGACTTCGAGATCCCGGCACGGCCGGTGACGATCTCCTCGTTCAAGGTGTACGACGTCCGCCCCGACGTCGCTGAGGACGGCACGCCCGTGGTCGACCTGGTCGTGTCGGTCGTCTGCTCCTCCGGTACGTACATCCGGGCCCTCGCCCGCGACCTCGGCGCTGGACTCGGCGTCGGGGGGCACCTCACGGCGCTGCGCAGGACCCGGGTGGGTCCGTACGGCCTCGACGAGGCGAGGACGCTCGACCAGCACCAGGAGCGGCTGACCGTCATGCCGGTCGCCGACGCCGCGGCTACCGCCTTCGCGCGCTGGGACGTCGACGAGAGGCGCGCGAAGCTGCTGCTCAATGGTGTACGCCTTGACATGCCCGTTCGGCGTGACGGGGCGGGCCGCACCGGGCCCGTGGCCGCGTTCGGGCCGGACGGGCGGTTCCTGGCGCTGGTGGAGGAGCAGGGCGGCAAGGCGAAGAGCCTGGCTGTCTTCGGCTGACCCGGACGTCCGTCCGACGCGGGGACCTCATCGCGGAGCGGACACGACGGTTTGTCCGTCCCGGCGAGCGCGCGGCCGGCCACGCGCTCGCCGGGATTCGAGCGCCCAACTCACCGAACACGTCGCGGCACTTGGCGGTGAGTACCTGAGCCGGGGCTCGCCCCGGCGACACCTGCGCACCGCGCCGGACCGGTGGCTGCCGTCAGCCGGTATTCGACACGAATGTCACGTTATGGCGGGTCGATGATTCGAAGCAGGGGGCGCCAGTGGACGGGCCGGGCGCGGGGAAGTCCCTCATGTCGCTCCGTACCCCGATACCGATGCGGGTCAAAAGCCTCGGGCATGGCAGTCTTAGACCTTCGTAAGAGGCATTCACGTACACAGGTTCGGGCGAGGAGAGCGGTCACAGTGCAGCGCTGGCGCGGCTTGGAGGACATCCCCCAGGACTGGGGGCGCAGCGTCGTCACCATCGGCTCCTACGACGGTGTGCACCGCGGGCACCAGCTGGTCATCGGCCGCGCCGTCGAGCGGGCTCGGGAACTGGGGATTCCCTCGGTGGTCGTGACGTTCGACCCGCACCCCAGCGAGGTCGTCAGGCCGGGGACCCATCCGCCTCTGCTGGCGCCGCACCACCGGCGCGCGGAGCTGATGGCGGAGCTGGGTGTGGACGCGATGCTCGTCCTGCCGTTCACGCTCGAATTCTCGAAGCTGTCGCCCGCCGACTTCATCGTGAAGGTGCTGGTCGACAAGTTGCACGCGAGCGCGGTCATCGAGGGGCCGAACTTCCGCTTCGGCCACCGGGCGGCCGGCAACGTCGCCTTCCTGGCCGAGCTGGGGGCGACGTACGACTACGAGGTCGAGGTCAACGACCTGTACGTGAGCGGTGCGGCGGGTGGCGGCGAGCCCTTCTCGTCGACCCTGACCCGGCGGCTGATCGCCGAGGGGGACGTCGCGGGCGCGGCGGAGATCCTGGGCAGGCCGCACCGGGTCGAGGGCATCGTGGTGCGCGGTGCGCAGCGCGGACGTGAGCTCGGCTACCCGACGGCCAACGTCGAGACGCTGCCGCACACCGCGATCCCGGCGGACGGCGTGTACGCGGGCTGGCTGACGGCCGACGGCGAACGGATGCCGGCGGCGATCTCGGTCGGTACGAACCCGCAGTTCAACGGCACGGAGCAGACGGTGGAGGCGTACGCCATCGACCGTGTGGGGCTCGACCTGTACGGGCTCCACGTCGCGGTTGACTTCCTGTCCTACGTCCGGCCTCAGCGCACGTTCGACTCGATCGAGGCGCTGCTCGAGGCCATCGCCGGCGACGTGAAGCGCTCGCGCGATCTCGTCGCCGCCCACGACGCGCGTTGACGACGCTGTGAGACCCCAACTCGGGCACCGTGTGTCCGAGTTGGGGAGGTACGGCGCTCCGGGTCAGAGCGCCTTCTCGCTCTGCGCACCGGACCGGGTGGCCGTGGCCCAGTGACAGGCGACCTGAGTGGTGTCACCGCCCGTCAGAATCGGCAGGGCCTCCGTACGGCACTTGGAGGCGACGCCCGCGCGTTCCGCCTCCCCCGAGGCCAGGATCTGGCACCTCGCGTGGAAGCGGCAGCCCCCTGGGATACGTGACGGGTCCGGAGGCTCGCCGGCCAGCACGACCGGTTCCGCGCCGGACTCGGGAAGCACCGACAACAGCGCCTGCGTGTACGGGTGTTGCGGGGAGGTCAGTACCTGTTCGACCGGTCCCGTCTCGACGATCCGCCCCAGATACATCACGGCGACCCGGTCGGCGATGTTCCACGCGAGCCCCAGGTCATGTGTCACGACCAGGGCGGACAGGCCGAGTTCGTCGCGGAGAGAGAGCAGCAGCGCCAGGATCTCGCCCCGTACGGAGGCGTCCAGCGAAGCCACGGGCTCGTCGGCGACGATCAGTTCGGGCTTCAGGACCAGGGCGCCCGCGATGACGACGCGCTGCCGCTGGCCGCCCGACAACTCGTGCGGATAGCGGAGGAAGAACCGCTCCGGCGGCCGGAGCCCGGCGCGGGACAGCGCCTCGGCGACTGCCTCGCGTTCGTCGCCCTTGTACCGGTGGATGCGCAGGCCCTCCGCCACCGCGTCGTACACCGTGTGCCGCGGGTTCAGCGAACCGCTCGGATCCTGGAGCACCAGCTGGACGCGCTTGCGGTACGCCTTGAGAGCGGCGGACTGGTAGCCGAGGGGCGCTCCGCCGAAGGTGATGCCGCCCGTCGTCGGTGGCAGCAGACCGAGCAGCGTCCGCGCCAGTGTGGTCTTGCCGCAGCCGGATTCGCCGACGAGGGCGACGATCTCGCCCCCGCCGATGTCGAGGTCGACGCCGTCGACGGCCCGCGCCGTCGGGGCGCCGCGCCGCCCGGGGAACGTGATGTGCAGCCCCGAGGCCGAGAGCAGAGGCGTGGGCGTGGTGGTCATGACTGGCTCCTGAGGAGTGGCCGCCCGGCGGCCGTACGAGCGGGACGGGGCGGGTACGGCGCCGACGGCGCCGTCGACCCTGCCGTCCGCGGGCGTCGGGCCCCATCGCCCCGTACGGTGCGGCCGACGGCCCCGTGCGCCGCGTGCCGCACCGTACGGGGCACCACGGTGGCCGCCCCTTCGGGGCGCGGGGAGGTCATGGGCGGGACTCCGTGGGCGCCGTGGACAGCTGCGCGGGAACGGCCGCGCCCACGTGTACGCACGCAGCCTGCCGCCCCGGCCCCGCCTCCCGCAGGGGCTGGTCCTCCCGCGCGCACTCCTCCAGCGCGACGGGGCAGCGCGGATGGAACGTACAGCCCGACGGCAGCGACGACGGGTCGGGCGGATCCCCCGGCAGCCCGCGCGGGGCGCGCCGCGAGGCGAGGTCCCCGATCCGGGGGAACGCCGCGGAGAGCGCCCGGCCGTACGGGTGCTCGGCAGCGTCGTACACCGCCTTCGCCGGCCCCTCCTCGACGATCCGCCCTGCGTACATCACCGCGAGTCGGTCACAGGTGTCGGAGAGCACTGCCAGATCGTGGCTGATCATCAGCAGGCTGATGTCCTGATCCGCGACCAACTGCTCTATGAGGCGCAGGATTTGGGCCTGGATCATCACGTCGAGTGCCGTCGTCGGTTCGTCCGCGACAATGAGCCGCGGATCGCAGGCCAGCGCCATCGCGATCATCACGCGCTGCCGTTGCCCGCCGGACAGTTCGTGCGGGTAGGCGTCGGCGCGGGAGGCCGGCAGCCCGACCTGCTCCAGGAGCTCCACGGTGCGCCTGCGCGCGGCGGCTGGCGTCGCGCCCCGGTGCAGCAGCACGGGCTCGGCGATCTGGTCGCCGATCCGGTGCACGGCGTTGAGGGAGTGCATCGCGCCCTGGAAGACGATCGAGGCCCCTGCCCAGCGCACGGCGCGCAGCCTGCCCCACTTCATGGTGAGCACGTCCTCACCGTCGAGCAGCACCTGACCGGTGAGCTTCGCCGAGGGGGGCAGCAGCCGCAGCAGGGCAAGCGCCAGCGTGGACTTGCCGCAGCCGGACTCGCCGGCGATGCCGAGCTTGCGGCCCGCTTCGAGAACGAGGTCCACGCCCCGTACGGCGGGTACGGCCGAGGGCCCCGTCCCGTACGTGACGCACAGATTCCTGATCTCCAGCAGACTCGACGCCGGGCTCGTCCGCTCCCGTGGCTCCGAGCCCCGATCGTTCCGCGGCTGCGGCTGCGGTTCCGTCACTTTCGATGTCTTCGGCGTATCGGTCAACGGGACACCCCAAGCTTCGGGTTGAGCACGGCCTCGATGGCCCGGCCGCAGAGTGTGAAGGCGAGCGCGACGAGCGCGATCGCGATACCGGGCGGCGCCAGATACCACCAGTGACCCGAGGAGACGGCCCCCGCCTCGCGGGCGTCCTGGAGCATGCCTCCCCAGGAGACGACGGAGGGGTCACCGAGCCCGAGGAACGCGAGCGTGGCCTCCGTCAGGATCGCCGTGGAGATCCCGAGCGTCGTCTGGGCGAGGACGAGCGGCATCACGTTGGGCAGCACGTGGCGGGTCATGACGTGGCCGTGTCCGCCGCCGAGTGCCCGCGCCCGCTCGATGTACGGGCGCGATTCGACGGCGATGGTCTGCGCGCGCACCAGACGTGCCGTCGTCGGCCACGAGGTCACCCCGATCGCCAGGATGACCGTCCAGATGCTGCGCGACATCACCGTCGCCAGCACGATCGCCAGCACCAGCGCCGGCATCACCAGGAACCAGTCGGTCACCCGCATGGTCACCGTCGCGAACCAGCCGCCGAAGTGCCCCGCGATGATGCCGACGAAGGTGCCGATGGCCACCGACAGCGCGGCGGCGAGGAGTCCGACGATCAGGGAGATCCGTGCCCCCCAGATCAGCAGGCCGAGCAGTGACCGGCCGAACTGGTCCGTACCGAGCGGGAATTCACCGCTCGGGCTCTCCAGCGCCGTTCCCGGCGCGTCGGTGACGCTCTGCACGTCGCCGCCGATGAACAGCGGCGACGTCAGGGCGATCAGGGCGATGACCGCGAGGCCGGCGAGACCGAGGAGGCCGGCACGGTGCGCGCGGTACTGGCGCCAGAACCGGGACACGGAGGCGCGCCGCCGTGCCCACACGAGCGCCGAGGCGGACCGCACGGCCGGCTCCCCGACCGACGGGGCCGAGGACGCCGAGGACGCCGACGGCGCCGACGAAGTCTGCGGCGTCGACGCGACCGGCGCGGGCGTCGCCGCGTCGTCGCCGGGCTCCGGGGACCCCCCGGACTCGGGGGGATTCGGCGGCGTCTCGTCGATGGTCATCGGCCCACCCGGGGATCGAGCAGCGGATACAACAGGTCGGCCAGGAGGTTCATCAGGATCATCGCTCCCGCGAAGACCACGAACAGCCCCTGCACGACGGGCAGATCGGGCACGCTCAGCGCCTGGTAGAACAGTCCGCCGAGGCCGGGCCACGAGAAGACAGTCTCGACGAGGATCGAACCCGCGGCGACGTGGCCCAAGTTGATGAAAATCATCGTGACCGTCGGCAGCATCGCGTTCGGTACGGCGTGCCGACGCCGTACGAGATCGTCCCGCAGCCCCTTGGCCCGCGCCGTCGTCAGATAGTCGCTGCCCATCTCGTCCAGCAGCGAGGACCGCATCACCAGCAGCGTCTGCGCGTAACCGACCGCGACCAGCGTCACCACCGGCAGCACCATGTGGTGCGCCACGTCGAGCACATACGCGAAGCCGGTCTCGTCGCCCGACTCCATCCCGCCGCTGGGGAACATCCCGGGAATCGGCCCGATGCCCACCGAGAACACGATGATCATCAGCAGTCCCAGCCAGAACGACGGCACGGACCAGAGAGTCAGCGCCACACCGGTGTTGACCCGGTCGCCGAGCCCCCCGTGGCGCCACGCGGAGCGCGTACCGAGCCACAGGCCGAGCGTCGAGTAGATCAGCACGGCCACGCCGGTCAGCAGCAGCGTCGCCGGCACCTTCTCGGCGATCAGTTCACCGACGGGGGCGTGGAACTGGTACGAGATCCCCAGATCGCCCGTCAGGGCCTTCGCGCAGTACTCCGTGAACTGCTGCCACATCGGCAGATCGAGTCCGAACTGCTTGCGGAGCGTGGCCATCTGCTCCAGCGACGTCGGCTTGCCGTGGGTCATGGCCTTGACCGGGTCGCCGGGGATGATCCGGAACAGGAAGAAACTGGTGACGAGGACGGCGAACAGCGAGACGGCCGCGCCGCCCAGCTTGCCCGCCACGTACAGCAGATAGCCGGTCCTGTGGCCCGTGGAGCGGGTACGGGGGCCGCCGGACGGCCCGGTCTTCACCGGGTCGTCGACGGCGTCCCGCACCACACCCGGGGTGCTTGCGGTGCTCATACGGTGTCTTTCCGGGGAAGCCTCCCGGACCCCCTGTTCGCGGTCGTGACCTTTCCCATGCTCCTACTCACGGTCCTCGGCCGTCGAGCGGCGCCGCATCATGAAGAAGAGCCCGAGTGCCGCCACGAACACCACGGCCACGCCGATCCCGACCATCGTGCCGGTGGACGAGCCGCTGTCGGAACTCGCTTCGCCGGTCCCGTCGGCCGGCACGGCGGACCACCAGCTCCAGTAGCCGTCCTGGCCCCAGATGTTGCCGGCGGCCTCGGGCATGGTCGTGATGGACTTGATCTGGTCCGTGCGGTACGCCTCGACGGCGTTCGGGTAGGCCATGACATTCATGTACCCGGTGTCGTACAGACGCGACTGGATCTGCTTGACCAGGTCGGTGCGCTTGGCCGTGTCGTATTCGACCGACTGCTTCGCATACAGCTCGTCGTACTTCTTGTCGCAGATGAAGTTGTCCGTCGCGCCGGAGGCGTCGGCCGTGGCGGGCAGGGCGCCGCAGGTGTGGATCGACAGGACGTAGTCCGGGTCGGGGTTGACCGACCAGCCGTCGAAGGCGAGGTCGTAGTTGCCCGCGAGCCACGGGTCGGAGACGTTGTCCAGGCACTCGACCTTGAGGCCGATGCCCAGCTCACCCCACCACTCCTGGAGGTACTTGCCGATGGCCTTGTCGTTCGGGTCGGTGGCGTGGCAGAGGATGCGGAAGTCGAGTGGCTTGCCGTCCTTGCCGACGCGCTTTCCGGCGGCGTTCTTCTCGTATCCGGCATCGTCGAGGAGTGTCGCGGCCTTCGCCGGGTCGTAGCCGATCTTCTGGCCGGCCGACGGCTCCCAGAAGTACGAGTCGAAGCGCGGCGGTATGTAGCCCTGTCCCTCGACCGCGTGGCCCTGGAAGACCTTGTCGACGATCGTCTTGCGGTCGACGGCGTGGAACAGCGCCTTGCGGACGTCGGGGTCGAGCAGCGCCTTGTGGCCGTTGCCGAAGGTCTTGCCGTCCTTCGCCTTCGCACCGGGGTTGGTGGCGAGCGCGAAGAAGCGGCGTCCGGGGGCGTCGTTGACCTTGATGTTGTCGGCCTTGCCGAGCGCGGCGGCCTGGGCCGGCGTCAGGCCGGCGACGAACGAGACCTCGCCCTTCTGGAGGGCGGCGACCGCGGCGTCCTTGTCCTTGTAGTACCTGAAGACCAGCTCGTCGAACTTCGGCGCGCCGCGCCAGAAGTCCTTGTTCGGCTTCAGCCGGAGGTACTGGTCGACCTTGAAGTCCTCAATGATGTAGGGGCCGTTGCCCACGATCGGGAACTTCTTGTCGTTGTTGAACTTGGAGAAGTCGCCGACCTTCTCCCAGATGTGCTTGGGCACGATCGGCACGTCCAGCGCCGTCATCGTCGCCTGCGGCTTCTTGAGCTCGATGACGAGCTTCGTGGGGTCGGGCGCGGTGACCTTCTTGAAGTTCGACGTGAAGCTGCCGTTCGCCGTGGCGGCGTTCGGGTCCGTCATCATCTTGTTGAAGGTCCACGCCGCGTCCTCGGCCGTGGCCTGCTTGCCGTCGGACCACTTGGAGTCGTCGCGGATGGTGAAGGTCCACGTCAGCTTGTCCGCCGAGGGCGTCCACTCGGTGGCGAAGGCCGGAACGGTGCGGGCGTCCTTGGCGTCGTAGTTGGTCAGGTACTCGTACGTGAGCCGGTGGACGCTGGTGGCGACGAGCGTCTGGGCCAGGAACGGGCTGAGCGAGTCGATGCTCTGGTCGACGGCGACCGTGAGGACGTTCTTGCCGTCCGCTGCGGCCGGGGCCTTGGGCGCGTTCGGCGCCGCCTGGGCCTGTGGCGCCGCGGGCAGCAGCGGACTCAGAGGGACCACGGAACCGACCACCATCGCCGTGGCAGCGGCACCGGATGCCAGGAAGAGACGGAACCGGGAGCGTTGCCGGGCGGGCTGCCGCGTCGTACGCGGTGGAATCCTTGTGACCATGGGTCGTGACCTCGCGTCATCACTCGCACGGAGAAACAGAGAACAGCAAACACGAACTGCGGAGAGAACAGAGAGAACGGGAGAGACCAGAGAACAGCGGAGAGCGGCGGACACATCTGGCGGTTGAGCGATGGAGAAGCGGGAAAGCAGCGAAACGGGGCGGGAGTTGGCGGGTCGGACGGGTGGTCGGGTGGTCGGGACTGTCATCGGCCCGAGCGGTCACTCGAAGGGGTGGCCAGAAACGATTACTCGCGTCGGCCGCGGTCGGTATGTGGGTTGACTCCAGCTCACCATCTGGTGAAGCGAAGGTTTATCAGCGCTGGTCGGGCCACGTCAACGGGCGTAGAAACCCCGTGTGGGCTGCGGGAATGCGATGAGGGTCCGTACCGTCGAGCCGGTACGGACCCTCATTGGTCTAATCCTCTGTCGCCTTACTGCTGAGGCGCTGACGGAGCCTGCGGAGGCTCCTGCTGCGGCCATCCGGCGGGCGGAACCGGACCCTGCAATTCCGGCTGTGCCGACTCGCCCGGCTGGCCGGTCTGCCCCGGTTGCGCGGGCTGCTGATGCTGCGGCTGCGCACCGGGGTACTGGCCCGGCGGGGGACCGGCCGGGGCGCCGGACGACTGCGCCTGCGACGGCAGCGACTGCTGCCACCCCTGCTGCTGCGGATAGGGCTGCTGCGGATGGTACTGATGGCTCGGGCCGTGGGGCTGCTGGCCCGGAGCCCAGGGCTGACCCTGGGCGTGCCCGGTCCCCGGAGCCTGGTGTCCAGGGGCCTGCCCCGGAGCCTGGTGTCCCGGTGTCTGGCCGGGGACTTGGTGTCCCGGTGGCTGACCGTGTCCGTACTGTCCGGGAGCCTGCGGCTGTCCGTACGGCTGCTGACCCGGCACCTGCTGGCCTGGCGCGTACTGGCCGGGCTGGCCGTGCTGTTGGCCCTGCTGGCCCGGCATCGGCGGTGCCAGGTGCGGCGGCGGGTTGCCGTCCGCCGTCCACAACCCCTGCTGCTGCTGGGCGCGTACGAAGTCCTCGGCGATCAGCGCGGACAGGTTGAAGTACGCGTCACGCGTCTTCGGCCGCATCATGTCGAGGTCGACCTCGGCACCCGCCGCCAGGTGCTCGTCGAACGGCACGACCACGACGCCGCGGCAACGCGTCTGGAAGTGCTGCACGATGTCGTCGACCTTGATCATCTTTCCGGTCTCGCGTACGCCGGAGATGACGGTGATGGACCGCTGCACCAGATCCGCGTAACCGTGGGCCGACAGCCAGTCCAGCGTCGTCGACGCGCTGCTCGCACCGTCGACGGACGGGGTCGAGATGATGATCAACTGGTCGGCCAGGTCCAGCACTCCACGCATCGCGCTGTAGAGGAGCCCCGTGCCGGAGTCGGTGAGGATGATCGGGTACTGCTTGCCGAGTACGTCGATCGCACGCCGGTAGTCCTCGTCGTTGAACGTCGTGGAGACCGCCGGATCCACATCGTTGGCGATGATCTCCAGCCCGGACGGTGCCTGCGAGGTGAACCGGCGGATGTCCATGTACGAGTTGAGGTACGGGATCGCCTGCACCAGGTCCCGGATGGTCGCCCCGGTCTCACGGCGCACCCGGCGGCCGAGAGTGCCGGCGTCGGGGTTGGCGTCGATCGCCAGGATCTTGTCCTGCCGCTCCGTGGCCAGCGTGGCACCGAGCGCGGTGGTGGTGGTCGTCTTGCCGACGCCGCCCTTGAGGCTGATGACCGCGATGCGGTAGCAGGAGAGCACCGGCGTGCGGATCAGTTCGAGCTTGCGCTGCCGCTCCGCCTCCTCCTTCTTCGCCCCGATCCTGAAGCGTGAGGCGCCGGAGGGGTTGCGGCTGCTCTTGGCCTTCGGCTTGTTGTTGCGCAGGAGGCGGTCCGAGGACAGTTCGACGGCGGCGGTGTAGCCGAGAGGTGCGCCGGGCACCGAGCGCTCACGCTGGTCGTGCGCCACCGTCGTCGGCCAGCCCCCGCCGGAGCGCGGGTCCACGGGCGGAGCGCCGGGCCCGGCCCCCGGTGCGCCGGCGGCCCCAGCGGCCCCGGGTCCGCCGGCTGGCGGGTTGCCCGGCGCGGGCTGCTGGTACGGCTGCTGCTGGGCGGGCAGATTGGGCGTCTGCGGGGCTGGAGCCGGCAGGTGCGGCGGCTGCGCATGCTGTGTCTGCGCGGGCGGCGTCTGGGGCGTCTGCGGGGGCTGGGCGGTCTGCGGCTGCTGCTGCGCGGGGACATACGGGGCGGGCTGCGCGGAGTGCGGCTGCTGGCCCTGTTGGGCTGGCTGTCCGGGTTGTCCCTGCTGAGGGAAACCGTAGCCAGGCTGCGGGCCTTGTTGCCCCGGCTGTCCGGGCTGTTGGGGGAAGCCGTAACCGCTCTGCGCGTACGGGGCATGGGGGCCGGAGTTGGCGGGCGCGGGCCCGCCCGGCTGACCCTGCTGGCCCGGCTGCGGGAATCCGTAACCGCTCTCCTGCGCCGTCGCGGCGGGAGTCGCCGGTGTGGCGGGCGCGGCGGGCGTGGCCCAGGGGGACGCCGCTGGGGGCAGCTGAGGCTGCTGGTGCTGTTGGTGGGCGGGCGCGGGAGTGATCGCGGGCGGCTGCGGTTGCGACTGGCCCTGGGACACCGATGGCGACTGCGGCTGCGGCTGAGACGCCGCGGGGCGCTCGGCGGGCCACTGCGGCGCGGGCGCCGGAGCGGCCGGCTGGAAGGCGGGCGGCAACGGCGGCAGGCCGGAGTCCGGACCGGCCGGAGCCGGGGACCACGGCAGCGCGGGGGCGGGCGGCGCCGCCGGGGTGTCCGACGGCGGAGCGGCGTCGACGGGCTCGTCCGTCGGCACCGCGTCGGCCGGCTCGTCGACTGTGTCGACCGCGTCGACGGCATCGGCCGGCTCCGGCTCTTCGCGGCTGTCCTGGACGTCGTCCGAGAGGTCCGCACGGACCACGGAGTCGCTGACATCCGCCGGTTCCCCGGAGTCGGCGTCGAAGCCGGTGTCCGCGTCGCGGTCGGAGGTGGATCGGGAATCCGCGTCGATGTCGGTCTCGTCCGACGAATCGGGGCGCTCCGAAGGCGCGTGGGCGGTGGACTCGCCGGACCCGGTCAGGTGGCTCCCACCCGTGTCTCCGTCCCTCTCTCCGTCCGCGTCGTCCCCGCCCCGTACGTCGTCCTTGACGCCGTCGTCCTCGTCGCGGTTCGTCTCCTCACCGAAACGCAGACCGGGCTGGGCGCCGGCACCCGCCCCGTCCTGCTCGTCCTTCGCCGAGGCCCCGGCAGGTGCGGCGTCGCTCGCGTCGGCCGCCGCCCCGTCAGGGGCCCCGTCGGCATCCGGAGCGCCGTCGTCGGCGTCCGCTTCACTCTTGGCCTGCTCCGCCGCCTCCTTGGCGGCGTCGATCTCCGCCATCTCGCGCTTCAGTGCGGCGGGGGAGAAGCGCATGGTCGCCCCGCTCTCCACGTCCCCGGCGCCGAAAGGCTGAGCGAATGGCTCCGGCGCGGCGGAGTCGTCGGCCGCGGCGGAGGAGGGTGTCGCAGGAGGAGGTGTCGACGGCAGGACCGGATCGACCGACGGCGGCAGGGGCGCGCTCTGCGCCGGGATCGGCGGCGGAGGCTGCTGGTGCGGCCAGTTCGGCTCGTACCCACTGCCCGCCGGCAGCCCCGGCACGGCCACCGGAGCCCCGTTCGGAGGCGGCGGCGGAGGGGTGGAGCTCCGCAAGCCCGCCCCGTCGCCCGATGTGTCCCCGGAGGCGTTCTGCGTGTACCAGGCCGGCGGGGTGTAGTCGATGGTGAACTCACCCGTCATCTCGGCGGGCTCCGCGTCGGACTGATCATCGACGGGAGTGTTCCAGTCCCCACGGATCTCGTCCCGATCGCCGTTCACTTTGCCTCCTGGTGTGGTCGAGCACCCTTGTGCCGTGGTGGGTGGGGGCGACCGTGGTCACTCGATCCGCCCGGCTCTACCCGTTGGGACGCTCCCGGAATGCCTGTGGGTTCTCGTGCGCCCCGACCCACCCTAATCGCCCGCGAGCCGGTACCGGCAGGTCCGCCCACCGGTCATCGTTCGCCCCGTACGTCGCCCCTTGTCCCCCGGTGGTTCGGGTGTGGCAGACGGTCAGGGCGACGGTGGGGTGAATCGTGACAACACCGCAGGAATGCATGCCCGTTCGCCCAGCTCCGGGCACGAGCCAACAATCCGGTATCGGCGCCCGGGCGTGGTCCGGTAGGGACGGTTCTGTCCAGGATTGCCTGTACCGACGATTCCCCGCTTCCCCATCGTCTCAGCGCGTTCCCTTCTTATAAGGAGGAAGAGGCGCGGCGCCCGCTCGCTAAGAAGGCGTAGGAGTCGGGCCATTTACTCGCGTCGATGGAGGTCCGTGGCCGCGGCCTCTATTGGAGGTCGAACTCTCCGTCGCGCGCGCCCAGTACGAACGCCCGCCACTCCGACTCGGTGTACCGCAGCACCGTGTCGGGATCCAGGGACGACCGCATCGCCACCGCCCCGCCGGGAAGGTGCGCGATCTCGACGCGCTCCTCGTCCTCGCTCGTGCCGGGGGCGCTGAGCCACTCGACGTCAGAGATGTCGAGGGCGTACAACTCGTCCTTCTCCTGTGCGGTCCCCATCGGTCGGGCCTCTCCTTCGACAACTGCTGAGTTGAACGGACTCCACGCACGAGTGGAGACGAACAGGTCCACCGGCGCGTGCTCCTACGGATCCTAGATCCGCCCGGTACGTCCGGTCCGGCGTTTCCCGTCCGGTCACTCGCACCAGGGGCTTCTCGCCCCGTACGTCACCGCCTTGGCCACCACCGCACGTGCGAGGGTCCGGGGCCCGGACCGCCCCTTACGGCGCCGCTCAGTCCATCCTGCGGGCCGTGCCCAGCAGTCCCGACTCGGCGTCCGTGGGGCTCGTCATCACCCAGTGCCGCTCGCGCCCGGCGCACCACAGGGTGACACCGTCGGCCAGGGTCGGCAGCGCCTCGCTCTCCGCCTGCGACAGCCCGAGGATCTGGCCTGTCTGCTCGGCCTCGCGCGGCGACACCCGCTGCACACCCACCAGCGTCGAGTTGCGCATCAACCGGGGCGCGACGGGGCTCAGATACGGCAGCAACGTCAGCACCGACTGCCACGGTGCCGACACCACACGGCCACGGGGCGGCCGCATGCCCGCGTCGCGTACGACCACCACGGGGCTGCCCACCGTCGCTCCCTGGGGCGGCACCCGGCCCACGTCGTGCAGGGTGATGCACTCCAGGCCCGCGCCGGCGGCCTGTGCCAGCAGCGTCCATGCCTGGGCGCGCCCCGTCTCCACGACCACGCGCGCCCCGGTGCCCGCCGCGCGCAGCGCTATCACCTGCGCCGTCCAGAGGCCGCCGATCAACAGCACGTCGTACGGCGCGGAGCGGTGGAACCCCACCATCTGGGGGTGCCCCTCGGCGTCGTCACCGATCACCACCCCGTCGTCACCGACCGGCAGTGAGAGCGCGCCGAGTTCGTCGGCGGGCATGGTGTGACCCGCGTGCCGCGGGCCGAGCAGTGTGCGCAGCCCGCTCATCGGGCGCCTCCCAGCGGGAGTGTGGCGAGGGCCCCGGGCAGTTGCTCATGGTCGAGACGGACGAGACCGACCTTCGCCGAGCGCGCGGCCTGCTCCAGCAGCCGCCGCACACCGACCAGTTCCGTGTCGCTGACGCCGGTGATACGGACATGGCCGTTCACCGTCATGGCGCCCAGACGGGTGCCGCGCCGCAGGGTGAGGCTGAAGGTCGTCGCGTACGCCGGGGTGGCGGTGAGCAGCGACACCAGCTTGGGCAGCGGAGCGGCGCCGCGCCCCAACTCTGGCCAGCGGCCCACCGCGTAGGTCGTGTGCCACTTCTCGTCGCACCGCCACACGCGCGGAGTCTCGGCCGTGCGCCGCGCCGGGGCGGCGCCGGGGTGTGCGGCGTGGGCGGCCTGTACGGGGCTGGCACAGGCCGACGTGGCGATGGTGGAGTTCAGCTCCTCCTGGTCCAGTACGACGGCCCGGAACCCCGCTCCGGTGATCCGGCTCGCCACGTGGTCCGCCACTCGTACGAGGCAACGTTGAGCACCCTCGACGCCGCCCCCGCGCGAGTCCACCGCTTCCCGGCACAGTTCGGGGTCCAGCTTGACCGCCACCCATGTCAGCCGCAGGGCAGGGGCTCCGGTCTTCTCCTGAAGAGGTACGTACGAGAGCCGGGCCACCGATTGCCGCGGCAGGTGCGGCGCGGGCGCGGAACGCACCTGCTGCACCAGCTGGACCGACTCCAGCCTGATGTCGTCGACCTCCAGGGCGCCGCCCAGGAGGGAGAGAGGCAGCGCCCGGGCGCCGAAGGCGGGCCGCAGCGCGGACCCGCTCGCCTCGACCCGTACGACGGCCGTGAGGAAGCTCCCGTCGCCCAGCATGCCCACGGTGCGGCGGTCGCGGTCGACGTAGGTGTACGGGCGCAGCGCCGGGACGGCCTCCGCGACAGGGGCCAGCGACGGATCGACGTCCACCGCCGCGGGCCCGGCGGCCCGCTCGCGCGCACGGAGGGAGAGAACGGTCGAGAGCCAGTCCTGGACGGCATGGCCGCGGCGCCGTACGACGGCGAAGAGGACCAGCACGCAGGCGACGGCGATCGTGGGCACCATCCACAGCCCGCCGAGCACGGCGCCACCGGCGGCCAGTGCGAGCGCCACCTCGACGAGCACCAACTGCCGTAGCTGGAAGGGGCCGACGTGGCTGGTGCGGGAGAGGGCCCGCAGTGTGGTCGTGGCGGGCACACGCGGCGCGGTGCCCGCCGCCGGGGGCGTCGGGGCGGTGCCGGAGACAGGAGCGTTGCGGCGTTGCCGACGGGAAGAGCCGGGGGGCTGTCCGGAGGTCCGCCCAGTGCGCTCGCGCGTCGCCGTACCCATCCCCGCGTTGCCCCCTCTGTCCGAATTGGCCATTTCCCCATGGGCGGTTGACCGGGCGATCACCCTACCTGAGCAGTGAGGCGTGATCGCCAGCATGCATAGTAGGGGCCGGAACGACGGCAACCCTCTGTAAGAGAAGGGGGTCTGGCCGCGCAGTGGGGGAGAGGGACAGCGGACAGATGGCATCACGACGGGACGAACTCAACGCCTACACCTTCGCGAAGCGAAGGCTGATCGCGCAGTTCGTGCGGCCGAACTCGACCGGTTCGGAAGAGGGTGCGCCCCGTCCGCTGCGCGGGGTGGTGCCCGGGATGATCGTCGCCGTGGTCATTCTCGCGATCTTCGGCGCGTGGGGGATGTTCAAACCGGTGGCACCCAAGGAGTGGGACACACCCGGCGAGAACGTCATCATCGCCAGCAAGTCCACCACCCGTTATGTGGTGTTGAAGACCGGGGACCCCGGCAAGATCCAGCTCCATCCGGTCCTGAACATGTCCTCGGCCAAGCTCCTCCTCAACCCCGACAAGGGCAAGGTCATCAACGTCGACGAGTCGGTGCTCGACAGCGGCAAGATCCCGCACGGTGCCACCCTCGGCATCCCGTACGCCCCGGACCGGCTGCCCGATGCCAAAGAGGCCGGCGCCGCCAAGCGCTGGGCGGTCTGTGAGCGCCCCGGGGAGGGCGGGCAGGCCATCGAGAAGGCCACATTCGTCTTCGCGGAGCGCGAGCGGAAGAAGACCGAGGGCGCGAACCAGCTGACCGGCGGCGAGCTGATGTACGTGGAGGGGCCCGACAAGGCCCGCCACATCGTGGACGCCACGGGCAAGGCATACGAGGTCGACGCGGACGACGACGTGTTGCTGCAACTGGTCGTCGGTGGAGACCGTAAGCCGCAACGGGTGTCCGCGGCCTGGTTGGCCACCCTGCACCGCGGCGACGCCGTCGAGTTCCCGGAGATCGACGGGACGATCGGCGCCGACGCGGGCGTCGGCGGTGAGCTGGACCCCTCACTCGACAAGGTCGGCACGGTCCTCACGGCGACGGACGGGACCAAGGACCAGAACTACGTCGTCCTGGAGGGCCGGGCCGCCCCGGTCTCCGACTTCATCGCCAAACTGCTGCTCGGCAGCCCCGACCTGATCGAGGTCGCCCAGAACGGCAAGGCCACGTCCGTCAGCGCCGCGGCGTTCCGGCCGGGCGCGCCGTTCGGACAGGACAACGACTGGCCCGAGAACGACCCCGACGCGGTCAACTCCGCGAGCACGGGGGAGGGAAGCCGTAACACCGTGTGCAACGTACTGCGCGAGGTGGACGCCGACAGCGGCGACACCAAGCTCACCACGTGGGCCGGCACCGGCTTCCCCGAGACGCTGGCGACCGGAGCCACGAGCGCGTACGTCACCCCCGGGTCCGGCCAGCTCTTCCGCCAGTTCACGGGCGGCACCACCAAGTCCGGGTTCCTCTTCCTGGTGACGGACACCGGCCTGCGGTACGCGATGCAGTCCAACGGGGACAGCGCGACGGACGACTCGGGGATCGGTGAATCCGGTTCGCAGAAGGAGCGGCAGGCGGCCCGGGACGAGGTGCGGAAGGCGCAGAACAGGCTCGGCTACCAGAACGTCGACGCGGCGCCGATGCCCGCCGCCTGGGCCGGTCTCCTCCCGACGGGTCCCAGGCTGTCGACCGGGGCCGCGCGTCAGCCGCAGGGTTCGTGAGGGCGGGGCAGCCATGACGGACATCCGCAGCCGCACTCGTACCCCCGGCCGCCGGCGTACGCCCTCCGACGGGAGCACGCGCACGCCCAACTCCCCATCCACGTACCGCGGGTTGGCGGCGAGGACGACGGCGACGGCGACCGCCGTGACCACCGCCGCCCTCGCCCTCATGACGCTGTCGGCACCCACCGCGAGCGCCGACACGGGGCAGTGTTCCTTCCCCGGCGAGAAGTACGAGGGCCGCCCCTGGGCCCTGCAACGCGTCCTGCTCGACGAGCTGTGGAAGCAGTCCACCGGCGAGAACGTGAAGGTCGCGGTCATCGACACAGGCGTCGACATCAAGAACCCACAGCTCGCCAAGGCGGTGGACACGGGCAGCGGCCTCAACCTGATGCCCCCGGACGCCAAGGACGACAACGGGAACAGACTCGAACGGGGCAAGGCGAACGGCACGACCGACGTCGTCGGCCACGGCACCAAGGTCGCCGGCATCATCGCGGCGCGCCCCGCCGAGGGAACCGGCTTCGTGGGCCTCGCGCCCGACGCCACGATCATTCCGATCCAGCAGAACGACGCGTTCGGCAACGGCAGCGCCGAATCGCTCGCCGAGGCCATCGAGCACGCGGTCCAGCAGGACGCCGACGTCATCAACATCTCCCAGGACACGGCGGACGCCGTGGAGCCGACGACGATGCTGAAGCAGGCGGTGGACAACGCCCTCGCGGCGGAAGTCGTGATCGTCGCCTCCGCGGGCAACGACGGCCTCGACGGAAAGGTGAAGGAGACCTACCCCGCCTCGTACGAAGGAGTGCTGGCCGTGGCGGCGTCCGACCGGAACAACGAACGCGCTCCGTTCTCCCAGTCGGGTGAGTTCGTCGGCATCGCGGCGCCGGGGGTCGACATGGTCACGACGGTCCCGGGCGGCGGCCACTGCGCGGACAACGGGACCAGCTTCTCCGCCCCGTACGTCGCGGGAATCGCCGCTCTGATCAAGAGCAAGCACAAGGGGTGGACGCAGAAGCAGATCGTCGCCCAGATCCAGCAGACGGCGGAGCGCTCGATCCCCGGCCGCGACCGCCTCGTCGGCTGGGGAGTGGTGGATCCGGTCCGCGCGCTGACCGAGGATGACAAGCCCGTTGAGAGACCGGTGGCACACGAAGGAGTGACCAGGGCCGAGGCACCGACCCCGGCCGAGCTCGACCTCGGCGAGACGGCCGAGGAACGGAACTCCCGGCTCGCGACCTACGTCGTCGTCGGAGGCGTCGTCATGGTGGCGGCGATCACGGGCGGTTCGGTGGCTCTGCGCGATTCAAGACGCCGGGCGCGGCGGGTTCAGGAGAGTTGAGGAGAGTCGGTGAACGGGGCGGGTGGGTTCGGTGGGACGGCGGAGGACCCGCTCAGGTAATCAAGTCACCTGAACAACAACCCACTTAGAGGTGTCCGAGCAAGTAGCTAGAGTGGTCGCGAGCGATCACCGAGTGTATGTGGACGGACCGGTCCGCTCGGGTCGCGGTGCGGGACAGCAGCAGCAAACGGGGAGGAACGGGCATCGTGCCTGAGTCGGTGGGCGGCATGAGCGGGGGCGCTGATGGCCAGCAATCTTGAGCGCGGCGTCGGAGCGCTGAAGAGGTTCCAGAGCCAGATCAACACCCTGCTCGCGGAGTTCGAGGGCGGCGCGGCCGGCAACGGTGAGATCGCGGCCCAGCGCGTACCGCGGTCGTCTTTCAGCGGCCCGGGCAAGTTCGACGAGGCCGAGGGCTTCTCGACGCAGTACGAGCGGGTGCACACCTCCCTCGTCTCGCTGTCCAAGTCCCTCGGGGAGCAGATAGAGCTGCTGAGCATTGGAGTTCACGCGGCGGACGTCGGCTACGACAACGTCGAGGAAGACCTGCGGTACCGCTTCCACTCCATCCAGACGCGCTTGGAAGAGCAGCGCGAGGCGCACGAGAAGCAGCAGCGGCAGGAGCGGGGCGAGGCCCCCGACGCGCCGCGCCAGAACGCCACCGGCGGCACGAAGGACTTGGGGTGACGAGACATGAGTGACGACAGGAATCCGCCGCTCTCCCCTCACGAACAGCAGCAGAACGAGGACGCCGCCAAGATCCAGACGGAGTTCGGCGCGACCGACGCCGCGGAGCGCGCGGCGACGTCCATGGGCGGGCTCTTCTTCGGCAACTTCGGGGGCTTCTTCGGCCGAACGAGCTTCGAAGAGCGCGGCCTCAACGACATGCTCGACCTGCTGGACGGCGCGAACCCCTCGGACCTGGAGAACGCAGGCAAGAACCTCGAAAGGGCCAAGAAGAGCCTCAACGACGCCGCGCAGGAACTCAGCGACTTCGTCAGGGCGACGGACTGGCAGGGTGAGGGAGCCACCGAGTTCCAGCGCTACGGCGGCGAACTCGCCGGGTACGCCTGGGGCCTTGCCTCGTTCGCGAACGTCGTAGGCACCCAGATGTCCGTCGCGGCCACGGGCCTGGCCTCGGTCCGCAACTCCAAACCGCCCCGCGACAACCGGGCGGACCCCAGGCGTCCCAGGGACTTCCCGGTCTCGGAGCAGAGGCAGGACAACCCGGAGTACAAGCAGGCGGTACAGGCGGAGGAGAATCGCCAGGAGGCCATCAACCAGATGAACCGCCTGGCGTCGTTCTACGCGGTGTCGGAGCAGTCGCTGGCGGCGGCGAAGGAGCCGGAGCTGCCGAAGATGCTGGCGGCGGATGTGCCGCGACCGCAACAGGGCGAGTGGGGCACCGACTCTGATTCAGGAGACTCAGAAAGTAGGGGCATCGCTGGGTCGTCGCCTCAGCAGTCAAGCGCCCTACGTGCCGATGCAGGCGGTACAGGCGGAGTGTTGCGTACCAGTACCGATGGCTTGGTCCCACAGCAGTCGACACCGAACACATCGATGGAGCTCGACAGCGTCAAGACCTTGCCGCCCACCACGACGAATCCCGGTCCCACGCAGCCTCCCACGGCGCCAGTTGGACCAAACTCAGGAAACCAGCACTTCCCAGCGCCTTTGGCGCCCAATCTCGGTCTTCCCGTACGCGGCGGCGGTCCTCGTTCCGGCCCGCCACTCGCGCCGAGAGGCGGAGGACCGGGGCCTGTCTCCAACGCGAAAACGAGCACGGGAGGGGGTGGCCGTCAGCCCCCTATGGGGCGGCCAACCCCAATCGGCGGCGGCACCAACTCGGGTACACAGCCGGGCAAAGGACCTGTTGGCAGGCCGACAACCATG
Organism: Streptomyces sp. NPDC104581; assembly: GCF_055583685.1. NCBI lineage: Bacteria > Bacillati > Actinomycetota > Actinomycetes > Kitasatosporales > Streptomycetaceae > Streptomyces > Streptomyces sp. NPDC104581. The sequence goes on from NZ_JBVJNN010000044.1 coordinate 33,290, forward strand.
GGACCCGGAGTAGGACGTGGTGGTGGCACGGGTGCCACCCGGAGCCCCATGGTCGGTCGACCGAGCACGGGCGGGCCGCCCATGGGCGGACGTTCCGGTCCGGGATCTTCCTCCGCGCCCCGTACGGGCCGTGTGAACGGCATCGTCGGAGGCACCCCACAACGCGCCTCCGGCAGTGGCACGGGCGCCTCCGGATCACGTATCCCCAGAGGGAATGTCATCGGAGGTCCGGGTAGCGCGACGCCTGGCCGCCCGGTGTCGGCTGCACGTCCCAGCCAGTCCGGTGTCGTGGGGTCGGAGTCGGATAAGGGCCCTCTACGGCCTACGGGGCGGGGTATGCCCACCTCCACCAATGGCGTCGTGGGCACCCCGCGAAGCGCGAGTGCACCCGCCAGGCCGGACGCCAACGGATCCACGACGGGCGGCTCCGGGCTGTTCGGTGACCGACACGAGCAGCCACGACAGGAAGATTGGGCGGACGGCGCAGCGACACGGGCGCCTCGACGGCGTGGCGCCGTACCACCAGTCATCGAATAGGCACAGCGGAAGGTTCGGAAGTCGGGATGACGGCAGGAATGAGCCAGGTCCGGAAGCGTTCTGGGTCGTACGACCTTCGGCGCGGCACGCTTTTCGCGGTGGCTGTGATCGGGGCCGCAGCGATGGTGGTCGGTGCCGCTCCCGCGTCGGTTGCCGACGACGCGCAGTCGAAGCAGTGGTACCTGGACGCTATGCGTGCTGAGGAGATCTGGAAGTCGACCACGGGCGAGGGCATCAAGATTGCCCTGATTGACACTGGAGTCAACGCGTCCATCCCGTCGCTCAGGGGGCAGGTGCTGAAGGGTCTCGATGCCACGGAGACGGATGGGTCGACGAGCGATTACAACGGGCACGGGACCACCATGGCCGAGCTCATTGCGGGAACAGGCGAGGGAGGTGGCCTCAAGGGGTTGGCGCCCGGAGCCAAGATCATCCCAATGCGGATGGCCAATAAGGAGTTCGAGGAGAAACACAAGTCGAACACTTTCGACAACTCCAACGCCATCCGCGCTGCTGCTGACGGTGACGCCAAGATCATCAATATGTCAATCGGAAGCGTGTTCGTCGACTCTGCGGAGAAGGAAGCAGTGGAGTACGCGGAGAGTAAGGGCAAGTTGGTCTTCGCCGCAGTCGGCAACACGGGCCACGAGGACAACAAGCCCGGCTACCCCGCCAACTACCCCGAGGTAGTAGGTGTCGGTGCCTCCGACCGCGACGGTCAGGTGGCCAAATACTCCCAGCACGGCGATTTCGTGGACATCGCGGCCCCTGCCAACGACATTCCCCGCTGGTGTGACGAGACTTTCAAGAAGTACTGCATGGGCAACGGCGGAACCAGCGCCGCCACCGCCCTCGCCTCCGCCTCCGCCGCACTCATCTGGTCCGCCAACCCCGACTGGACCGCCAACCAGGTCCTGCGCGTCATGTTCGAGTCGGCCGGCCGTGGTGACGACTGGAAGCCCGGCACCGTCAGTAACTACCTCGGCCACGGCATCGTCCGGCCCAACGCGGCCATCAACCGCGGCATCGGCAAGCCCGGCGATCCGGATGTCAGCCCGCTGACCAACGAGCGGACGACGGCCGGCGGCTCGTCCGACGCGGGCGCTCCCGAGGAGGGATCCGCGGACGACGCCGCCGCCTCTCTGCCCGACTCCGACGCCAAGGCCCCTGACGCGGAGACAGACACGGCCAACGCGGCGAAGGACACCGGCGACGACAGCCAGTTGGGGCTGATCCTCGGGGGCGCCGCGCTCGTCGCCGTGCTCGCCGGGGGCGCGTTCGCCGTCGTACGCAGACGCCGCACCGTGTGATCGCGCGGCTCAAACCACTCACCGAAGCACAAGCACTCCCGTACACGCGCACGCACGTGCGCATACAACGCAGTAGCGAGCACATTCGAAAGGAAGGCTGACATATGACAGTCCAGAAGGTCGGGGATCAGAGTCTCAAGGACTTCCAGGACGAGATCACGGTCAAGTTCGAGGACGTGAAGGGACAGCTGAGGAACCTCCAGGGCGTCATCGACAGTCTGGAAGGCGCCTGGAAGGGCATCGGCGCGAGCGCCTTCGACGCGAAGCAGGCCGAGATCAACTCGGGCATGGTCCGCATCGCGAAGATGCTTCTCAACTTCCAGGAAGCGATCCAGGTCACCCGTACCACTGCGGGCAACACCGAGGACGAGGTCTACGCGGCCCTGAACGGTGTCGACGTCACGGCCGGCTTCTCCGGTGACGCCGCCGCGACGGCGAAGGCCACGTCGAACATCGCCGGTTACTGACGCCGCCCGTACCGCACGTCACCATCACCCACCGCACTGACACGAAACAGGAGGACCCGTGGCTCAGCAGAACGACGGCACCATGGTCGTGACCTACGGCTCGCTGGAGCAGGCCGCCGGGGTCATCGAGAAGCAGGCCGCCCGGCTCGACGAGAGCCTTGAGGCCATCCAGACGAAGATCCGCGGCGTCTCCGCGACCTTCGAGGGTGAGGCCAAGACCGCGGCGGACGCGGCCCACAAGAAGTGGGACAACGAGACGCGCATGATCCACAACGCGCTCAAGGACATCGCCCGCAAGGTCCGCGAGGCGGGCCCGACCTACCAGGCGGGCGACAAGAAGTCCGCCGGCTACTTCTAGGAACCTCCTGGAAGCGACCGGCAGTTACGGCGACAAGGGGGGGCACGCGCGGGAGGTGCCCCCCTTTGCCGTGTCCAAGGGCGCTTTCACGGCCACGCCTACGCACGTGCAGCGCTCAGCCGCAGGTGTGCAGGGCCTGGAACCTTGTGGCCTGCGGCTGGAGCGCCCACCTACTCGGGGAGTTCGGAAGGGAGGTTGCATTCCGTCTTCTCGTGCGCGAAGCGTGCCGCCTCGACTGCGAGATCCTTCAGACCCTGACGTACCTTGTCCGAAGCCTCGCTCGACCTCGGATCAACGACGACTCTCAGGCTGTATTCGCCGCCCGGTATGGTTCCCGCCTTGGCGCAAGGCACCTGAATGGCGACTGTGTTCTCTGCCGTGATGAACCCTCCGGAACCTGCTTCGAAGCTTTCGCGGGCCTCGTCGCCGTCCTCCAGCGAGTACTTCGCCCAGCTCTCCGCGGATTGGGTCTCCATCAGCAGCGCTTCGGCGGTCAGAAGCGATTTCCCCTCGCCGTAGACCGCGCAGTCGCTTCTGAACGCGTTGCTCTGCTGCGTCACCTGCTCGCCGGTCACTCTGTCTCTGAAGGAGTACTCCGGTTCCTTCGGCAGTACCGTTTCGAGCGTCGATGCCGCTTTCGTTGAGTCGCCCAGCGACTCACAGACCTTGCTCGCTTCTATTTTGCCGCGCTTTTCGAACGGAGGCAGCCCAAGCGCATAGAACGCGGCTGCCGCCAATCCGGCCGCGACCAGTGCGGTGAGGGGGATCAGGACTTTCTTCGACATGGACATCATGTGCTCACTTTTTCGGCTCGAGTTGCCGGGGAGTTCCTTCGCCGTCGATAAAGTCTGAGAGGTTGGTGCGGGCGTTGTTGAAGCCCTGTTCCGCCGCGTTCGCGGCGGCGTCGACAATGGCCGGCGACGGGTTCTTCGCACTCTCGCCCGCCTTTTCGGCGGCCGTTTCGACAAGGGTGTAGGTGGATTGACGCGTCGCGTCTATCTCCTGTCCGTTACGGTAGATGACTTCGCCGGAGCTGTCCTTCAGCGCGCCTTCGGTGAGACCGCCGAGAATCTCGTCCACCGCGGTGCCCGCCAGTCCGCCCGCGACGATGCCGCCCGGGCCGATGAACGGAGCCGTCGCAAGTCCGACACCGATGCCGACCCCGCTACCGACCCAGGTACTCGTGGTCTCGATCGCGTCGTTGAATTCCTGATCCTTCGTGCCCCCCTCTTCTTCGCTCGCGAACGCACGACCCGCCCCGATCGTCCCCTGGACTTCGCCGCTGACTTTCGCCACACCCTCAATGGCCTGCTTGAGGTTGTCGTTGTCGCTGAAGTTGGGGTCCTTGACGAATGCCTCAGGATTGGCGAAGTGATATTCCATCAGGGACGTGGTGTACGCGGCCTGGCCCGCGTTGACCGCCGCATACCCCTCAGGATTCTGTCCCACGGCGTACAGGAACCTGGTGATGTCGACCTCAGGGATCTTCGCCGGCTCGCCGACCACCGGAAAGAGGTCGTTTCCTGATTCCTTCCCGGCGTACATGCCTCGATTGATGTCGGGCATGTACTCGGCGGCAATCTGACCGACACTGTCGGACATGTAACTGTGCTCGGTAAGACGTTCCGGGTTCTCCGAGATGGACACCATCACGTTCCTCGCCAGCTCCGCCTGCCCGGCGTTGTGGGCCGGGGTGTCCAGAGTCGGCAGTTCGCCCGCCGGGTGTCCGGTCGTGGCCGCTTCCAGAGCCATCGCCAGGTTGTTCCGGCCGGAGATGCTGTCGTCACCGTCCTTGTCGCGCTCCGGCGGCCAGTCGCGCTCCTCGAATAGATAATCGAAGTTGGAGAGAGAGGCCTTGACTTCTTTGCCGGTTTTTTCGTCCTCTTCCTTGAAGTCGTGATCCTCGCTGTTCGACAGGAACGGGTCGTTGAAGAAGTCCGTCGCCGCGTCCGGGCTGTTCGACAGCGCCTTCAGGAAACCGATCATCGGGTCCGAACCGGAGTCCTCACCCGTACGGTTGAGATAGGGGTCCATTCCCATGCGGGCCCAGACCGTCGCCCCGTGACGGCCGTTGCTGGTGGCTTCCTTCTCGGTCTGCATGAGCTCGGAGCCGTAGCTCTTGAGGAACTGGTCGTCGAAGTTGCCCCAGCGCATCAGGTTGCTCATCACCTGGAAGCCCTGCGTGGTGCTGTTCTTGCTGATGGGCTGGCTTCCGAGGTCTGTCATCTCGTAGGTCCACCTGCGCATTTCAGGTGTGTCCGCCTGAGTCGCCGTCGCGAGCGTGAGGCTGAGGTTCTTCTGGAGTTCGCCCAGCTGCTCGTGCCGCTCATGGAACAAGCGGCTGTTGTTGTGCGGCTCGTTGATACCCGCCCAGAACTCCAGCGTCCCCTTGGCGCCCAACTGCTCGGCGAAGCGCTCGCTGAAGAGTTCGTCGCCGGAGTACTTCTTCAGGCCCGCGTTGAGCGCGTCGAACTCCTTGACCGTCAGATCCCCGGGGTCCTTCTTCGCGATACGTGCCAGATTCTCGGCCTCCTTGATCGCGTTGGCAGCCGAGTCGCGATCGGCGTACTTCTGCCCGGAGAAGCCGTAGTCGGTGAGATCGACAAGAGCCTTGAGCGACGTGGCCGCCGTGTTGTCCATCTCCGTCGCCGTGTCGAGAATGCCCTGGAGCTCGTCCCGCAGCGCGTCGACGTCCTTCTGGCCGTTCGCGGGTTTCGGGTCCGGATTCGGAGTGACGGTGAAGCCGCTGCCCGCCGACTTGACGGACATGTGATTGCCGCGCCCGCGCTCGATCGCTTCTTTGAGCAGGCGCTGCTGGGTCTTCAGCTCACCCTGGGTGTCGCGCATGATGTTGCGTATCGACTCGGCCTGGGTGTACGCGTCGTTGAACTCCTCGGCGGTCTTGCCGATGAACTCACGCGACACCGTGGCGTTGTAGCCGGCCCAGTTGGCCTTGCTCGCCTTGCCGTGGAGGCCGTCCTTGGCGTCGGCCTTGAGGTCGGTGAGTTTGGTGAGCATCTTCGTCCAGTCGCTGACCGTGGTGTCGAGCGACGTGAAACTGGCTGAGTGAAGGGCTTCGAAATCCATGATTCTGTTTCCTTTAGTCCTTCTCAGTCCTTCGAGTCTTTCTTGCCCTCGCCGTAGACCTCGTTCTTCTCGCCCGGCTGGGACCACTGCTCGTCAAAACCAGCGTCCAGCGTGGAGATGCTGCTCACATGACGCTCGATGAAGATTTCGTCGCCCTCGTGCGCCTTTTTCGTGAAGTCCATGTGGTTCGAAATGAGCGCGCACGCGTCCATCAGTGACCCGAGCTGCCGGTCCCAGCGCAGCGATACGTGGCTCAGGGCGCCGCCGAGCGCGAAGCCCTGACCCTTCAGATCGCTGCCGGCCGTGTCGGTGCTGGTGACCCGCGCCTCGTCCCACAACCGGTTGTACAGCTTGAACGCCTCGTCGCCGATCGCCGCCAAGTCCTTCTGGTCGACGGTGAGATCACCGGTCGGATTGCCCGCGTTGGGACGGTCCTCCTCCGGGATTCCGTTCAGCTGCATCTGCCCGGACCCGTTTCCGGCCGCCGATGCCTTCAGCTGGTCCCATTCGTCCCATGCCATCTGGGATTCCTTCCCCCGTGCTCACTGATGGATTTCACCATTCCGGATCAACCTATTAATGCGCGCCGATCACACGCAAGTGCGGTCCGCCGCAACCGTGTTCAGCCCTCGAAACGCCCCCGTACACCCATTTCCGGACTTCTCGTGCCTGGCCCCGCCGCTCTCACTCCATCCCCGCCAGCCGGAACATCTCCACCGCCTGCCACCCCAGGAACAGCGCGAGCCCGATCAGCGCGAATTTCCGCCCCCGGATCAGACCGTCCGACGGCTCGTGCGCCGACGGGTCGTCGAAGCGGTGGGCCTGGAAGCGCCACCACGCCTTGCGCTGGTCCACGAACGCCAGACCCAGGAACAGCACCGCGAAGAAGGCCGCGAGGACCCCCGCCCCCGTCACCGCTCGTCCAGCGACGGCATGAGGCCCGTCTGCACCAGCGGGTTGCCGCGCTGGCGGGAGACGAAGATGCCGCGGCCCGCCGGCATCGGACGCGCCCGCACGCCGCCGAGGATGTCGCCCTCCTGCGGGTCGCCCGAGAGCAGCACGCCCTGCGCGCCCAGCTCCATCATCCGCTGCATGAACGGCTCGTACGACGCCCTGCTCGCCCCCGCCGCGCTGCGGGCGATGATGAAGCGCACCCCCACGTCGCGCGCGAACGGCAGCTGCTCCGTGAGCTTGTTGAGCGGGTTGCCGCTGGACGTGGACACCAGGTCGTAGTCGTCGACGACCACGAACACCGTCGGGCCGCGCCACCAGCTCCGTTCGCGCAACTGCTGTGCCGTGACGTCCGCCGCCGGGGTACGGCGCCGCATCAGGTCCGACAGCGCGTCGACATGGTGGTCCATGTTGTTGGACATCGGCACGTACTCCGCCAGGTGCGACGGCGGCGTCACGTCCAGCAGGGCGCGCCGGTTGTCGATGACGAAGAACTTGGCCGAACTTCCGTCGTACCGCTCGCACAACTGCTTGATCAGCAGCCGCAGGAGGTTCGACTTGCCGGACTCGCTCTCGCCGAACACCAGGAAGAACGGGTCGCGTTCGAAGTTGACGAAGACCGGCTCCAGCAGGTTCTCGTCGATGCCGAAGGCGACGCCGCGCTTCGGCTGCTCGACGCCCGCCGGCAACGTGGTCGCGTCCAGTTCGCGCGGCAGCAGCCGTACGGCGGGGGCACCCGGCCCCGTCCAGTGCCGGCCGACCTCCTGCGTCATGGCCGCCGTCGCCTCCGACAGGTCGCTGTCGGAGTTGATGGAGTCGATCCGCGGCACCGCCGCCATGAAGTGCAGCTTCTCCGGCGTCAGACCCCGGCCCGGCACCCCGGTGGGCACGTTGACGGCCGCCTTGCGGTCCAGGTCGGAGTCCATCGTGTCGCCGAGGCGCAGCTCCAGCCGGTTCATCAGGTGGTCCTTGAGGTTGGCGCGCACCTCCATCGAGCGCGACGCCGTGAGCACCACATGGATGCCGTAACCGAGCCCGCGCGCCGCGATGTCCAGTACGGCGGGCTCCAACGCCTCATAGTCGGTGCGGAAGTTGCCCCATCCGTCGATGACCAGGAAGACATCGCCCCACGGCTGGTCCGCCGGCGAGATCTCGCCCCGTTCCCGCATCCTGCGGAAGGTGGCGATGGAGTCGATCCCCGCCGCACGGAAGTACTCCTCGCGGCGCGCCAGGATCCCGTACACCTCCGCCGTCGTACGCCGCACCTTCTCGGGATCCAGCCGCGACGCCACCCCGCCGACATGCGGCAGGCCGGCGATCGACGACATGCCCCCGCCGCCGAAGTCCAGCCCGTAGAACTGCACTTCCCGCGGGGTGTGCGTCAGCGCGAACCCGGAGATGAGGGTGCGCAGCAGCGTCGACTTGCCGGACTGCGGCCCGCCGACGATCTGCATGTGGCCCGCCGCCCCGGAGAAGTCCCGGTACAGGGTGTCGCGCCGCTGCTCGTACGGTTTGTCGACCACGCCCAGCGGTACGACCAGGCGCCCCGCCCCCTCGAAGCCGGGCTGGGTGAGCCCGCGCCCCTCCACGTTCGACAGCCCCGGCAGCAGCTCGTCCAGCGACGGCGGATTGTCCAGCGGCGGCAGCCACACCTGGTGCGCCTCGGCGCCGCGCCCTTCGAGCCGGCGCACGATCACGTCGAGCACCGTGTCGGCCAGCGCGTCGTCCTCGGGGCTGGTGCGCGTCTCCGGCACGGCGGCCCGGGCGGCCGGCTGCACGTGGTGCACGGGCACCGGCGCCGCGGTGAACGGCACGGGCCGGCGGTCGACCGGGAGCGGCCCGCCGGTGCCCGCGACGGCCCGCGCGTTCGCCCGGTACACCCCGGAGACGTACGCCGCCTTGAACCGCACCATCTCGTCGGTGCCGTACTTCAGATACCCGGAACCGGGCACGTTCGGCAGCTGGTACGCGTCCGGCACACCGAGCGCGGCGCGCGACTCCGCGGCCGAGAAGGTGCGCAGACCGATGCGGTAGGACAGGTACGTCTCAAGCCCCCGCAGCCGGCCCTCCTCCAACCGCTGCGACGCCAGCAGGAGATGCACGCCCAGCGAACGCCCGATGCGCCCGATCTGGACGAACATCTCGATGAAGTCCGGCATCGCTGTCAGGAGTTCACTGAATTCGTCGATGACCAGGACCAGCGAAGGAATGGGCTGCAACGGGGAGCCCGCGGCGCGCGCCTTCTCGTAGTCGTGGATGTTGGCGTAGTTGCCCGCGTCGCGCAGCATCTCCTGACGCCGGTTCAGCTCGCCGCGGATGGAGTCACCCATGCGGTCGACCAGCGTGAGGTCGTCCGCGAGGTTGGTGATCACCGCGGCGACGTGCGGCATCTGGGACATGCCCGCGAAGGTGGCACCGCCCTTGAAGTCCGCGAGGACGAAGTTCAGCGTCTCCGACGAGTGCGTGACGGCGAGCCCCAGCACCAGCGTGCGCAGCAGTTCGGACTTGCCGGAGCCGGTGGCGCCGACACACAGCCCGTGCGGCCCCATGCCCTCCTGCGCCGCCTCCTTCAGGTCCAGCATCACGGGCGCGCCGTCCTCACCGACACCGATCGGCACGCGCAGCCGCTCCGCCTGCGAACGGGGCCGCCACGTGCGGGTGACGTCGACGGACGCCGCGTCCCCGAGGTTCAGCAGATCGGTGAAGTCGAGATTGGCGAGCAGCGGTTCGTCGTCGTCGTCACCTCCCGTCGCCGCCCGCAGCGGCGCGAGCTGACGGGCCAGCGCCTCGGCGGCCTCCGGGCTCAGCCGGTCGGGCTCCCCGTCGTAGACCATGCCGTGCCCCGACTCCAGCCGCAGCGAGCCGGGATGCACCACCACGGCCAGGCTGCCGCGCGCCCCGGTGACCTCGCCGGGTACGACCTCGACGATCGTCACCCCCTGGAGACCCTCCGGGGCCGCGAGCGCCGAGACGGAGGGCAGCGACAGTCCGTCCAGCACCACCACGATGTGCGGCTGGTCCAGCAGCGGATGCCCGCCGGACTGGAACCGCGGGCGGCCCTCCAGCCGCCCCGCCAGCATCTCCTCCAGCTCCCGCACGTCCGAGGTGATCAGCCGGCGGCTGCCCGCCCCGTCACCGGGTCCCTGCGCCTGCACGTGCGGCAGCCACTTCGCCCACTCCCACGCCGGCGCCGCGCCCCGTCCGGCCACGACGGCGATCACCAGGTCCTCGGGCGAGTGCAGCGAGGCGAGTGAACCGACCATCGCGCGCGCCGTGGAGCGCACCGACTCGGCCTCGCCGGTCACGGTCAGGTGGTAGAAGGCACGCAGCGAGACGGCCATCGGCAGTCCGTCCAGCACGCTGTGCGCGTTGAGGAACTGGCGCATCGCCCCGGCGGTCAGCGGCTCCAGCTCGTCCACGGGCGCGGTCTCGGGCGCGATCAGCGGGGTGGCGAGCTGCTGGCTGCCGAGCCCGATGCGCACCTGCCCGAAGTCGTCGTCCGCGACGCGCCGTTCCCACACCCGGCTGCCCTCGGCGACCAGCGCCCACAGCTGCTCCGGGGACGGATGCAGGTAGTACTGCGCGTCCCGTTGCAGTCGCGCCGTCCGCAGCACCGTACGCCGCGTCTGCGTCAGGTACTTGAGGTAGTCACGCCGCATGTCGGCGAGTTCGCCCTGGGTCCCGCGCCGGTGCCGCACGAGCATCGCGATCGCCATGGCGATCGTCGAGGCGATCATCACCATGCCCATGATCCGCATGATCGGATTCGGCGTCATGAAGAAGAAGACGACCGAACCGCCCATGCCCAGCATCGGGAGCAACTGCATGAGCGCGCCCTCCTGCTGCCCCCTGGGCAGCGGCGGAGGGGGTTGCACCTGCATCTGCTCGCCCGGTACGTCGGCGGGCAGAGCCCGCGGCGGGCGCTTGACGACGATCTGACTCACTGCTCACCAATTCCCTTGCCGGACGGTGAAGTTCCCACCGGCGCCCCCGTGGCGACGGGCCTCCATCCGCGGGCAAGGATCCTACTTGCGCAGGTGGCCGACGCCCGGCGGTAGGGTGACCGGACGCGTTTGCGCAGCGATGAACTCCCGCAAAAAAACGGGTCATTCACAGCACAACGCGGCATCGGGCGCATGGGAACCACGAGGGGATGCAGCACGTGAGTATGACGGCCCAAGCGGCGGCCACCGGCACCGGTCAGCCGGGCGCTCCGGCCCCGTCCAGCGGTGGGACCGGCTTCTGCCGGATCACCGTCGTCGCCCCGGACGGCCGTATCGACGTGGCGCTGCCCGAGGACATCGCCGTGGCCGACCTCCACCCGGAGATCCTGCGGCTCTCCGGCCAGAGCCCCGAGGCGGGCGCCCCCGTCGGATACCACCTCGTACGCCGCGACGGCACCGTCCTCGACAGCGCCCGCTCCCTGGCCTCCCAGCGCATCCTGGACGGCGAACTGCTGTCGCTGCGGCCCTTCGCCGAATCCCTGCCCCCCGCGGTCTTCGACGACGTCTCCGACGCCGTCGCGTCCGCGGTCGCCCGCGACCGCACCCTGTGGACCGACAGAGCCATGCGCGGCGCCGGCCTCCTCGGCGGATCCGTCCTGCTGACGCTGCTCGCCTTCGTCCTGTGGACCGCCGACCCGCGCCACGACACCCACGGCCTCCCGGGCATCCTGGCCGGCGTCACCGCCGTCCTGCTGCTCGCCCTCGCCGGCGTACGGGCCCGGGTGTACGACGACCGCGGCTCGTCCGTCGCGCTCGGCATCGGCTCGATGGCCAACGCCGCCGTCGCCGGGTCCGGACTGCTGCCCTTCGCGGACGGCCAGGGCATCGGCAGACTCCAGTTCCTGCTGGCCTGCGCCGCCGTACTGGTCGCCTCGGTGATCCTGGTGATCGTCACCCCCGCCGGCGACAGCCCCTTCGTCGCGTTCGTGTTCGCCTCCACCGTCGGCCTCCTGGTGACGTTCGTCGCCATCACGACCGACATGGCGCCCGCCGAGACCGCCGCCGTGTGCGCCGCGCTCTCCGTAGGAACACTCGCCTTCCTGCCCGGCCTCTCCACCCGCTTCGCCCGGCTCCCCATCGGCTTCGAACCGCCCCGTACGGCCGCCGGAGACTACGGGACCGACCCCGCGCCCCCGGCGCCCGTCGACCCCGAGCGCATCGCCGCCCAGGCCCGGCGCGGCCACGAACTGCTCGTCGGCCTGGTCGGCGGCTGCGCCCTGGTGGCTGTCGGCGCCGCCGCCGTACTCGGCTTCTCCGACGGCGTCTGGGGCCAGCTCCTCGCCCTCGCCACCGGTATCGCCATGCTGATGCGCGCCCACCTCTTCAGTTACACGGCGCAGGTCGGCTGCGCCCTCGCCGCCGGCCTCGGCGCCCTCGTCCTGCTGGGGCTCGGGCTCTGCCTCAACCCCCCGGAGGGGCTGATCCGCGACGCCCTGCGCGGTGACGGCGCGGGCCTCGACATCCGTACGGTCTGGCTGACCGCCGCCATCGCCGGCATCGCCGCGCTGATCATCGCCATAGGGCTGATCGTCCCCCGCAAGGGCGTCACGCCCTTCTGGGGACGCTTTCTGGAGATCGCCGAGTCCTTCGTACTACTGACGGTCGTTCCCCTCTGCCTCGCGGTGTTCGACGTCTACCACTCCATCCGTGCGTTGACGTCCTGACTGGCTGGTACGCTGTGTGACGGCCGTTTGTGTACGCGTTCCCGGTGCGACCGGAAACAGCGACCCCGTCAACGGCGCCTCATCCCCGCCACCCGAGTAACCGAAGATCCCCAGCGAATACGACCTGGGGCACTCGATGGCCACGAAGACCCACGAGGAGTACGCGTGCCGCTTGCCGCCGCTACGAAGAAGCAGATCATGTCGGAGTTCGCCACCAAGGAAGGCGACACCGGCTCCCCCGAGGTCCAGGTCGCGATGCTCTCGCGCCGTATCTCGGACCTGACCGAGCACCTGAAGACGCACAAGCACGACCACCACTCCCGCCGCGGTCTGCTCATCCTGGTCGGCCAGCGCCGCCGCCTGCTGCAGTACCTGGCGAAGAAGGACATCCAGCGCTTCCGTGCGCTGGTCGACCGCCTGGGCATCCGCCGCGGTGCGGCCGGCGGCGCCAAGTAGCACGCCGTGAAGGGAGCGGTTCCCACACACCGGGAACCGCTCCCTTCGCCGTATGCGCGCGAAGCTCAGTAACCTGTTCGCAGGAGCACAGCTCCCGGACACCGCTGAGAAGCAGTGCCGCGACACCAGCACGACGAGCACGATCAGCACCACCCCGCACGACAGAAGGCACCACCCACCGACGAGGGGAAGCGCCCCTCCGCCGCCGCCGGTCCTCGGTAGTGGCCCCCGGAACGGCGCGGCGAACGCCGCCCGCGGCCCACGCCGCGCCCCGGGAGCTTCGATCGAAGACCGGCCCGCACCAAGGAGCGCTTCTCCGCCTGTCCCCCCGCCACACGGGCGGCGGGACGAAAGACGACAACGACAAGCAACGGAGAACCACTGGTGGAGAACGAGACCCACTACGCCGAAGCCGTCATCGACAACGGCACCTTCGGCACCCGCACCATCCGCTTCGAGACGGGCCGCCTGGCCAAGCAGGCCGCCGGCTCCGCCGTCGCGTACCTGGACGACGACACCATGGTGCTGTCGGCCACCACCGCTTCCAAGAAGCCCAAGGACCAGCTCGACTTCTTCCCCCTCACGGTGGACGTCGAGGAGCGGCAGTACGCGGCCGGCAAGATCCCCGGCTCGTTCTTCCGCCGCGAGGGCCGGCCCTCCGAGGACGCGATCCTCACCTGCCGCCTCATCGACCGGCCGCTGCGCCCCTCCTTCAAGAAGGGCCTGCGCAACGAGATCCAGATCGTCGAGACGATCATGGCCCTCAACCCCGACCACCTGTACGACGTGGTCGCGATCAACGCCGCCTCCTGCTCCACGCAGCTGGCCGGCCTGCCCTTCTCCGGCCCGATCGGCGGCACCCGTGTCGCCCTGATCAAGGGCCAGTGGGTCGCGTTCCCGACGCACACCGAGCTGGAGGACGCCGTCTTCGACATGGTCGTCGCCGGCCGCGTCCTGGAGGACGGCGACGTCGCGATCATGATGGTCGAGGCCGAGGCCACCACGAAGACCATCCAGCTCGTCGCCGACGGCGCGGACGCTCCCACCGAGGAGATCGTCGCCGCCGGCCTGGAGGCCGCGAAGCCCTTCATCAAGGCGCTCTGCAAGGCCCAGGCCGACCTCGCCGCCAAGGCCGCCAAGCCCACCGGCGAGTTCCCGGTCTACCTCGACTACCAGGACGACGTCCTGGAGGCCCTCACCGCCGCCGTGAAGAGCGAGCTGTCCCAGGCGCTCACCATCGCCGGCAAGCAGGACCGAGAGACCGAGCTGGACCGCGTCAAGGACCTCGCCGCCGAGAAGCTGCTCCCGCAGTTCGAGGGCCGCGAGAAGGAGATCTCCGGTGCGTACCGCGCGCTGACGAAGTCCCTGGTCCGCGAGCGCGTCATCAAGGACAAGGTCCGCATCGACGGCCGCGGCGTCACGGACATCCGTACGCTCGCCGCCGAGGTCGAGGCCATCCCGCGCGTGCACGGCTCCGCGCTGTTCGAGCGTGGCGAGACGCAGATCCTGGGCGTCACCACCCTCAACATGCTGCGCATGGAGCAGCAGTTGGACACCCTCTCGCCGGTGACCCGCAAGCGCTACATGCACAACTACAACTTCCCGCCGTACTCCGTCGGTGAGACCGGCCGCGTCGGTTCGCCCAAGCGCCGCGAGATCGGCCACGGAGCGCTCGCCGAGCGCGCCATCGTGCCGGTGCTGCCGACGCGCGAGGAGTTCCCGTACGCGATCCGCCAGGTCTCCGAGGCGCTGGGCTCCAACGGCTCGACGTCCATGGGCTCGGTCTGCGCCTCCACCATGTCGCTGCTGAACGCCGGTGTGCCCCTCAAGGCCCCCGTCGCCGGTATCGCCATGGGCCTGATCTCCCAGGAGATCGACGGCAAGACGCACTACGTCGCCCTCACCGACATCCTCGGTGCGGAGGACGCATTCGGCGACATGGACTTCAAGGTCGCCGGTACGAAGACGTTCGTCACCGCGCTCCAGCTCGACACCAAGCTCGACGGCATCCCCGCCTCGGTCCTGGCCGCCGCGCTGAAGCAGGCCCGCGACGCCCGCCTCCACATCCTCGATGTGATGAACGAGGCCATCGACGTCCCGGACGAGATGTCCCCGAACGCCCCGCGGATCATCACCGTCAAGATCCCCGTGGACAAGATCGGTGAGGTCATCGGCCCCAAGGGCAAGATGATCAACCAGATCCAGGAGGACACCGGCGCCGACATCACGATCGAGGACGACGGCACCATCTACATCGGTGCCGCCGACGGACCGGCCGCCGAGGCCGCCCGCGCCACGATCAACGGCATCGCCAACCCGACCATGCCGGAGGTCGGCGAGCGCTACCTGGGTACGGTCGTCAAGACCACCACCTTCGGCGCGTTCGTGTCGCTGCTCCCCGGCAAGGACGGTCTGCTGCACATCTCGCAGATCCGCAAGCTCGCCGGCGGCAAGCGCGTCGAGAACGTCGAGGACGTCCTCGGCGTCGGCCAGAAGGTCCAGGTCGAGATCGCCGAGATCGACCAGCGCGGCAAGCTCTCCCTGATCCCCGTGATCGAGGGCGAGGACGAAGAGAAGAACGACAAGCAGAACGACCAGAAGGACGAAGCCTCCCAGTGACGTTTCGTAGTTCCACGACGACGGCCCGCACCTCCTCGGAGGTACGGGCCGTCGCCCGTACCCAAACCCTCCTGGAGGGGCAGAACGGCATCGGCACCGTCCGCCGAACGACCCTCCCCGGCGGCCTGCGCGTCGTCACCGAGACCCTGCCGTCCGTACGGTCGGCGACCTTCGGCATCTGGGTACAGGTCGGCTCACGCGACGAGACGCCCACGCTCAACGGCGCCACGCACTATCTGGAACACCTCCTCTTCAAGGGCACCAAGAAGCGCAGCGCCCTCGACATCTCCTCCGCCATAGACGCGGTCGGCGGCGAGATGAACGCCTTCACGGCGAAGGAGTACACCTGCTACTACGCGCGCGTGCTCGACACCGACCTCCCCCTCGCCATCGACGTCGTGTGCGACATGCTCACGGGCTCGCTCATCGACGCCGAGGACGTCGACGCCGAGCGCGGCGTCATCCTCGAAGAGATCGCCATGACCGAGGACGACCCGGGCGACTGCGTGCACGACCTCTTCTCGCACACCATGCTCGGCGACACCCCCCTCGGCCGCCCCGTCCTCGGCACCGTCGACACCGTCAACGCCCTGGACCGCACCCGGATCGCCCGCTTCTACAAGAAGCACTACGACCCGACGCACCTGGTCGTCGCCGCCGCGGGCAACGTCGACCACGCCACCGTCGTACGGCAGGTACGCCGCGCCTTCGAGAAGGCCGGGGCCCTCACCCGTACGGACGCCGTCCCGGTCGCCCCGCGCGAGGGCCGGCGCGACCTGCGCACCGCGGGCCGCGTCGAGCTGCTGAACCGCAAGACGGAGCAGGCGCACATCGTCCTGGGCATGCCGGGCCTCTCCCGCACCGACGAGCGCCGGTGGGCCCTGGGGGTCCTCAGCACGGCCCTCGGCGGCGGCATGAGCTCCCGGCTCTTCCAGGAGGTACGGGAGAAGCGCGGCCTCGCCTACAGCGTCTACTCGTACACCTCCGGCTTCGCCGACTGCGGACTCTTCGGCGTCTACGCGGGCTGCCGCCCCAGCCAGGTCCACGACGTGCTGAAGATCTGCCGCGACGGGCTGGACCAGGTAGCGTCCGAAGGACTCGGCGACGAGGAGATCGGCCGCGCCGTCGGGCAGCTCTCCGGCTCCACCGTCCTCGGCCTGGAGGACACCGGCGCGCTGATGAACCGCATCGGCAAGAGCGAGCTGTGCTGGGGCACCCAGATGTCCGTGGACGACATGCTCGCCCGGATAGCCGCCGTCACGCCCGACGACGTGCGCGCCGTGGCACGCGACGTACTGGGACAGCGCCCCTCGCTGTCGGTCATCGGCCCCCTCAAGGACAAGCAGGCCGACCGCCTCGACGAAGCCGTCGTCTGACCCCCGTCCTCCCAGCCTCCTAAGGAAGCAGAGCGATGAGCACCAAACTGCGGGTGGCCGTTCTCGGCGCCAACGGCCGGATCGGCTCCGAAGCCGTACGGGCCGTCGAGGCCGCCGACGACATGGAACTGGTCGCCACCCTCGGGCGCGGCGACAAACTGGAGACCCTCGTCGACACGGGAGCCCAGGTCGCCGTCGAACTGACCACTCCCACCGCGGTGATGGGCAACCTCGACTTCCTCGTACGCCACGGCATCCACGCCGTCGTCGGCACCACCGGCTGGACCGACGACCGCCTCGGGCAGCTGGAGACGGTGCTGGCGGCCTCCCCGGGGACGGGCGTGCTCATCGCGCCCAACTTCTCCATCGGCGCCGTCCTCACCATGAAGTTCGCGCAGGCTGCGGCCCGCTACTTCGAGTCCGCCGAGGTCGTCGAGCTGCACCATCCCAACAAGGCCGACGCCCCCTCGGGCACCGCCGCCCGCACCGCCCAGCTGATCGCCGCCGCCCGCGCCCGGGCCGGCTCCCCGCCCCAGCCCGACGCCACGGTCACGGCGCTGGACGGGGCGCGCGGCGCGGACGTCGACGGGGTCCGGGTGCACTCCGTACGCCTCCGGGGGCTGCTCGCCCACCAGGAGGTCCTGCTCGGCGGCGAGGGGGAGACCCTCACCATCCGCCACGACTCCCTGCACCACAGCAGCTTCATGCCGGGAATCCTCCTCGGTGTCCGCCGGGTGGGCACCGCACCGGGCCTCACCTTCGGCCTGGAACACTTCCTCGATCTGAACCTGCCGGACTGACCACCGTGCGCGCCAAGATCATGTACTTCGTCATGGCCACCGTCCTCGTCGGCTACTTCGTCCTGGCCGGCGGCCGCGGCGTCGCGCTCATCGGCATCGGTACGCCGCTGACCGTCACGTTCGGGATCGCGGTGCTGGTGCTGCCGGCCATCGGGGCCTGGTTCCTCTGGCAGAACACCCGGTTCGTCCAGCGGGCCAACCGGCTCGCCGCCGAGCTGGACGCCGAGGGCGGCCTGCCGGTCGACGAACTGGCGCGCACCGCGAGCGGCCGCGTCGACCGGGCCTCGGCGGACGCCGTGTTCGCCGCCCGCCGTGCCGAGACCGAGGACACTCCGGGGGACTGGCGCTGCTGGTTCCGTCTCGCGGTCGCCTACCGCGACGCCGGCGACACTCCCAGGGCCCGTGAGGCGATGCGCCACGCCATCGCGCTGCACGGGGCGAACCCGGCGACGGCCGCGGAGTGACGCGGAGCTGAGCCCCGGACGGGATGCGGCGAGGGCGCCGCGACTTCGCGGCGCCCTCGGTCGATCAGCTCCAACGGACCGGTCGGTCCCGCGCGATCCGCCCCGTCGGCACCTGGCACGAGGCGCCCGATCGATGCCCCGCCGATGCCCGGCCGACGTCCAACCGGCGTTCGTTCGGTTTCCGTTCCGGGGACCATGCCCGCGGCCAACTCGCGACTACGGTGCGCCGGTTCAGCCCCGGCGGTACTCGTCGCCCCACGCCTCGACCGTGTCCGCCGCCCGGTCGAAGGCCTCGGGTCGCGACAGGAAGTCCGCGTTGTGGTCCGTGAGCAGCAGCCGCTTCTCGCCGTCATGGAGCACGAGCAGGAGCGCCTGCCCCTGCACCGTCCGCGGCAGCCCCAGCCAGCGCACCGGCTGCTGCACCGTGCGCACCTCCGCGGCCTCTCTCCACGGCACGGTCTTCGTCGTGAGCAGACCCACGCGCCGTACGCCGTGGAGACTGACCCACGCGCCCACCCGGAGCAGTCGCAGTGCGACGGCGATCACCACCAGCGCGATACCGAGACATACGGCGGCGCCGGACGTCGCCCCGGCGAACGCGATGATCATCGTCGCGAGCAGCACGAACGAGGCGAGCAGCAGGAGCAGCGCGGACGCGCCCACCCGCCACGGTCCGGGACGGTACGGGCGGCGCCAGCTGTCGTGGTCGTCGAACGGGAGCGCGACGTCGTCGCCGGTCGCGTCAAACGCACGGTCGGCCGTCAGGAAGGGCAGGGGCACGACTGATCCTCACTCACAAGCACGCTCGATCGGGCGGTGCTGGCTGAGGTTATCGAGGAGCACCCGGGCAGGACCACTCAGGGGGGCCGGACGGGTCAGCGGCCCTGGGACGCCGTGGGCTGCTGTGTCTGCCCGGAGGGCCGGCCCGATTCGAGGGACGGCAGCCCGAACAGCAGCGAACCGGTGAGCCCGGCCGCGATGACCAGCCCGACGAGTGTGCGACTCATCAGCTCGGACCGGCTGATCCGTTGCCTGGGAGGCGGAGTGATGTTGCTGCGGAAGCGGTCGGCCTCGGCGACGAATGCGAACGGGACGGCTTCACGCCGGCGGAACATGGGAGTGAACTCCTTGCGGTCGTGCGGGGGAGAGGTGGGTCGGCTGCGGGTGAAGTGCCCGGACGCCACTACTGAGTCAGACGCGTGGCACGGTCATTTGGTGCCCGATTTCGCCGAATTGACGAACAACAGCACGACCTGCGGAAAGGCGTCGGGGATGTCCACTCGTACGGTGCCGCGGGTGACCGGAGTCGTCGCCAGTGGCCGGAGTGCCTGGTCGTAGAGTGGGCGCCGCCCCTTGGACGTGACAGGAAGGACCCCGCCCGGTGAGTGAGATCTCCGCCGAGACCAAGCCCAGCTTCCGCAGTGAGGTGACCGTCGACCTGGTGAAGCACAGCGCGGGTGACTCTGACGTCCTGTGGGCCGCGCGCGTCTCCACGGCCGGCGAACAGTCGCTGGAGGAGCTCTCCAAGGACCCCGAGCGTTCCAAGGGCCTCATCAACTTCCTGATGCGCGACCGCCACGGCAGCCCTTTCGAGCACAACTCGATGACCTTCTTCATCAGCGCCCCGATCTTCGTCTTCCGCGAGTTCATGAGGCACCGGGTCGGCTGGTCCTACAACGAGGAATCCGGGCGCTACCGGGAGCTCCAGCCCGTCTTCTACGTCCCCGACGCCTCGCGCAAGCTCGTCCAGGAGGGCCGCCCCGGCAAGTACGTCTTCGTCGACGGCACCCAGGAGCAGCAGGACCTCACCGAGCGCACGATGACGGAGTCGTACCGCCAGGCGTACGAGGCGTACCAGGAGATGCTGGCGGCCGGGGTCGCCCGCGAGGTGGCCCGCGCGGTGCTGCCCGTGGGCCTCTACTCGTCGATGTACGCGACGTGCAACGCACGCTCTCTGATGCACTTCCTCGGGCTGCGCACCCAGCACGAGGCGGCCAGGGTCCCGTCCTTCCCGCAGCGGGAGATCGAGATGGTCGGCGAGAAGATGGAGGAGCAGTGGGCGCGGCTCATGCCGCTCACGCACGCCGCCTTCAACGGCAACGGCAGGGTGGCGCCGTAGCGCGTCGCGGGCCCCGCAGGGCTGGCATTGCGCACAGATGTGCCACTGGGGCGGCCAGTGTCCGGATTGCGGCGTTTCGAGTAGTTCATCTAGGCTGATCAGACGGACCCGGCACTGCCTGAACCCCCGAGCAGTCAGTGCCGGGCTCCGTACACCGCCCCTCCAGGGGTCCGTCACCGAGAGTCACGGGCAGTCCCACGGCGCCCGTCACCCCGGGGCCCGTACAGGCACCACGGGCCCACGACCTGCCCGTGTGCCCCCGAGGGGACACGCCGAGCCGAGCAGCGAGTAGCGTGTTACCCATGGCTCCGATCTCCACTCCGCAGACCCCCTTCGGGCGGGTCCTCACCGCCATGGTCACGCCCTTCACGGCGGAAGGCGCGCTCGATCTCGACGGCGCCCAGCGACTCGCCAGCCATCTGGTGGACGCAGGCAACGACGGCCTGATCATCAACGGCACCACCGGTGAGTCCCCGACCACCAGCGACGCGGAGAAAGACCAGCTCGTACGGGCGGTCCTGGAGGCGGTCGGAGACCGCGCCCATGTCGTCGCCGGCATCGGCACCAACGACACCCGGCACAGCGTCGAGCTCGCCCGCACCGCCGAACGAACCGGCGCGCACGGCCTGCTCGCGGTGACCCCGTACTACAACAAGCCCCCGCAGGAGGGCCTCTTCCGGCACTTCACCGCCATCGCCGACGCGACGGAACTGCCGGTGATGCTGTACGACATCCCCGGCCGAAGCGGCGTGCCCATCGACACCGAGACGCTCATCCGTCTCGCCCAGCACCCCCGTATCGTCGCCAACAAGGACGCCAAGGGTGACCTCGGCCGAGCCAGCTGGGTCATCGCGCAGAGCGGCCTCCCCTGGTACTCGGGCGACGACATGCTCAACCTGCCGCTCCTCGCGGTCGGCGCCATCGGCTTCGTCTCCGTCGTCGGCCACGTGGTCACACCGGAACTGCGCGCGATGCTCGACGCCCATGTCTCCGGCGACGTCCAGAAGGCCACGGAGATCCACCAGAAGCTGCTCCCCGTCTTCACCGGCATGTTCCGCACGCAGGGAGTCATCACCACCAAGGCGGCGCTCACCCTTCAGCGGCTGCCGGCCGGCCCGCTGCGGCTGCCGCTCGTCGAGCTCACGGAGCACGAGACGGCGCAGCTCAAGATCGATCTCGCAGCCGGCGGGGTAGAACTCTGATCGAGGCGCCGCCTTCACGAACAGGATCCATGGACCAGGTTCCATGGATACCGAATAACCCGGACTTCACAACTGAATAACCGAACACCGAAAGTACAGGGCATTCGGCCCCACTCGGACAACAAGCAAGTGCGACAGCAAGTGCACGAATGTCATGCGCGCCACGTGCCTCACCGGTACGTGGCGTGTGTGGTGAGGAGAGTCTTTTGAGTCATCCGCATCCCGAACTCGGCGCCCCGCCGAAGCTGCCCAAGGGCGGCCTGCGCGTCACCCCGCTCGGTGGCCTCGGCGAAATCGGCCGCAACATGACGGTCTTCGAATACAACGGCCGTCTGCTGATCGTCGACTGCGGCGTCCTCTTCCCCGAAGAGGAGCAGCCGGGCATCGATCTGATCCTCCCGGACTTCACCACCATCCGTGAGCGCCTCGACGACATCGAGGGCATCGTCCTCACCCATGGCCACGAGGACCACATCGGTGGTGTCCCCTTCCTCCTCCGGCTCAAGCCGGACATCCCCCTCATCGGCTCCAAGCTGACCCTCGCCCTCATCGAGGCCAAGCTCCAAGAGCACCGCATCCGCCCGTACACCCTCGAAGTGACCGAGGGCCACCGCGAGCGCATCGGCCCGTTCGACTGCGAGTTCGTCGCGGTCAACCACTCGATCCCGGACGCGCTGGCCGTCGCCATCCGCACCCCCGCGGGAATGGTGGTCCACACCGGCGACTTCAAGATGGACCAGCTCCCGCTGGACCGCCGGCTGACCGACCTGCCGACCTTCGCGAGACTCGGCGAGGAGGGCATCGATCTGCTGCTCTCCGACTCGACCAATGCCGAGGTGCCGGGCTTCGTCCCGCCCGAGCGGGACATCTCGAACGTCCTGCGGCAGGTCTTCGCCAGTGCCCAGAAGCGGATCATCGTGGCGAGTTTCGCCAGCCACGTCCACCGCATCCAGCAGATCCTCGACGCGGCCCACGAGTACGGCCGCAGGGTCGCCTTCGTCGGCCGCTCCATGGTCAGGAACATGGGGATCGCACGGGACCTGGGCTACTTGAAGGTCCCGGCCGGACTCGTCGTCGACGTCAAGACGCTCGACGACCTGCCGGACAGCGAGGTCGTGCTCGTCTGCACCGGCTCACAGGGCGAACCGATGGCCGCGCTCTCCCGCATGGCCAACCGCGACCACCAGATCAGGATCGTCCCCGGTGACACGGTGATCCTGGCGTCGTCCCTCATCCCGGGCAACGAGAACGCGGTCTACCGCGTGATCAACGGCCTGACCCGCTGGGGCGCCAACGTTGTCCACAAGGGCAACGCGAAGGTCCATGTCTCGGGCCACGCCTCGGCCGGCGAACTCCTGTACTTCTACAACATCTGCAAGCCGAAGAACCTCATGCCGGTGCACGGCGAGTGGCGCCACCTGCGCGCCAACGCCGAACTGGGCGCGCTGACGGGGGTCCCGAAGGACCACATCGTCATCGCCGAGGACGGAGTGGTCGTCGACCTGGTCGACGGCAGGGCCAGAATCGTCGGCAAGGTCCAGGCGGGTTACGTGTACGTCGACGGTCTCTCGGTCGGAGACGTGACCGAGACCTCCCTCAAGGACCGCCGCATCCTCGGCGACGAGGGCATCATCTCCGTGTTCCTGGTGGTGGATTCGACGACCGGGAAGGTCGTGGGCGGTCCGCATATCCAGGCGCGCGGATCCGGCATCGAGGACTCCGCCTTCGCCGCCGTCATCCCCAAGATCGAGGAGATCATCGGGAAATCGGCGTCGGACGGCGTCGCCGAGCCGCACCAACTCCAGCAGCTGGTACGGCGAGCGGTGGGGAAGTGGGTATCGGACACCTACCGCCGACGCCCGATGATCCTGCCCGTGGTCGTCGAGGTCTGACCTCGGCTTGGAGCCTCAACACTGGAGCGGGGGGGGGGGGGGGGGGGGGGGGGGGGGGGGGGGGGGGGGGGGGGGGGGGGGGGGAGAGGGGGGAAGGGAGAGGGAAAAAAACGCGGG